>JAXMJH010000124.1:0-54323 GCA_034376725.1 Lysobacteraceae bacterium | reverse complement strand
AGGCCGCCGATGTGGCTCCTTTATGCCGATCCGGAAGTGGATCGTTTAAGGCGATCCGGGAGTGGCTCCTTTACGCCGATCATCGGCTGGCTCCATTACGGCGATCCCGGAATGGCTCTATTGGGGCGGTCGATGACAACTGGCTTCGTCATGGTCTCGGGCGCGGGCTCGGGGAAAACCACTTCGATCGTCAAGGCACTCGATCACCTACGAAAAACACGCGGACCCTACCTTCGCCAACGGGCAAAGAAGATTGCCTGCATCACCTACACCGAGGTCGCTGTCGGCGAGATATGGGGCGACGTCGGGAACGATCCGCTCTTCCACGTCTCGACCATTCACAGCTTTCTCTGGACCGCCCTCAAGCCTTTTCAGGCAGACATCGCGAGCTCGGTGGATCGCCGGCTCGATCAGAAGATCGCCGACACTGAAGCGAAGATCGCAGCCTTCACGAACCGGACGCGGGAGAACACTCGGGTTCAGGCTGCGGCCGACATCGAACGCTACCGCGAGCAGAAGCTGAAGATTGTCTCTGTTGACCGTTTCACCTACGGCGTCGGGAGTGACTACCCCAAAGGGATCCTGGGGCATGATGATGTGATCAGACTGTCGACCGAGCTCATCCGATCTCAACCTCTCATCGCCAGGGTTGTCGGTCAGAAATTCCCGTTCGTTTTCGTGGACGAGAGCCAGGACACGGCTCCGAACGTGGTTGAGGCGCTCAAGGAAATATCGGCAGCGCTGGGCTCGAAGTTCTGCCTCGGCTTCATCGGCGACCCGATGCAGAAGATTTACTCCACGGGCGAGGGCGCGATAGAACCTCTCCCTGGATGGAAGCCCATCGAAAAGCCGGAAAACTTTCGGTGTCCTGTGGCAGTCCTGAACGTCATCAATAACATCAGAGCCGGCGGCGACGGTCTGACCCAAACGGGCGGCAAGACTGAACTTGTTGGAGAAGAGCGAAAGCCCGTTCAAGGCACAGCAAAACTTCTGGTCGTTCCCAAAGATGACCGGAGCGGGCGGTTGGCTGCCGCTCGCCAATGGCTAGCTGATCAACATGCCGATCCCTTCTGGCTCAGCGATGAGCCAGAGGCCGATGTGAAGGTGTTGGTGATCGCGCACCGCATGGCCGCCAGCCGTCTCGGCTTTGGCGGTCTCTACCAGGCCTTCCACGACAGAACATCTGAAGGGTTGAAGGATGGATTCGATGAGGGATCGCATTGGTCGGTACAACCTTTCCTGAAGTTTCTGATGCCGCTAATCCAGGCCAATGGAGCTGAGGATCAGTTCGAGGTGATGAATTTGTTGCGTCGCTTCGCTCCGTCTCTTCAGCGCGAGCACGCACGCGCGAACGCGCTGCCGACGATCCTCACGGAGCTAGACGAAAGGGTGAAGACCCTCGCAGAGGCATGTGGCGCGACCTCAACCATCGCTGCGTTCGAGGCACTGAGGCATCTTCGGGACGGCAGAATGTTCAGACTGGATGATCGCCTTCTGACCGCGATGGCCGAATACAACGCATCCGTTCCGCCTACGGACTCCGGCGACGCGGCAGCTTTGCAGAAGCTGCTTCACACTCCGATGAAGGAACTTTGGGGCTACCGGACCTACATTGAGGAGCAGTCGCCTTTCGAGACGCATCAGGGGGTCAAGGGGGCCGAGTTCAGCCGTGTCCTGACAGTTCTCGATGACGAGGAAGGCCGCCATAACCAGTTCTCATACGGGAAGCTCTTCGGCATCACGCCGCCTTCCGATACGGACCAGACCAACATGCGTGAGGGCAACGAAACAACTTTCGACCGCACACGACGTCTGCTGTACGTGTGCTGCTCGCGCGCCGGAAAAGACCTGGCTGTGGTTTTCTTCGCAGACGATCCCGCGGCGGCGCATGCCGCTATCGCGGGCCTTGGACTGTTCCCGGCTGAAGACGTCCATAACCTAGATTCTGTTTGACGCCAAACGAGGGTTGACCTCTGGACCGCTCAGCGGACCGGTCACTTGGGGCAACCAGAGGGTGGTCAGGGGATATAAGCTCAAACCGTTCACCGCTCCATGCGCGCAATTCGAGACTTCCGCAGGCCGCGATGACCCTGCCCTGTTGTCAGCCAATGCAACCAGGCCTGGGGCCGGTGCGGTTGACTGCGACCGTCGGCGGCATGGATGCCGACGTCGAGCCTACATGGATGTATTTACGGCGGGTCGCGGCCAATCACGCCGGTTCCGGGCAGCCGGGTGGTTGACGGTGCCAATCCCTGAGTTCGACACGTCCGCCGTAATGCATCAGCGGAAGGCGTCTGGTGTTCGAGCAGTGCCCCACAGGCGGGGCATGACCGGGGTCGGCAGTTCGGACAGCTCGAACCCGGGTGCCCGCGCCGCCGACGGCCGGCAGTTGCCGACACTGGCGACATCACCCGACTCACATCCCTCGCGTTTTCGACAGCGCCGAGGGCTCGCCTTGACGACGGCGACGGCAACGGCGAGCGGAAAGGCGGCGACTACTGCCGCGCCACCCGCTCCACTTCGCGCCAGGCGCGCAGCAGATTGCCGCCGAGGATCTTTTCGATGTCGGCTTGGCTGTGGCCACGGCGCAGCAGTTCGGCGATGAGGTTGGGGAAGTCGGCGACGGTCTTCAGGCCGGTGGGCAACGAGTCGCCAACGCCGTCGTAGTCGGAGCCCAAACCCACGTGGTCGATGCCGGCCAGGGCGATGACGTGCTCGATGTGATCGGCGACATCCGCCGTGGTCGCGAAGGGATATGGGTTGGCCGCGCGGTAGTCGGCCTCGAAGGCCGCCAGGGCGCTGGCATCGGCGTCCGGGTTTTCCGCTTGCCAGGCGGTGCGCGCGGCGCGGCTGGCGTCGAAATAGGCATTGGCGGCCTGGGTGAGAAACGCCGAGCCGAAATTGATGTGCACCACGCCGCCCTTGGCGGCAATGGCCTTGATCAGTTCGTCGCTCAGGTTGCGCTCGAAGCCGGGGGTGAAATGCCGTGCCGACGAATGCGAGGCGATCACCGGCGCGCTCGATACCGCCAGCACCTGGCGGATGGCGTCGTCGGTGAGGTGCGAGACATCGACGAAGATGCCGAGCCGGTTCATTTCGGCCACCACCTCGCGGCCGAACGGGCTGAGACCGCCCCACTGGCGATTGGTGTCGAAGGACGCGTCGGAAATGGCATTGGACAGCGCGTGCGCCAACGTCACATAGCGCACGCCGCGGGCGTGGAAGTGGCGCAGGCCGTCGAGGCTGTCGCCGATCGGCGAGCCGTTTTCCATGCCCAGCGCCAGGCCCACCTTGCCGGCGGCCTTGGCGGCCTCGGCCTCGTCGGGCGAGCGGACGATGGCGAACTTGTCCGGCGCCCGTCCCACCAGCGCTTCCATGTAGTCGATCAGCCGATCGGCGACAGCGCGATTGCCGCCGGTCGCCTCCAGCCCCGACGGGGTGTAGATCGACATCCAGGCCAGATCGAGCCCGCCGGCGCGGGCCTTGGGGTAATCGAACTCACGGCCGACGGCCTGGGTCAGGTCGAGCCAGCCATCGACTTCCAAGCCATATGGCGCGTCGATGTGGGTGTCGGCAATCAGTGCGGTCTGCGCGATCCGCCGGGCCGCGTCGTCGAATTCATCGGCGTAGCCGGCCGGCGCGATGGCGGCGAACACGACCAGGGACAGGGCGAGGCGGCTGAGGCGACACGACATGGCAAGCTCCCATTCGGCAAACCGTGGAGGGTAACCCAGTCGGGGGCCGCTTGCCGACTGCTCTGCTCACCAGGCGCGGCCTTGGCAGTGCGGATTCTGCCCTGCCCCTGCGCCCTTGGCGCACCCGGAAACGATGCGCTGACCGCCTGCCTTTCGCCCAGTGGGCGGGTTTGAAGTCTCGCCGGAAGCGGGGTCCGGGCGACTGAAGTACGCTGTGCGCTCGCCCAACGGAGCGTCGACCATGCGCGCACTGCGCCCCATCATCCCGCTGCTGCTGATGCTGTCCGGCTGCACCGCCGAACAGGCCGCCGACCAGAGCGACAGCGCGACGACAGCCCTGCCCGATCTGGCCGATGCCGGCGTGACGATGATCGCCGGCGGCCTTGCCGAAGGCTGGTTCACCAGCGAGCAGGTCGTGCAGGGCTACCTCGACCGCATCGACGCGCTCGACCGGGCCGGGCCGCGTCTGTCGGCGGTGATCGAAGTCAATCCTGACGCCCTCGACGATTCCCGACGGCTCGACGCCGAGCGCGCCCAGGGCCGGCTGCGTGGGCCGCTGCACGGCATCCCGGTGCTGCTCAAGGACAATATCGACGCGACCGGGATGGTGAACTCGGCCGGATCGCTGGCGCTGGCCGAGCATCGCCCCGAGCGCGATGCCCATCTGGTTCAGCGGCTGCGCGCTGCCGGCGCGGTGATCCTTGGAAAGACCAATCTCAGCGAGTGGGCCAACTTCCGATCCACCCGCTCCGCCAGCGGCTGGAGCGCGCGCGGCGGGCAGACCCGTAACCCACATGTGCTCGATCGCAGCCCCTGCGGCTCGAGCGCGGGCTCGGCGGTGGCTGTCGCCGCCGGCCTGGCGCCGCTTGCGGTGGGCACCGAAACCAATGGCTCGGTGATCTGCCCCTCGGCGGTCAATGGCGTGGTGGGCATCAAGCCGACGGTGGGCCGGGTCAGCCGGCAGGGCATCATCCCGATTTCGCCCAGCCAGGACACCGCCGGGCCAATGGCCACCACCGTAGCCGATGCCGCTGCCCTGCTGGTCGCCATGGCCGGCAGCGATCCGGCCGACCCGGCCAGCGATCCGGCCGACCGGCACCCGCTGGCCCCACTGGCATTGACCGCCGGCGACAGCAGCGCACTGCGCGGCGCCCGCATCGGCGTCATGCGGCGAGCGATGGGCTTTCATTCCGGCGTCGACGCCATCATCGAACGTGCGATTCGCACGCTGCGCGAGGCCGGAGCGGAGATCATCGACCCGGCCGACCTGCCGACCCACGGCCAGTTTGGCGCGCCGTCATTTCAGGTGCTGCTGTACGAGTTCAGGCCGGCGCTGGAAGCCTGGCTGGAGGCCAGCGCCGCGCCCGTGCGCACCCTGGACGCGCTGATCGCGTTCAATACCCGCGAAGCCGACACCGAGCTGCGCTGGTTTGGTCAGGAGTTGTTCGAGCGGGCCGCCGGCATGGGGCCGCTCAGCGAGGAAGCCTACCGGCAAGCGCACGCCGACGCGCGCCGGCTGGCCGGGCCGGAGGGCATCGATGCGGCACTGGCGGAGCACCGTCTGGACGCCCTGCTGACGCCGGCCGTGGCACCGGCATGGCCGATCGATCCGGTCAACGGGGATCACTTCCTGGGTGCCGGCTACGGCGCGGCGGCAGTTGCCGGCTACCCCAGCATCACCGTCCCGGCCGGCGACGTCGATGGATTGCCGGTCGGCATCGTGTTCATGGCGGGAGCCTGGAGCGAGCCGGCGCTGATTCGAATCGCCCACGGCTTCGAGCAGGCGGCGGATGTCCGGCTGAGGCCGTCGTTCAGGCCAACGCTGGTCGAGTGATCGGGGCTCGGCCGCTCACTTGGTTCGGAAGGAATCAGCTATCGTGAGGGCCTTTGCATCCGGCGGTCCCGGCATTCGCTGCGCTCGTGCCGGGCTACGCGCTGGCTGGCCTGAAACTGGAACTCAGGCGTTGGCCGGTTGCGCCAACTGCTGATGCTTGCGCACGATCAGCATGGCGATTTCCAGCGATTGCTCGTAGTTCAGCCGTGGGTCGACCGTGGTGCGGTAGGCGCGCTCCAGGTCGGTTTCGGTCAGCTCCCGGGCGCCGCCCAGGCACTCGGTGACGTTTTCGCCGGTCAGCTCCAGATGTACGCCACCCAGCCGGGTACCGGCTGCGGCGTGCACGTCGAAGGCCAGTTCCAGCTCGCGGTGAATGTTGGCGAAGCGCCGGGTCTTGAACCCGTTGCTGGTGCTTTCGGTGTTGCCGTGCATCGGGTCGGCGATCCACAGCACGCGACGACCGGCCCGCTTGACCGCTTCGAGCAATGGCGGCAGCTTTTCAGCGATGTGCGCGGCGCCCATGCGGTGAATCAGGGTCAGCCGGCCCGGCTCATCGGTGGGGTTGAGCGTGTCGATGAGCGGCAGCAACACTTCGGGCGTCACGCTGGGGCCGATCTTCACCGCGACCGGATTGCGAATGCCCCGGAAATACTCGACGTGGGCGCCATCGAGCGCCGCCGTGCGCATGCCGATCCACGGGAAATGCGTAGACATGTTGAACCAGCCCCACTGACGCGGCACTTCGCGAGTCAGCGATTCTTCGTAGGGCAGCAGCAAGGCTTCGTGCGAGGTGAAGAAATCGACCCGATTGAGGTTATGAACCTGCTCGCCGGACAACGTTTCCATGAAGCGCACGGCATCGCCGATGGCGCCGACCATCTTCTGGTATTCCGAAGCCAGCGGCGAATGGCCAACCCAGCCGAGATCCCAGTATTCCGGGTGATGCAGGTCGGCGAAACCACCGTCGATCAGCGAGCGCACGAAGTTCATGGTCATCGCCGAGCGGGCGTGGCCCTTGATCATCCGGCGCGGATCGGGCACGCGGGCGGCTTCGGTGAACTCGGGCTGGTTGATGAAGTCGCCGCGATAGCTCGGCAGGGTGACGCCATCGAAGGTTTCGGTATCGGCCGAACGCGGCTTGGCGTACTGGCCGGCGAACCGACCCACGCGCACCACCGGGCGGCGCAGGCCGTGCACCAGCAGCAGGCTCATCTGCAACAGCACCTTGAGGCGGTTGGAAATCAGCCCCGATTCACAGTCGCCAAAACTCTCGGCGCAATCGCCGCCCTGCAGCACGAAGCGCTCACCGGCCTGAGCCTCGGCCAACTGGCGCTTGAGCGCGAAGATTTCCCACGAGGTGACCAGCGGCGGCAGCTTGCGCAACTCATCGAGTGCCGAGTCCAGTCGCTCGGGATCGGTGTAGGTGGGCTGTTGCAGCGCCTGCCGGGCGCGCCAGGAATCGGGCGACCAGCCTTCGGCCAGGGACACCGGCTGAAGATCGGCCTCGTTGGAACGGGTTGGGCGTGACGGATTACGTTGCATCGCACAATCATGCCATAGCGGACACGAAGTGCAAGCGCGTGGGTATCCCGAACGTACGCGGTTTATCGCAGTTCCGGCCCAATCGCCGTCGTTGGCCGCGTCTGGCGGGCTTTCGGCAAACCCGCCGACCGGTCGCTGCGGCGGAACATGGAGAGCGATCCGGCCGATCAGCTGCGGCGACGGAACGCGGCCCACAGTCCCCCGACCACGAACAGGCTGTAGACGATGAGATTCCACGCCGGCATCGACAGACCGAGAAACGTCCAGTCAATTTCGGCGCACTCGCCGGAGCCACGGAACACCCGGGCAAGCATGTCCTGCAGCGGAAAGGCCTCCATCAGATAATCCAGGCCAGGCCCGCAGGCGGGCACCTCGTCGGCCGGCAAGGATTGCAGCCAGACGTGTCGCGCGGCGATGCCGATCCCAGCGCCGCCGGCCAGCGCCACCAGCACGCCGTAGACCGCGCGCGCGATGCGCGAAACCGGATTGTGCAGCGCGCCAAGCGCGAACGCGACCGCCAGCGCCATGAACGCCACCCGCTGAAACACGCACAGCGGGCAAGGCTCCAGGCCCAGCACATGCTGGGCGTACAGGGCATAACCCACCAGCGCCGCGCAGATGACCATGCCCAGCAGATACTGTTGACGAAACGACCAGACCAAGGGATTCAGTTGCATTACTGCCACACCTCTCTAACCGGCACCAAGTCTAAACCGTTTTCGGCACGACCGAGCCCGGTCGATCGAACCGTACCGCCGTCGGGAGACACGAAGCCGCGCGCTACTTTTCCGCCGTGTCGAGGCGTCCCGCGCAAGGCCGCTGTCGCCGCAAAACGAAAAAGCCCCGGCGAGCCGGGGCTTCTCGTATCGCAACGCAGGCGACTCAACCGGCGCTGGCTTCGGCAGCCTCGGCCTGCGGGCGATCGACCAGCTCGACATACGCCATCGGCGCGTTGTCGCCGGGACGGAAGCCGCACTTGAGGATGCGCAGGTAGCCGCCGGGACGCTCGCGGTAACGCGGGCCGAGTTCGACGAAGAGCTTGCCGACGGCCTGCTTGTCGCGCAGACGCGAGAACGCCAGGCGGCGATTGGCAACGCCGTCCTTCTTGCCCATGGTGATCAGGGGCTCGGCGACGCGACGCAGCTCTTTGGCCTTGGGCAGCGTGGTCTGGATGAGTTCGTGCTTGATCAGCGAAGCAGCCATGTTGCGGAACATCGCTTCGCGATGTGCGCTGGTGCGGCTGAACTTGCGTCCGGATTTGCGGTGGCGCATGGTCGTGGTTCCTTCAAATTATCTCGATGTCCGGCTGAACGACGCGGGTGCGTGGATCAGCCCAACATGCCCTGCTGCAAACCGGCCGGCGGCCAGCTTTCCAGCTTCATTCCCAGAGAAAGGCCACGCTGAGCGAGCACTTCCTTGATTTCGGTGAGCGACTTTTTGCCCAGATTCGGCGTCTTGAGCAACTCCACCTCGGTGCGCTGGATCAGATCGCCGACGTAGTAGATGTTCTCGGCCTTCAGGCAGTTGGCCGAACGCACCGTCAGCTCCAGATCGTCGATCGGACGCAGCAGCACCGGATCGACTCCCGGCATGCTGTCCTTCTGGCTGGTGCCGCGATCGCGCTGGCTGAAGTCGCCGAACACCGAAAGCTGATCGGCCAGAATATCGGCCGCCGTGCGCACGGCCTCCTCGGCGTCGATGGTGCCGTTGGTCTCGATGTCGAGCACCAGCTTGTCGAGGTCGGTACGCTGCTCGACGCGGGCGGCTTCGACGGCATACGCCACCCGGGTGACCGGGCAGAACGAGGCGTCAAGCATCAGGCGCCCGATCGCCCGGGTCTCTTCTTCAGGCGGACGACGCGAGGTGGCCGGCTGATAGCCCAGGCCGCGCTCGATCTTCAGCCGCATGTTGAGGCTGGTGCCCTTGGTCAGGTGACAGATCACATGTTCGGGATTGATGATCTCGACGTTGTGATCGACCTGGATATCGCCGGCCGTCACCACGCCCGGGCCCTGCTTGACCAGGCTCAACGTGGTGCGATCGACGCTGTGCATGCGAATCGCCACGTCCTTGAGGTTGAGCAGGACATCGATGACATCCTCCTGCAGACCCTCGACCGTGGTGTATTCGTGCAGCACGCCGTCGATCTCGACCTCGGTGATCGCGTAACCGGGAATCGAGGACAGCAACACGCGACGCAGGGCGTTGCCCAGCGTATGACCGTAGCCGCGCTCGAGCGGCTCGATCACCACCTTGGCGCGATTGGCGCTGACGCGTTCGATGCCTACGCCACGCGGGCGGAGCATCTGGATGGCGGAAACCGTCATGGAAAGACCTCTTGTGATTACTTCGAGTAGAGTTCGACGATCAGTGCCTCGTTGATATCCGAGGGCAGATCGGCGCGATCGGGGACCGCCTTGAACACGCCCGAAAACTTGACCGGGTCGACCTCGACCCACGACGGGGCCAGATCCATTTCCTGCGACAGGGTGACCGACTCGCGGACACGAAGCTGCTGGCGGGCGCGCTCGGTCAGTTCCACGGCATCGCCGGCCTGAATCTGATACGAAGGCAGGTTGACGATCTTGCCGTTGACGCTGACGCCGCGGTGGGAAACGAGCTGACGTGCCTGAGCACGCGTCACTGCGAAGCCCATGCGGTAGACAACGTTGTCGAGACGCGATTCAAGCAGCTGAAGCAGCGTTTCGCCGGTGTTGCCCTTGCGGCCGGAGGCTTTCTTGTAGTAGTTGCGGAACTGCCGTTCGAGCAGTCCATAAATGCGCTTGACCTTCTGCTTCTCGCGAAGCTGGGTGGCGTAGTCGGACAACTTGGCGCGACGCGGGTTGCCATGCTGGCCGGGGCGCTGATCGAGCTTGCACTTGGAATCGACCGCACGAGCCGGGCTCTTGAGGCTCAGATCGGCGCCTTCGCGGCGGGCAAGCTTGCAGGTGGGACCAATGTAACGGGCCATGATTGTTAAGCTCCTCGGACGCGTCGCTTACACGCGCCGCTTTTTGGGGGGACGGCAACCGTTGTGCGGAATCGGCGTCACGTCGATGATGTTGATGATCTTGTAGCCGATGTTGTTGAGCGACCGCACAGCGGACTCGCGCCCCGGACCCGGGCCCTTGACCCGCACTTCGAGGGTCTTGACGCCATAGTCCTGGGCGGCCTTGCCGGCGCGCTCTGCGGCGACCTGCGCCGCGAACGGGGTCGACTTGCGCGATCCGCGAAAGCCTGCTCCGCCCGAGGTTGCCCACGACAGGGCATTGCCCTGCCGATCGGTGATCGTGATGATGGTGTTATTGAACGAGGCTTGAACATGCGCGATGCCGTCGGTGACGACGCGCTTGATCTTTTTCCTCGTTTTACCGGCGGCCGGCTTGCTCATCCTGACAGCTCCTTACTTCTTGATCGGCCGACGCGGACCCTTGCGGGTGCGGGCGTTGGTGCGGGTGCGCTGGCCGCGCACTGGCAGGCCGCGACGATGACGCAGGCCCCGGTAGCAGCCCAGGTCCATCAGACGCTTGATCGACATGCCCACTTCGCGGCGAAGGTCGCCCTCGACGATGAACTTGCCAATCTCGGCGCGGATCGCCTCAACTTCCGGCTCGCTGAGATCGCGAACCTTCGTGCTGGGCTGAACGCCGGCCAGTTCGCAGATCTTCTGCGACCGGGTCCGGCCAATACCATAAATGCTCTGAAGTCCCACCCACACATGCTTGTGGACGGGGAGATTGACACCCGCAATGCGCGCCATGAGGCGTTCTCCAAAAACGTGATTCAGCGCAGTGAATCGGAAATTATACCAAGGCTTCGGATTATGTAGAAGCCCCCGGGCGTGAACCCGGGAACCCCGGCATGGGGAGTGGTGCCCATGCTCCAGCGTTGCTCACCCACTCGACCCTTCAGCAGGATCGAGCGGATGAAGCGTTCACCGCGCGAAGCCGCCGCGTGAACCGCCCTTCAGGTTGGCCTTCTTCAGGAGCCCTTCGTACTGATGCGACATCAGATGGGCCTGAATCTGAGCGGTGAAATCCATCACCACCACGACCACGATAAGCAGAGAGGTGCCGCCGAAATAGAACGGCACCGCGTATTGGTTTCTCAGCACTTCCGGCAGCAGACACACTGCGACCAGATAGATGGCGCCTGCCGTCGTCAGCCGGGTCAGTACGCCATCGACGTACTCGGCGGTCGCCCGCCCCGGCCTGATCCCCGGAATGAGCGCACCGGATTTCTTCAGGTTGTCCGCCGTTTCCTGGGAGTTGAATACCAGGGCGGTATAGAAAAACGCGAAGCCCGCTATCATACCGCCATACAGCAGCATGTAAAGGGGTTCGCCCGGCGAAAGCGCCTGGGCTGCGCGCTGCATCCAGTTGAGCTGCCCGGCATCGCTGAACCAGGTGGCTGCGGTGGCCGGAAACATGATCATGCTGGAGGCGAAAATCGCCGGGATCACGCCCGCCATGTTGATCTTCAGCGGCAGGTGCGAGCTCTGGTTCATGTAGGCCTGGCGACCGCCCTGACGACGGGCATAATTCACCGTGATCCGACGCTGACCGCGCTCGACAAACACCACGAAGTAGGTGACCGCGAGGATCAGCACGAAGATCACCAGCACGACCAGCATGTTCAGCTCGCCGTTGCCGACCAGCTCAAGTGTGCCGATGACCGCCCCGGGCAAGCCGGCGACGATACCCGCGAAGATGATCAGCGAAATGCCGTTGCCGACACCGCGCTCGGTGATCTGCTCGCCCAGCCACATCAGGAACATCGTACCGGCGGTCAGCGAGATGACCGCAGTCATCACGAATCCGGGGCCGGGGCTGTACACCACCTGCAGCCCGCCGCCAGCGCCTTGCGACTGAAGCGCGATGGCAACGCCCATGGCCTGAAAGGCGGCCAGGAACACGGTGCCGTAGCGGGTCCACTGATTGAGCTTGCGGCGGCCGGACTCGCCTTCCTTGCGGATGGCCTGCAGGCTCGGAAAGATCTGCGAGCACAGCTGGATGATGATCGACGCCGAAATGTACGGGATGACATTGAGCGCGAACAGGCTGAAGCGCTCGAGCGCGCCACCCGAGAACATGTTGAACATGTCCACGATGGTGCCGCTCTGCTGCTCCATCAGCTGCACCATCGCCGCGGGATTGACGCCCGGCACCGGAATATAGGTGCCGAAGCGATAGACCAGCAGCGCGCCGAGCACGAACAGCAGGCGCTGGCGAAGCTCGGTCAGCTTGCCGAGACCGCCCAGGAGGCCAGCCGCATTTGTGGGAGCAGTCGCCACCGATTACTCCACTGTCCCGCCGGCGGCTTCGATCGCCGCCTTGGCACCGGCAGTGATCAAAACGCCCTTGACGGTGATTTTCCGGGTGATCTCGCCCTTCTTGACGATCTTCGCCTGCTTGGCGGTCGACGGAACCAGCTTGGCGGCGCGCAGCGCGGCGAAATCGATGGTGTCGGCATCCAGCTTTTCCAGCATGTACAGCAACACTTCGGCCGTGTCTCTGGCGACCGCCGAGTGGAAGCCTACCTTGGGCAGGCGGCGGTACAGCGGCATCTGACCGCCTTCGAAACCGGCCTTGACCTTGCCCTTGCCCGAGCGAGCGAACTGGCCCTTGTGACCACGACCGCAGGTCTTGCCGAGACCCGAACCAATACCGCGACCGACACGCTTGCGGTCGGTATGCGCGCCTTCTGCCGGCTTGAGAGTATTCAAACGCATGGTGATTCTCCTTGGTTCGCGATCAGTTTTCGACGCGAACGAGATAGCTGACCTGATTGATCAGGCCGCGAACGCTGGGGCTGTCCATCAGTTCCCGGACATCATCGATCTTGCGCAGGCCGAGCGCCTGCACCGAAAGCCGATGGCGCCATTTGCAGCCGGCGAGTCCCTTGACCAGGCGCACCTTGACGGTGCCGCCGTTCGTATTACTTGGCATGGTAGACCTCCTCGACCGACTTGCCGCGCTTGCTGGCAATCTGTTCCGGCGACTGCATCGCGCTCAGGCCCTTGAGCGTGGCGCGAACCAGGTTGATCGGATTGCGCGAACCAATGGCCTTGGCCAGCACGTTCTTGACCCCAACCGCCTCGAACACGGCGCGCATGGCGCCGCCAGCGATCACGCCGGTACCCTCGGAGGCCGGCTGCATGTAGACCTTGGCTGCACCATGGTGCGCCTTGACCGGATGCCAGAGCGTACCGGTATTCAGGTCGACGTTGATCATGTCGCGACGGGCACGCTCCATCGATTTCTGGATGGCGACCGGCACTTCGCGGGCCTTGCCATAGCCGAAACCGACCTTGCCGGCGCCATCGCCGACCACGGTCAGCGCGGTGAAGGTGAACTGACGACCGCCCTTGACGGTCTTTGCCACTCGATTGACGGCGACCAGCTTTTCCAGCAGGCCGTCGCCGTTATCGCGATCGGAATAATTCATTTTAATCCTCTACTTACGGCACATTGGCCGCTTATGGTTGTAAGCAACTAGTCGCGTTTAAATCGGCACCTGGGTGCCATCTGTTCAGCACGTCGCCAAGAGACGCTGCGCGCGGATCAGAACTTCAGACCACCCTCGCGGGCGGCATCGGCAAGCGCCTTGATACGGCCGTGGTAGCGATACCCGGAGCGATCGAACGCCACGGTCTCGATACCGACGGCACGGGCACGCTCGGCGACAATCTTGCCGACTCGCGCAGCGGCGTTGATGTCGTTCAGGCTTTTCAGGCCCTCACGGACATCGGTCTGCGTGGTCGACGCCGAGGCCAGAACCTTTGCGCCATCGGCGGTGAACACTTGCGCGTAAATATGCTGGCCGGTACGCAGGACCGACAAACGCGGGACATCCAGACGACGGATGTGCGAGCGGGTCGACTTTGCTCGGCGCAGACGGGCGATTCTCTTTTCCATTTCGCTATCCTCGAAAGCTCAAGACTGATCTGATGGGCACGACCGACACCGGTCGCACAGGCGAACCTTTTATCAGGCCTTCTTGGCTTCCTTCATGTTGATCTTTTCGCCGGCGTAACGCACACCCTTGCCCTTGTAAGGCTCGGGCGGACGGAACGAACGGATCTTGGCGGCAACCTGGCCGACCAGCTGCTTGTCGGTTCCCTTCACCAGAACTTCGGTCTGGGTCGGCGTCTCGATGCTGACGCCGCTGGGCGCCTTGAACACCACCGGGTGCGAGAAACCCAGGCTCAGGTTCAGATCAGAGCCAGCCATGCTGGCGCGATAACCGACGCCAACCAGCTCCAGCTTGCGCTCGAAGCCGACATTCACGCCGTGCACCATATTGGCGACGATCGCGCGAAGCGTTCCGGCCATCGGCAGGTTTGCTGGCGCCTGCGCGGCGAAGCTGGCCACGCTTCCTTCCAGCGTCATATCGACGCCAGCCGGGTTGGCCATGCTGAGCGAGCCCTTGGGGCCCTTGACGGTGATGAGCTCTTCAGTGACTTGAATGTCGACGCCCTTGGGCAGTTCGACGGGCATTTTGGCAACGCGGGACATATCTGCGACTCCTTGCCTCAGGCCACGTGACAGATGACTTCGCCACCGACGCCATTCTGGCGTGCGGCGCGGTCGGTCATGATGCCCTTGGACGTGGAAACGATGGCCACACCCAGACCACCCAGAACCTTGGGAAGTGCTTCGGCGCCACGATAATGCCGAAGACCCGGGCGCGAGACGCGCTTGAGCCGTTCGATGACCGGCTTGCCCTGGTAGTACTTCAGGACGATTTCCAGGGTCGGCTTCGGGCCTTCGCCCAGAACGCGAACCTCGCCGATATAGCCTTCGGCCTGCAGCACCTGGGCGATCGCGATCTTGGTTTTCGAGGACGGCATCGAAACCGTCGGCTTGCCTACCGCCAGTGCGTTCTTGATACGCACCAGCATGTCGGCGATGGGATCAGTCATGCTCATTTTATGAAACCTTCTGTGAGTAGCACCGATATCCGCTCAGAGCGGGGATTGGGAATTGAGGACTCCGGACTGGAAATTCGTAGAAGCGGGGATCTGGGAGCTGCTGCTCTTGCGAATCCCGATTCCCGAATCTCCAATCCCGGCCGCGTGATTTACCACGAGGCCTTGCGCAGACCAGGGACATCGCCGCGCATGGTTGCTTCGCGCAGCTTGTTGCGGCCCAGGCCGAACTTGCGATAGACGCCGCGCGAGCGGCCGGACAGCTGGCAGCGGTTACGCTGGCGCACCGGGCTGGAATCGCGCGGCAGCTTCTGCAGCTTCTCGGAGGCCTGAATCTTCTCCTCGTAGCTTGCTTCGCTGCTGATGATGATTTTCTTCAGCGCCTCGCGCTTCTCGGCGTGCTTCTTTACCAGCTTGGCGCGCTTCGCTTCGCGATTGATCATGCAGGTCTTGGCCATGGGATATCTCTTGAACTCAGTTACGGAACGGAAAGCGGAACGCTTCGAGCAGCGCCCTCGCTTCCGCGTCGGTCTTGGCGGTGGTGGTGATTGCGATATCCATGCCGCGAATCGCATCGACCTGGTCGAAGTCGATCTCGGGGAAGATGATCTGCTCTTTCACACCCATGTTGAAATTGCCGCGGCCGTCGAACGACTTGGCCGACACGCCGCGGAAATCGCGGACCCGGGGCAACGAGATGTTGATCAGGCGATCAAGGAACTCGTACATCTTGTTGCGACGCAGAGTCACCTTGCAACCGATCGGCCAACCGTCGCGGATCTTGAAGCTGGCGACCGAGACCCGCGCATGGGTGATGATCGGCTTCTGGCCGGCAACCTTCGCCATGTCGGCGACCGCGTTCTCCAGAACCTTCTTGTTGCCCACGGCCTCGCCCACGCCCATGTTGAGCGTGATCTTGGTTACCCTGGGAACCTGCATCGGATTGGTGTAGCCGAACTGCTTCATGAGCTTCGGCAGCACTTCTTCCTTGTAAATCGTTTCTAGCCGTTTCATCGCTGCATTCCTTAGGCGTCGATCGCCTCACCGCTCGAGCGGAACACACGCACTTTGCGTCCATCCTCGAGCACCTTGTAACCGACCCGCTCACCCTTACCGGAAGCGGGATTGAATGGCATCACATTGGACGTGTGAATCGAGGCTTCGCGCTCGATAATGCCGCCCGCCTGACCGGCCTGCGGATTGCCCTTGGTGTGGCGCTTGATCAGGTTGACGTTTTGCACGAAAACCCGATCTCCATCCACACGCAGAACCTCGCCCTTGAGGCCCTTGTTTTTACCGGCGGTCACGATGATCTGATCGCCCTTGCGAATACGGTTCATAGTTTCTTCCTCGCGCTCACAGCACTTCGGGAGCGAGCGACACGATCTTCATGAACTTTTCGGACCGCAGCTCCCGGGTCACTGGCCCGAAGATGCGCGTACCGATCGGCTCGTGCTTGTTGTTGAGCAGCACAGCAGCATTGCCGTCGAAGCGGATCAGCGAGCCGTCCGGACGACGGACGCCGGAACGGGTGCGCACGACGACGGCGTCGTAAACCTCGCCCTTCTTGACCTTGCCGCGCGGAATCGCTTCCTTCACCGACACCTTGATGATGTCGCCGATGTGCGCGTAACGACGCTTCGAGCCGCCGAGCACCTTGATGCACATCAGTTCGCGCGCGCCGCTGTTGTCGGCGGCCTGGAGATGGGACTGCATCTGGATCATGGTCGGTCCCTCCGGTTATTCGCCTGCGCGGGTGACAATTTCCACCACGCGCCAGTTCTTGGATTTCGAGATGGGCCGGCACTCGGTCACGCGAACCACATCGCCTTCACGACACACATTGGTGTCGTCATGAGCGTGCAGCTTGCTGGAGCGGCGGATGTACTTGCCATAGAGCGGATGCTTGACCTGCCGCTCGACAAGCACCGTTACGGTCTTGTCCATTTTGTTGCTGACGACGCGACCTTCGATCGTGCGCAGCTGGGTCTCAGTGGTGTTCATGACGTTGATCAACCTTCTTTCTTCGCGCCCAGGGCGGTCTTGACACGGGCAATATTGCGCCGGACGTCGCGCACCTGATGGGTCTTGGCCATCTGGCCACTGGCCTTCTGCATGCGCAGAGCGAATTGCTCTTTGCGCAGCTCGATGAGCTGCCCGTTGAGCTCGTCGGTGGTCTTGCTGTTGAGAGTCTTGCTGTCCATTACCGCACCGTCCGAGTCACAAAAATGGTTCGAACCGCCAGCTTGGCTGCGGCAAGACGGAACGCCTCGCGCGCCTGCTCCTCGGTCACACCTTCGATTTCATACAACACGCGACCGGGCTGAACCGGGGCAACCCAGTATTCTACATTACCCTTGCCCTTACCCATACGCACTTCGATCGGCTTCTTGGTGATCGGCTTGTCGGGGAAGACGCGGATCCACAACTTTCCGCCACGCTTGACGTAGCGGCTGATGGTGCGCCGCGCAGCCTCGATCTGACGCGCGGTGACGTGGCCGTGGGTGGTGGCCTTGAGGCCAAACTCACCAAAGCTCACTGCCGCGCCGCTCCAGCTCAGGCCCTCGTTGCGTCCCTTGTGTACCTTTCGGTACTTGGTTCGTTTTGGCTGCAACATGATTCAGCTCCTCACTTTGCGGCCTGACGCGGACCGCGCTCGGGGCGCGATTCCTCGGCCTTTTCCTGGCCGACCTGGGCGTAATCGAACACCTCGCCCTTGTAGATCCAGACCTTGATTCCAATGATTCCGTAGGTGGTGTGCGCTTCGGCAAAGCCGTAGTCGATGTCCGCGCGCAGGGTGTGCAGCGGAACCCGGCCTTCGCGATACCACTCCGAGCGTGCGATTTCGGCGCCGTTCAGGCGACCGGAGACATTGACCTTGATGCCCAGAGCGCCCAGCCGCATCGCGTTGCCGACAGCGCGCTTCATCGCGCGGCGGAACATGATACGCCTTTCCAGCTGCTGCGCGATCGATTCGGCCACCAGCTGGGCGTCGAGCTCGGGCTTGCGCACCTCGGCCACATTGATGTGAGCCGGGACGCCCATCAAAGCCGAAACGTCCTTGCGCAGCTTCTCGATGTCCTCACCGCGCTTGCCGATCACCACGCCAGGCCGGGCCGTGTGAATCGTGATACGCGCGCTCTTTTCCGGGCGCTCGATCATGATGCGGGAGATGCCGGCCTGAGCCAGCTTCTTGCGCAACATTTCCCGAACCTTGAGATCCGCGACCAGATAGCCCGCGAAATCCCGCTTGTTGGCATACCACTTGGAATTCCAGTCTTTGGAAATGCCCAGGCGAATGCCGGTCGGATGAACTTTATGACCCATCGTCAATATCCCTGCTTACTTGCCCGAACCCACAACCACGGTAATGTGGCTGGTGCGTTTGAGGATGCGAGTGCCGCGGCCCTTGGCGCGGGCCATGAAACGCTTGAGGGTCGGACCCTCGTCGACGAACACCTGCGCGACCTTGAGCTCGTCGGCGTCGGCGCCCAGATTGTTCTCGGCGTTGGAAATCGCCGAATACAGCACCTTGTAAAACAGGTGCGCCGCCTTCTTGTCGCTGAACTTGAGAAGGTCCAGCGCGCGGGAGGCCGACAGACCACGCATCTGGTCGGCTACCAGCCGAGCCTTCTGGGGCGAGATTCGCGCGGTGCGCAGAATCGCTTTTGCTTCGGTCGTCATTGTACTTATCTCCCCGACTTCTTGTCGCCGCCATGACCCTTGAACGTACGGGTCAGGGCAAACTCGCCGAGTCGGTGACCAACCATGTTTTCGTTGATCAGAACCGGCATATGGGCCTTGCCGTTGTGTACGGCGATGGTGAGACCGACCATATCGGGCAGGATCATGGAACGACGCGACCAGGTCTTGATCGGACGCTTTGAGTTACTCGCCATCGCCGCCTCGACCTTCTTGGCGAGGTGGTGATCGACGAACGGACCTTTCTTCAGAGAACGGGACATGGCTTTACCTGTTAGCGCCTGCGATCGCGGACGATGAACTTCTGGGTGCGCTTGTTGCTTCGGGTCTTGTAACCCTTGGCCGGCTGACCCCACGGGGAGACCGGGTGCGGATTGCCTTGACCGGCCTTGGCCTCACCACCACCATGCGGATGATCCACAGGGTTCATGGCGGCGCCACGGACGGTCGGCTTGATGCCGCGCCAGCGCTTGGCACCCGCTTTGCCCAGCTTTTCAAGGCTGTGCTCGACGTTGCCGACTTCGCCGACGGTGGCCCGACACTCGATCGGAACCTTGCGCATTTCGCCGGAGCGAAGGCGCAGCGTTGCGTAACCCTGCTCCCGAGCAACCAACTGCACGGATGCACCCGCTGCCCGCGCCAGCTGCGCGCCCTTGCCCGGCTTCATTTCCACGCAGTGCACCGTGGAGCCGATCGGCATGTTGCGCAACGGCAGGCTGTTGCCCAGGCGAATCGGAGCATCGCTGCCGGCGATCACCTGGTCGCCCTCGCCCAGACCCTTCGGGGCGATGATGTAGCGACGCTCGCCATCGGCGTAGCAAAGTAACGCGATGTGGGCGGTGCGGTTCGGGTCGTACTCGATCCTCTCGACGCGGGCCGGAATACCTTCCTTGCCGCGCTTGAAGTCGATGATCCGATAGTTCTGCTTGTGGCCACCACCGATGTGTCGGGTGGTGATCCGGCCATGGTGGTTACGACCACCGCTTTTGGTCTTGCTTTCGACCAGCGCCGCATGCGGACGGCCTTTGTACAGATCGTCGTGGACAACCTGGACCTTGGCCCGCATTCCGGGTGAAGTCGGCTTGAATTTCTTGAGTGCCATGGGTTCCTACCTCAGGCCTTGGCCATCACGTCGATGCTCTGGCCCTCGGCCAGTCGAACGTATGCCTTGCGCCAGTCGCTGCGACGTCCACTGCGGAAACGAAAGGTCTTTGCCTTACCCTTTACATTCAACAGGTTGACCGCTTCCACCTTGACATTGAACAATTCTTCGATCGCCGCTTTTACGTCCGCCTTGGTGGCGCCGCGCGCGACTTCGAACACGTATTGATTCGACACTTCCTGAAGCCGCGCGCTCTTCTCGGAGATTCGCGGGGCAACAATGACGCTGTACAGCTTTTCGGTGCTCACGACAGCCACTCCTCGATCTTCTTGACCGCTTCCGCAGTCATGACCACATGTTCGGCGCCGACCAGGCTGACCGGATCGAGACCCTGTACGTCGGTGACCATCACGTAGGGAAGATTCCGCGCCGCCAGGTAAAGCGCCTCGCTGCCGTTCTCGGTAACCACAAGCGCGTTCGGGCTCTGGAGCGAATCCAGCTTCTGCACCAGCGCCTGGGTCTTCGGAGCGTCCAGCTCGATGGACTCGACGATCTTGAGCCGGCCCAGACGGTTGAGCTCCGAAAGAATCGACGCGATGGCACCGCGAAACATCTTGCGGTTGACCTTCTGCGAGAAGTCCCGCGGACGCGCCGCAAACGTCACGCCACCGCCGATGAAGATCGGAGCGCGGTAGTCGCCGTGGCGAGCGCCGCCGCCCTTCTGCTTCTTGAACTTCTTGGTGGTACCGCGAACATCAGAGCGCGTTTTCTGCGCCTTGGTGCCAGCGCGACCGGCGTTGCGGAAAGCCACAACCACCTGATGCACCAGTGCCTCGTTGAAATCGCGACCGAACACCTCGTCGGAGACCGACAGGGGGCTGGTGCTGTTCAAAACCGCAAGTTCCATTTCCTGCCTCCTCAAGCCTTGACCGCGGGCTTCACGATGACGTTGCCGCCGGGCGCACCCGGAACCGCGCCGCTGATCGCGATCAAACCGCGTTCGACATCCACCTTGACGACCCGCAGGTTCTGCGTGGTCTGGCGAACATCGCCCATGTGTCCGGACATCTTCTTGCCGGGGAACACGCGACCCGGCGTCTGACGCTGACCGATGGAACCCGGCGAGCGGTGCGACAGCGAGTTACCGTGCGTGGCATCGCCCATGGCGAAGTTGTGTCGCTTGATGGTGCCCTGGAAGCCCTTGCCCTTGGTGACGCCGGTGACATCGACCGACTGCCCTTCGGAGAAAAAGTCGGCCTTGATTTCGCCGCCAACCTGATAGTTGCCGATGTCCTCGTCTGCGACCCGGAACTCCCACAGCCCACGCCCGGCCTCGACCTTCGCCTTGGCGTAATGCCCGGACAACGGCTTGTTGACCAGCGCGGCGCGCTTGCTCCCGGCAGTGACCTGGATTGCGCTGTAGCCATCGGCCTCGACCGTCTTGACCTGGGTGATGCGATTAGGCGTCGCCTCGATCAGCGTGACCGGCACGGACCGGCCGTCCTCGGTCATCACCCGGCTCATGCCGTACTTGCGTCCAACGATTCCAATACTCATGGCGTTCACCTCAACCCAGTTTGATCTGGACATCGACGCCGGCTGCAAGCTCGAGTTTCATGAGCGCATCGACGGTCTTGTCGTTGGGGTCAACGATATCCAGCACCCGCTTGTGGGTCCGGGTCTCGTACTGATCGCGCGCGTCCTTGTCGACGTGCGGCGACGTGAGAATGGTGTAGCGTTCGATCTTGGTCGGCAGTGGAATCGGTCCGCGCACCTGCGCGCCGGTCCGCTTGGCCGTCTCGACGATCTCGCTCGCGGACCGATCGATCAGACGATGATCGAAAGCCTTGAGTCGAATGCGAATTTTTTGGTCCGCCATGACTGATGTTCCTGATATGCGTTAAAGAGCGACGGAAGCGGGATCGTTCGTCCCGCCCCCCGGTGTTTACTCGTTTACTCGAAGATCTTCGCCACCACGCCCGCGCCGACGGTACGGCCACCTTCGCGAATCGCGAAACGAAGCCCTTCTTCCATCGCGATCGGCGCGATCAGCGTCACCACCATCTTCACGTTGTCGCCCGGCATCACCATCTCCACGCCTTCCGGCAGCTCGCAAGCTCCGGTCACGTCGGTGGTGCGGAAGTAGAACTGCGGACGGTAGCCCTTGAAGAACGGCGTGTGACGACCACCCTCGTCCTTCGACAGCACATACACCTCTGCCTCGAACTTGGTGTGCGGGTTGATCGAGCCCGGCTTGCACAGCACCTGGCCGCGCTCCACATCGTCGCGCTTGGTGCCGCGAAGCAGCAGACCCACGTTGTCGCCCGCCTGGCCCTGATCCAGCAGCTTGCGGAACATCTCAACGCCGGTCACCGTCGTCTTCACCGTCGGGCGAATACCGACAATCTCGATTTCCTCGCCCACCTTGATCACGCCGCGCTCGATACGACCGGTCACCACCGTGCCGCGTCCGGAAATCGAGAACACGTCCTCGACCGGCATCAGGAATGCCTTGTCGATGTCGCGCTCCGGCTGCGGAATGTAGTTGTCCAGCGCATCAACCAGCGCAACGATCGACGGCACACCAATCTCCGACTGGTCGCCTTCCAGCGCCTTCAGCGCCGATCCCTTGATGATCGGCGTGTCGTCGCCCGGAAAATCGTACTTGTCCAGCAGCTCGCGGACTTCCATCTCCACCAGCTCCAGCAGCTCGGCGTCATCGACCATGTCCGCCTTGTTCATGTACACCACGATGTACGGCACACCGACCTGACGCGCCAGCAGAATGTGCTCGCGAGTCTGCGGCATCGGGCCGTCCGCAGCCGACACCACCAGGATCGCACCATCCATCTGCGCCGCACCGGTGATCATGTTCTTCACGTAGTCCGCATGACCCGGACAATCGACGTGCGCGTAGTGACGGTTCGCAGACTCGTACTCGACGTGCGCCGTCGAAATCGTAATGCCGCGCGCCTTCTCTTCCGGCGCCGCATCGATCGCATCGTAGGCCTTGAACTCGCCGCCGAAACGCTCCGCGCCAACCTTGGTCAGCGCCGCCGTCAGCGTCGTCTTGCCGTGATCCACGTGACCGATCGTGCCAACGTTCACGTGCGGCTTGGTGCGCTCGAATTTACCCTTTGCCATGACGAACAATCCGTATGAGATGTGGAAAGTGAGGTTGCCGTTAACCGCTCTTGCAACTGGTGCTCACGACTGGAATCGAACCAGCGACCTCTTCCTTACCAAGGAAGTGCTCTACCGACTGAGCTACGTGAGCAACGCTCGAAACCTAATTTTTGATCTTCGCCCCCGCATGGGAATTCAATGGAGCGGGAGACGGGAATCGAACCCGCACAATCAGCTTGGAAGGCTGAAGTTCTACCATTGAACTACTCCCGCTCTGGGCTGAAGCTTGCAACTGCGCGCAACCGGACTGGTGGAGGGAGGTGGATTCGAACCACCGAAGGCGTAAGCCAGCAGATTTACAGTCTGCCCCCGTTGGCCGCTTGGGTATCCCTCCGGAACATTCCGGTCTTACGCGAAATCAGCCCGTTATTTTCGCGGCTCGGCGGAGCAAAGTCAATGGCAACCGGCTCAGACGTTGAATCGGAAGTGCAGGACGTCGCCCTCGGCGACCCGATACTCCTTGCCCTCCAGCCGAAGCCGGCCCGCCTCGCGCGCGCCGGACTCGCCGCGAAAGCGCAGAAAATCATCGTAGGATATTGTTTCGGCGCGAATAAACCCCTTTTCGAAGTCGGTGTGGATCACTCCGGCCGCCTGCGGCGCGGTGGCACCGGCCCTGACCGTCCACGCCCGCACCTCCTTGACGCCGGCGGTGAAGTAGGTCTGCAGGCCCAGCAGCCGGTAGGCCGCGCGAATCACCCGGTTCAGGCCGGGCTCGTCCAGGCCGAGGTCGGCGAGAAACTCGTCGCGGTCGGCATCCTCGAGCTGCGCCATCTCCTCTTCGATGGCGGCGCAGACCGGCACCACCTCGGCGCCCTCGGCCGCCGCACGCTCACGAACCCGATCCAGCAGCGGATTGTCGCGAAATCCGTCCTCGTCGACATTGGCCACGTACATCACCGGCTTGAGGGTCAGCAGGAACAGGTCCCGGATCGCCGCCTTGTCCTCGTCCGATAGGGACAGCGCGCGCGCCGAAGTCCCGGCGTCGAGGCCGGCGCGCACCCGAATCAACACGTCGCGGCGGACGATGGCATCCTTGTCGTTGGCCTTGGCAGCCTTCTCCGCTTTGGCCAGCGCCTTTTCCACCGACTCCAGGTCGGCGAGCGCCAGCTCGGTATCGATGGTCTCGATGTCCGAGATCGGATCGACCTTCCCGCTGACGTGGACCACATCGCCGTGCTCGAAGCAGCGCACCACGTGGGCGATGGCGTCGACTTCACGGATGTGGGCGAGAAACTTGTTGCCCAACCCCTCGCCCTTCGAAGCACCGGCCACCAGCCCCGCGATGTCGACGAACTCCATGGCGGTTGGTATCACTTTCTGGGGCTTGACGATCTCGGCCAGCGCAAGCAGCCGCGGATCCGGCACCGGCACGACGCCGACATTGGGCTCGATGGTACAGAAGGGGAAGTTGGCTGCGGCAATGCCAGCCTTGGTCAAAGCATTGAAAAGAGTCGATTTTCCGACGTTTGGAAGACCGACGATACCGCATTTGATGCCCATGGCTTGAGTCCGGGAATGGAGAATCGGGAAAAGGGAATGGAAAAACCGGACCCAGGCGTCATCGATTCCCGACTCCCGATTCCCGATTCCCGCCTGTATGGAGACGCTTCATCGCTTCGTTGAAGTCGCCCGCTACCGCGAGCGGCGCGACGGCGAGAGCATCATCGATCGCGCGCAGGAAGCTGGCTTCATCGTCCTTGCCCGGGCGACCCAGCACCCAGGGTGTCACTTTGTCCTTGTCACCGGGGTGGCCGATCCCGATCCGCAGCCGGTGAAACGCGGCATGTCCCAGATGGCGGATGATGTCGCGCAGGCCGTTCTGCCCGCCGTGGCCTCCGTCGAACTTCAGTCGCGCCACACCGGGGGGAATATCCAGATCGTCGTGCGCGATCAGGCACTGCTCGGGCGCGATCTTCCAGTAGTTCAGCGCAGCGGCAACGGAACGCCCGGACGCGTTCATGAAGGTTCCCGGCTTGAGCAGCCAGACCGGGCTGCCCGCGATGATCGCCTTGCCGGTCTCGCCATGGAGCTTGCTGTCGACCCCCATCCTGGCAGCGAACTGCCGAGCCAACGCGTCGACAAACCAATACCCGACGTTGTGCCGGGTATTGGCATACTCGGGGCCGGGATTGCCCAGCCCCACGATCAGCCTCAAACCTGCCATCAGCCGAAAAGCCGTGGCGGCACCCGTTCAGGCGCCGCCCGGCGAATCACTCCTTGGTTTCTTTCGGCTGCTTGCTGGCCGGCACGGGCGCGACGCCCGCATCATCGGTCGGCTCGACCTCAGCGCGTGCCATGCGGGCCACCACGATCGCCACGTCGTGCTCCTTGCCCAGGCGAAGCTCGGGAATCTCGACACCGGCCGGGATCGCGATCTCGGACAGATGAACGGTATCGCCAACCTTGAGTTTGGTCAGGTCGACCTCGATGAACTCGGGCAGGTCCTTCGGCAGGCAGCTCACTTCCACTTCGTTGAGCTCGTGGGTAATGACCGTGCCCGACATCTTGCCGGCCGGCGAGATGTCCTGGTTGACGAAGTGCAGCGGCACCGAGGCGCGGATGGCTTCGTTCTCGCTGACCCGCAGGAAGTCCAGGTGCAGGATCTGCGCCTTGTGCGGATGACGCTGCATGTCGCGCAGCAGCACCGACTCGGTGGCGCCGTCGATATCCATGGTCAGGATGGCCGAGTAGAACCATTCGTTCTGGGTCAGATGCCAGAGCGAATTGTGCTCGAGCTGGATGTTGGCCGGTTCGCGGTGGCCGCCGTAAACCACGGCAGGCACCATGCCGGTACGACGCAGGCGGCGGCTCGCACCCTTGCCCTGATCGTTACGTGCAGTGGCGGAAATCTTGTGTTCGGACATTGCTATCACCTTGGTTGAAATGGCCTTGCGGCCGTGACTCCCCCGCGACCAGGGGAGGTTGGTTTTGCGGGAATCGGGAATGGGGAACAGGGAATCGTCAGAAGCTGATCCGGGCAACTTGACGATTCCCTGTTCCCCAATACCGACCCTCAGTCCACGTACAAAGAGCTCACCGACTCGCCGAAGGCGATCCGGCGGATCGTTTCGGCCAGCAGCTCGGCCACGCTGAGCTGCCGGATGCGGCTGCATGACTTCGCCTCCTGGCTGAGCATGATGGTGTCGGTCACCACCAGCTCATCGAGACGGGAGTTCTCGATGTTGGCGATGGCCGGCCCCGACAGCACCGGATGTGTGCAGTAAGCCAACACCTTCAGCGCGCCGCTGTCCTTCAGTGCGGCGGCGGCGGCACACAGGGTGCCGGCGGTATCGACGATGTCGTCGACCAGCACGCAGGTCTTGCCGGCCACGTCTCCGATGATGTTCATCACTGTCGCCACATTGGCCTTCGGCCGACGTTTGTCGATGATCGCCAGCTCGGCATCGCCCAACCGCTTGGCAATGGCCCTGGCGCGCACCACGCCGCCGACATCCGGGCTGACCACGATCAGATTGTCGGTACCCTGGTTGCGCCAGATGTCGGCCAGCAGCAAGGGCGAGGCATAGACGTTATCGACCGGCATGTCGAAAAAGCCCTGAATCTGGTCGGCATGAAGATCGACCGTGAGCACACGATCCGTGTCGACCGCCGAGAACATCTTGGCTGCCACTTTGGCGGTGATCGGCACCCGCGCCGAGCGCGGGCGGCGATCCTGTCTGGCGTATCCGAAGTAAGGCACCACCGCAGTCACCGCCGAGGCGCTGGCGCGCTTGAGCGCGTCGATCAACACCATCAGCTCCATGAAATTCTCTGCCGTGGGGGCGGCGGTGGGCTGGATCACGAACACGTTCTGGCCGCGCACGTTCTCTTCGATCTCGACCTGAACCTCTCCGTCCGAAAACCGCCCCACCAGCGCTTTGCCCAGACGAATACCCAGCTCCCGACAAACCGCCTGCGCCAGTGGGCGGTTGGCGTTGCCAGTGAACACGAGCAGCGATTCGCTCTGAATAAGGCCGCCGACCATGAGTGTATTTCCGTTGAAGAGTCAGGTTGCCGGGAGCCACCACGCCGAAGCGAAGTGGCAGGGGCGGCAGGAGTCGAACCTGCGAATGCCGGAATCAAAATCCGGTGCCTTAACCACTTGGCGACGCCCCTGCGGTTGCGGCCGGTTCCGGCCTAGCATCCAGCCGACCCCGAAAACAAAGCTCAGTATTGTCGCTCGGGGACGGCCACAGGTCAATGCACCAGCTGCGCGGGCGGCAGTTGAACCGCCGCCTGCGGGCCGGCTGGCGCCCACTCATCGATGTGCAGGCGCACCCGATCCTCGCCGCGACTGGCAAACACCCGGGCCGGAAGCGCTGGGTCGCGATCGGATTGCCAGGCGCGGTAGACGACTTCCCAGCCGCCCTGCCGCAGCTGAGCGGGCAGACCATCGGGCGCGAATTCGATATCCCACGGCCCCGGACCGCGCCCGCCCCGCACCCAGGCGATCATGCCATCCACCGGGATCAGCCATCCGGTCGCTTCCCAAAGCAGCCGCTGGGGGTCTTCGCCCCGATATGGACCGCCGTCCAGCCCCTCCAACACGACCTGGCCGGCCTCGCGGGTCAGTCGCCAGCTCTGTCGGGACACCGGCGCGCTCACCGCGATCTCGAAGTCTTCGCCGCGCTGGCGCCATTCGATACGCCCACTGCCGCCGCCGGACTGGCTGGCAAAGCCGATCCGGCCGGTGAACGCCCAGTCGCGCTGGGCGGCGAGCCGAAGCTCGCGTTCGGCCTGCCCGGCAAGCAGGCCGGCGTCGGCCGGCAGCTTCTTGATGGCCGGCGTACAGGCCGAGACGATCACGACCAGGCCGGCCAGCGGCCACAGCAATCCGGTCCGCATCAGGGCAGAATCTCCGGCAGCAACCGACCCACGGTCTTGTTCAGAACGCGGTTTTCCGGGTCGATGGTCAGGCCTTCCTGCCAGGTCTCCCGCGCTTCGTCCCGGCGGTCGCTGAACCACAGCACCTCACCCAGGTGAGCGGCGATCTCGGCATCGGCCTGAATCTCGAAAGCCCGCCGCAGGTAGGGCAGCGACTCCTCCAGGCGATTCAGCCGGAACAACACCCAGCCCATGCTGTCGATGATCGCGGCATTGTCGGGCGCCAGCTCCATGGCGCGCTCGATCAACTCCAGGGCCTCCGCGAAGCGATCGGTCCGATCGGCCAGGGTGTAGCCCAGGGCATTGAGCGCGTTGGCATTGTCCGGCTCATCGGCCAGGATGGAACGCAGCTCCGCCTCCGCGCCGGGAATGTCGTCCAGCCGCTCATAGGCCAAGGCGCGTGCGTAACGCAGTTCGATATCGCCGGGCAGCCTTTCGAGCCCCCGGCTGTAGGCATCAAGCGCCCGGGCAGGCGCATCGGAGGACAGGTACAGTTCGCCCTCCAGAAGGAACGCATTGCGCACGCCCTCCTCCGACTCCGATGCCGAGCTCTGCAGCGCGTGCAGTTGGGCAACGGCTTCATCGACCCGTCCGACCTCGTTGAGCACGAGGGCCGAGCGCAGGACCGCCTGCGATTGGTCGGGGCCATCCGGAATCCGGCTGTACCAGGACAGCGCTTCCTCTCGGCGATCCAGCACTTCGGCCAGCTGACCGAGCAGGAGCAGCAACTGCGGGTCGGGGGTATCGCCAACTGCGGCAGTCGCTTCCTCCAGCAGACGCGCCAGTCCTTCCTCATCGGATGCCCGGTTGAGCACGCTCGCCCGCGCGGTGAAGGTTTCGACGCTTTGCGGGCCTCGCGCCAGCACGGCGGCCGCGCCAGCCCAATCGCCGAGCGCCTCTAGTTCGGCGGCAGCGGCGAGATGCACGTCTTTGCCCTCTCCGGCCAGCCCCAGCGCCTGGAAGACCAGCGCCCGGGCGGCTTCGGTCTCGCCCTGCTGACGCAACTGCCCCGCCTGGAGCAGGCGAACCCTGGGATGATCGGGGAATCGTTCCACCAGCGCCGCCAACCACTGATCGGTGGGCTCGGCGATCTCCAGACGCTGCGCAAGACCGCCGAATGCCAGCCAGGCGGCGAGATCGTCGGGCAGGTCGCGATCGGCCAGAATCCGGCCAAGCACCAGGGTCGTCGCCTCGGCATTGCCCGAAGACAGCATGGCGCGCAGCGCTTCGCGCCAGCCGTTGTCAGGGCGCTTCATCAGTTCGGACAACACCCGTCGGGCGTCTTCCAGCCGACCCTCGCGCAGCGCCAGCGAGGCT
Organism: Lysobacteraceae bacterium; assembly: GCA_034376725.1. Lineage (GTDB taxonomy): Bacteria > Pseudomonadota > Gammaproteobacteria > Xanthomonadales > Xanthomonadaceae > UBA11164. Next base: position 25,131 of record JAXMJH010000124.1, on the reverse strand, counting down.
TCGACCGAGAGCAGTCCGGCGCTGTCGGGGGCCAGTTCGCGCCAGCGCGCCAGGCCCTGACGGGTCAACTCGATATCCTGCGCCATCAGCGCAATCACGGTGGCCCGCTCTGCCAGAGAGACATCATCGCTGCGCTTTGCGGCATCGAGATAGCGGCGGGCGGCCTCGGCATGATCGCCATCCTGCCCGGCAAACTCCCCGGCAATGACCGAATCCAGCGCCTCGGCCTGGGCATCGGGTTCGGATCCGAACGCACAGTCCGGAATGACCAACAGAGCGAGAATGAACGCGACAAGAAGCGCCGGCCACTTGAGTTGAATCATGGGCGTTGAGTCCTGGTAAGGCTAGAATTGAGCCGCTGTTGAATCGATGCGATGCGCCCGGCCCGGAAAACGGGCCAGCCAAGGCCACTCAAGCTTAGCGCACGACCCGCCGATGAGCCGTTAACCGGAACTACCGCGTTCAGCCATGACGTTGCTTGCACTAGGACTCAATCACCAGACGGCGCCTGTTTCGCTGCGCGAACAGGTCGCCTTCTCCGACGACGCCCTGCCGGCGGCGTTGGCTTCGCTGCGGGCGATCGAAGGCGTTCACGAGGCGGTCCTGGTATCAACCTGCAACCGAACCGAGCTCTACGCCCGCGCATCCGAGCAATCGACCCCGGCGATCATCGACTGGATGGCCAGACAGCACCGAATCGAGCATACCGTCCTGGACACCTATCTGTACCGGCATCGCAACGCCGATGCCGCCCGGCATCTTTACCGGGTGGCCACCGGGCTGGATTCCCTGGTGCTGGGCGAGCCGCAGATTCTCGGTCAGGTCAAGTCGGCCTGGCACCGCGCGCGCGGCGTTGGCGCCGTCGACAGCGCGCTGGATCGGCTGTTTCAGTCGTGCTTCGCCACCGCCAAACGGGTGCGCACGGAAACCCGGATCGGCCGGCACCCGGTTTCGGTGGCGTTTGCGGCGGTGCGGCTGGCCCAACAGGTGTTCAGCGAGCTCGACAAGGCGACGATCATGCTGATCGGCGCCGGCGACACCATCGAGCTGGCGATGCGCCATCTGGTGGACGCCCGTGCCCACCGCCTGCTGGTTGCCAACCGGACGCTCGAACACGCCCAGGACCTGGCCAGCCGCTGCGGCGGCTATGCCCTGCCGCTGAGCGAGCTGGACCGCCACCTGGCCGAAGCCGACATCGTGATTTCCGCGACCGCCAGCCGTGATCCGATCCTTAGCGCAGCCAGCGTGCGCGCCGCGCTGAAACAGCGCCGGCATCGACCGATGTTTCTGCTCGACCTGGCCGTGCCGCGCGATATCGCCGCCGAAGTGGCCACGCTGGACGACGTGTATCTGTACACCGTCGACGACCTCGAACAGGTCATCGAGGACAACCGCCGCTCGCGCCGGGAGGCCGCCGATCAGGCCGAGGCGATCATCGAACTCCAGGTCGAGCATTTCATGGCCTGGTGGCGCGGCACGCAGAACCAGGACGCGCTCAAGCGCCTGCGCGCCGATGCCGAGCACGTGCGCGAGCAGAGCCTTGTCCAGGCGCGCCAGCAGCTCGCCGCCGGGCGCGACCCGCAGGCCGTGCTCGAACAACTGGCCCACGGCCTGACCAACCGCTTGCTGCACCGACCGAGCGCCGCGCTGCGCGACGCCGCACAACGTGGCGACATCGACCTGCTGCGCGCCGGCGAACGCCTGTTCAACCCTGACCACACGCGCGAGCCCGAATGAGCCCGGGCCTGCGGCGAAAACTGGAAGCACTGGTCGAGCGCCACGAAGAAGTGGCGCGACTGCTGGCAGAAGCCGACACGGTGAGCGATGCCGCGCGGTTTCGCGCGCTGTCGCGCGAATACGCCCAACTCGAACCGGTGGCCGAGCGGCTTTCGGCATTCGATCAGGCGAAGGCTGAATTGGCCGAAGCCGAGCAGATGCAGCGAGACCCGGAGATGCGCGAGCTGGCCGAGGCGGAAATCCCAAAACTGCGCGAGCGACTTGAGGCGCTGGAGCTGAGCCTCGGTCAACTGCTGATTCCGCACGATCCGCGCGACCAGGCCAGCCTGTTCCTGGAAATCCGCGCCGGCACCGGCGGCGACGAGGCGGCGATCTTCGCCGGCGACCTGTTTCGCATGTACACGCGCTACGCCGAAAACCGCCGCTGGAATGTCGAGGTGATTTCCGCCAGCGAAGGCGAGCACGGCGGCTACAAGGAAATCGTCGCGCGCATCGCGGACCCGGGCGCCTACTCGCGCCTGAAATACGAATCCGGCACCCATCGCGTCCAGCGGGTGCCAGCCACCGAGTCGCAGGGCCGCATTCACACCTCGGCGGCCACTGTGGCCATCCTGCCGGAGCTGGACGAAATCGCCGAGATCGAGATCCGCGATGCCGACCTCAAGGTCGACACCTTCCGGGCCTCCGGCGCTGGCGGCCAGCACGTCAACAAAACCGACTCGGCGATACGCATGACCCACCTGCCGACCGGCATCGTGGTCGAGTGTCAGGACGAGCGCAGTCAGCACAAGAATCGCGCGCGTGCGCTCGGCCTGCTGAAGGCCAGACTGATGGACGCCGAACAGCAGAAGCAGGCGCAGGCGCAAAGCGCGTCGCGGCGGATGCAGGTTGGCAGCGGCGATCGCAGCCAGCGTATCCGCACCTATAACTTTCCACAGGGCCGGATCACCGACCACCGCGTCGAAGGCCTCACCCTCTACCGGCTGCCGGAGATCATGCAGGGCGATCTCGACGATCTGGTCGACCGACTGGCCGCCGAAGACCAGGCCGATCAGCTCAAGCTGATCACCGACGCGGCGTGAACGCGGCCGTCGCGCTGTCCGACCAGAAACTGGCCGAGGGCGACCCGCGCGGCGCGCTTTTGGTGCTGGTGGAGGCACTCAGGGACGACCCGCAGAATCACCAGCTGTGGTGCGCACTGGGCAATATCTACCTCGCTGCGCCGCAGCCGCAGGATGCGCTGACCTGCTTCGAGCGCGCGCTCACGTTCCAGCACGACGACACAGCCAGCCTGCACGGCGCGGCCGCCGCCTGCGAGGCTTTGGGCGAACCGGAACGAGCGGTCGCGCTGTATCGCCAGGCGATCGCGAAATCGGCGCACCAGTGGGACCTGCATCTGGGCCTGGCCTCCGCACTGCTGCAGGCTGGCGATGCCGAATCGGCCGCGCGCGAAGCCGAGCGGGTAACTGGTCATGACCCGGATTGCTGCGCCGCCTGGCGGGTCCGCGGCGATGCCGCCATGGCGCAGAAACAGGCGCTCGCGGCCACGGCAGCGTATCGTCGCGCCGTCGCACTGGCCCCGGCAGATGTCGATATCCACTACGCCCTGGGGCTGGCCTGCGCCGAGGCCGGCAAACCCGCCAATGCGGTCGCCGCACTCACCGGGGCGCTGGCCCTCGGGCCGCAGCACGGCGCCGCGCTGGCCCAACTGTGTCATCTCAAGCGGCGGCTGTGCGACTGGTCGGGGCTGGATGAACTCAACGCCCGCCTGCACGACGCGGTACGCGCCGGGCAGCCGGGCATCACAGCGTTTTCGTTTCTGGCCGAATCCGGCGACCCGGCCGAGCAGTTGGCCTGCGCCCGGCTATGGGCCGAGCAGGTACGTCACGATGCCGCCGGCCTGGGTCCACGGCTGAGCAAACCGCTGGTTCGATCGGCCGGCGATGCACCGATGCGGGTCGGCTTCGTGTCCTCCGGATTCGGCAATCATCCCACCGCGCTGCTGGTGGTGGAGCTGATCGAGCACCTGCGCCGAAGCCAGTTGATCACGGTCGGATTCGCCACCACGCCGGACGACGGCGGCGCACTGCGCACGCGCATCAAACGGGCGTTCCACCAGTTCGAGGAAGTCGACAGGCTTCCCTTGTTGGAACTCGCCAAGCGGCTGCGTCAGTCGGACCTGGATATCGTCTTCGACTTGCGCGGCTATGGCGAAGGGGCGGTCAGCCCGATCTACGCCCTGCGGGTGGCGCCGGTTCAGGTCAATTGGCTGGCCTATCCCGGCACCCAGGGTGCAGCCTTCATCGATTACATGATGGCCGACCGGTTTGTCGTGCCCGACGCCGAGCGCGCCCACTACAGCGAGTCGCTGCTGCGCCTGCCGCACTGCTTCCAGCCTTCCGACAGCACCCGTCGCATCCCCGAACCGCCGTCCCGAGCGCAATGCGGCCTGCCGGAAACGGGGCCGGTGCTGGCCAGCTTCAACAACAGCTACAAGATCGCCCCGGACGTGTTCGACGCATGGATGCGCGTCCTGCGCGCGGTGCCCGATGCCAGCCTGTGGCTGCTGCAGGCCGGCCCGGTCGAGATGCAGGACAACCTGCGCCGGGAAGCTGCCGCGCGCGGGATTGATCCCGCGCGACTGGTGTTCATGGAAAAGCGGCCGCACCCGGAGTATCTGTCCTGCTACCAACACGTCGATCTGTTTCTCGACACCTGGCCCTACAACGCCCACACCACCGCCAGCGATGCGCTTTGGGCCGGTTGCCCGGTGCTCACCCTGCCCGGCCGCGCGTTTGCCGCCCGGGTCGCGGGTTCGCTGCTGCACACACTGGGCCTGGATGAACTGATCGTCGACACGATAGAGGACTACGTCGCCAAAGCGACCGCCATCGCCAGCCAACCCGGTGCGCCCGCCCGGCTGCGCGAGGCGCTGCACAGCGCGCGACAATCTGCTCCACTGTTCGACATGCGCCGGTTCGCCGCCGATTTCGCAGCAGCCGTCGAGTGGATCGTCCTGCACGACCGGCAGGGACTGCCGCCCAGCGACTTCGACTTCTGACCCGCCCGGCGCTGCGGCCCATCGCCGGACACATCCTTCGATCAACGCACAGAGCCCGATCCATGAGCCATTCCGAATCCTTCACCCCTCTCGCCCTGTGCGTGCTGACGGTCAGCGACACCCGCACCCCGGAGACCGACAGTTCCGGCGACTGGCTGGTACAGGCACTTACCGATGCCGGACACCGGCTGCATCAGCGCGCCCTGCTGCCGGACAACATCTACGCGCTGCGCGCTACCGTCGCCGCCTGGATCGCCGATGAGGCCGTGGACGGCATCCTGATCACCGGCGGCACCGGATTCACCGGTCGCGATTCGACGCCCGAAGCCATCGCCCCGCTGCTGGACAAGCAGATGCCCGGATTCGGCGAACTGTTTCGCGCGGTCAGCTTCGAGGAAATCGGCGCCAGCAGCCTGCAATCGCGCGCGTTCGCCGGCCTGGCCAACGCCACCTTCGTGTTCTGCCTGCCCGGCTCCACCTCCGCCTGTCGCACCGGCTGGGAAAAACTCATCCGATCCCAGCTCGACAGCCGCACCCGGCCATGCAACCTGGCGAGCCTCAAGCCACGGCTGCGCGAGCGCTGACCCCGCCACCTGCGCTGCGCCGCTGGGTCAGGCAAAATGCCCGTACAGGACCATCAGCGCCAGAATCACGCTCACAATAATCAGCCCGTACCACAGACCCTTCAAAAACGAGAATATGCTCTCTTTGATCATGCCCACGCCCGCCTCCCGGCCCGCACCGGGCCTGTCGCTGGTTCAGTCGATGGCCACGCTGCCACAGGAGGGTCTCAGATCATGAGAATCCTCACACCATGAAAAAAAACGACTACCAGCGCCAACTCGAGCCGATGCTGCTGGAGCTCAACAATCTGGCGCGTTGGCTGGCGCAGACCGGCCAGCGCATGGTGGTGGTGGTGGAGGGGCGCGACACCGCCGGCAAAGGCGGCGCCATCGCGGCGATCACCGGCAAGCTCAACCCACGCCAGGTACGGGTGGTGGCGCTACCCAAGCCGACCGAGCGGGAGCGAACCCAGTGGTACTTCCAGCGCTACGTCGCGCACCTGCCCTCGGCCGGCGAACTGGTCCTGTTCGATCGCAGCTGGTACAACCGCGCCGGCGTGGAAAAGGTGATGGAGTTCTGCACGCCCACCGAATACCGCGCGTTTCTGCGCGAAACGCCCTACTTCGAGCAATCCCTGGTCGACAGCGGAATCCTGCTGTTCAAGTACTGGCTGTCGGTCGATCAGGCCGAACAGGAAAAACGCTTTGCCGAGCGCGCCGAAGACCCCCTCAAGCGCTGGAAGCTGTCGCCGATCGACCTGGTGGCGCGCGAAAAATACCGGGACTACGGCACAGCCCGCGACGCGATGTTCAAGGCCACCCACCGCAAGCACGCGCCATGGACCGTGGTCGACTTCAACGACCAAAGGCGCGGCAGGCTGACCCTGATCCGCCACCTGCTCGACCACATCCCCGACTGCCAACTGCCCTCCGAACCACTGGCCCTGCCGGCGCTCAAGGGCAAGCCCGCCCGCGAACGTTTCACCGGCCCGGTGAAGCCGATCAAGTCGGCGTTTTGAGCCGGCTGGGGCGTTCAAAGCAGCGTCAGCCAGAACGGTCAGTGGACACTTTCATCAACCCTGAGCTCCCCGTGGATACCCACGTCCCGCCCATATTTGAACTTACGGGCAGCGACCACCGTCTGGTCGCAGATCAAAGAGATGACGTGCCCGCCTCACTTCAATGCAGCACTCTTGTCGCCAATCCGCCTTCCCTGAACAGCGCTCATGAAGGCTGCCACCAGCATTGTTGAGCCAAGACCAATTAGCAGCCAGGTGGACGGGCGTCCGTAATTGTAAATACCAAACCCAACAAAAAAGGCACCACCGATACCGTTGAGGAAAACTGAAGGACCCCATTGATTCCCCAGGTTTCTATATACCTTTTTTCCTCTTTCCATCATGTAATTGCCAGCAGCAACCTCGACTTCACAGTCTCCCTTGCACGACATGGACCCACCCACTAATGTCAGGCAATCTGCGCAGATTCCTTTTTGGCAGTGCTTGCACACGCCTAACGCATCTTTATCGTTATGAACAAAACATTTCACGTCGACTTCCTCTTACGATTGACGGTGAAGTTAATAAGGCAAAGACGTGGCGCAGCCCGAACGAGAGGTTAAAGATTTTCATTTTATCCGCCAGGGTGCGCCACTACCACGGGAGACCACAGAGATCGATTACCGTTGGATGGATTGCTTCGCGTGCTCTGAGAACCATGCATTCTCCCGCCCACACGCAATCGCGCTGGTGTTGCTCGCAGTGAACTTCGGATGCAACGCGCTGCCAACCCAGTCGCTGATAGAACGGCACCAGACTATCGGCGCAAAGCAAGAGGCCGTAGCTTGCAGACAATTCAGAAAACCATTTGGTTTCCGTATCGGAGAGCAATTTGGATGCCAGTCCGCGGCGCTTGTATCCGGGAGCCGTTACCAGATTATTGAGCCCGACGACTTTAACTGGTTGATTATCGAACTCAATGACTCGCTCTACAAGATTGTAGAAACATGCAAGCTGATCTTGGCTCTCGATGCCAAGAAACGACCAATCCGGCGTTGCCCACGTGGTCTCACGAACGATCGAGAACTGATCGAATTCATTACTCGCAAGCAACCTCAGTTCATTTCTTCGCTTCTCGGGAAGCTCACTATAGCGATGCGAGCTGACTGCCATCATGTTGAACACCTTATATCGCGAGCCAGACTGCCAACCTGAGCCTGCCGCTCATTCTGGCGGGCTGGGCGGCCGCGAAGTCACGCAGCGCACAGTTCGGCGCCTAAGGCACGACCTTCCGCAGCCTCTCCAAAGGCGTGCGCGGCCACGGCGGAGCAGTGCGAAGCGACGGATCAATGTTGATCCCGGCATTGGCGGTACGCGTGCGTGAAAGCCACTTAATCGGAAACCTCCGTCTACTGGAGTGTCGCACTTGAAGTCTGAGTCAAAGTCTGACCTGATCTGGCGGCCTTTGCTGAATCAGGGGGTCACTGAAATCGAATCCTCCCACCGCAATGGTGCGATGGCAAGTGGTGCGCTTCGTCCACGGCGGATGCGCTTCCTGATGCTCGGCCCGACTGGCGGGCCGGTCAACCGATGCGAAAGCCTTCGCTGCCCTGCGGGTCTGTCGGTGCCCGGATCACCGATGCCACTTCGGCCGCGGGCGGGCCTTGCCGGAGCCAGCGTTCCAGGGCGTCGAGTGCTGCCGGGTCGCCTTCGGCCAGCACCTGCACTCGGCCGTCGGGCAGGTTTTCGGCGTGGCCTGTGAGCCCCAGTTTCAGGGCTTCGGCGCGGGCCGATGCGCGATAGAAAAGCCCCTGCACCCGCCCACTGATCCAGAACCTGGCCGCCGCCATGGTGGTTCAGCCGGCCGCGTGTCTGTCGATCGCTTCGGCCAGTTGCTCGGAGGTTATCGGGCCCATGAAGCGCTCGGCCATGCGGCCATCGGGGGCCACCAGGTAGGTGGTCGGCAACGCGCGCGGCGGTTCGAAATCGGCCGGTGGATCGTAGACATCGACGATCGCGATGGGATACCCCGCCGGCACTTGTTCCAGGAAGGCGCGCATGTCTTCGGCTTCGATTTCCTCATAGGCCAGGCCGATCACCACCACATCGTCGCGCGCGGCATCGAAGGCGCTGAAGTCGGGAATCTCCTTCAGGCAGGGCGCGCACCAGGTCGCCCAGTAGTTGACCACCACCCATTTGCCACGCTGCTCGGCCAGGTCGAAGCGGTTGCCGTCGAAGGTATCCACCACAAGGGTCAGGAGCGCGGTATCGCTGCCGGCGTTGCCGGGCACGCTGGCGGTCGGCTCGACGGCGTGTTGTGCGCCCGCCTCGGCTGCGGCATCGGGTGCTGTCTCGGTCGCGGCCGGGTTGGCCGAGTCATTGCCGCAACCGCCGGCAATGAGGATCAGCGCGGCCAGGGCCGGCACGCGAAATTTCGGGTGAATCATGCAGAAGGCTCCTTGTTTTCCGTGGTATCGATGGATTCGAACAGGCTGGCGACCGAGCGTTCGAGCTGGGCGACCAACGGCTCGCGCAGGGCCTGTATGGCCGGCAGTACGGCCCGCCCGATGGCGTCGTCGGCGCCGGGCAGCTGACGCTGCGATGTTGGCACACGCAGCGTTCCGGCTTCGTAAAGCTCGCGCAGATTGAGCGCGTGCAGGTCGCGCGCCAGCAGCCAGCCGCCGGCATCGGATTGGTCCACCACGCCCAGGCGCTCCAACTGCGCCAGCAGATGCTGCCGCAGATCGTCGCTCAGGCTGGGCTCAAGTTCGGCAAGCTGGCGAGTGTCCAGCGTGTGTCCCACGCGGTGCGCGGCGCGAAAGCGCGCCAGCAGCCGAAGCAGGGCATACAGCTCGTGACCGGGCGGCAATCGGTGGGCGCTGGGCTGAAAGCGGAAAGCCGACAGCGACGCGGTCAGCGAAGCGCCCAGCAGCACAGCCACCCAGCTGAGGTAGACCCAGAGCAGAAAAATCGGCACGACCGCGAGTGCGCCGTAGACCTGCTGATAGGTCGGGATGCGTCGCAGGTACTCGGCAAGACCGTACTTCGCCAGTTCGAACAGCACGGTGGCCAGCAGGCCGCCGATCAAGGCGTGGCGGAAGGCGACCGTGCGGTTGGGCACCACCATGTAGGCCAGGGTGAGCCCGAACAGAGCCACCGCCGTGGGTGCGGTGCGCAGCAGCCAGTTTTCCCCGTCGGCCGGCGAGTCGGCGAGCAGCGGCAGCGAGAACAGATAGGACGACAGTGCCACGCTGGCCAGGGCCAGCAGGATGCCGAGCGTGAGTACCGTCCAGTAGACCAGGAACCGGGTCATCGCCGGGCGCTGGGTTTCGACCCGCCAGATCCGGTTGAAGGTGACCTCGATGCCGGACAGGGTGAGGATGGCGGCTGCCGCCAGCCCGGCGAGCGCCAGCATGGGCAGTCCGGAAACACCGGAGGCCATCTGAAGCACGTAGTCGGACACCACGCCGGCTGCTTCCGGGACGAAGTTGGAGAAGATGAAATTGGCCAATTGATCGGTCCAGGCCTGAAACACCGGAAAGCCCGATACCACGCCCAGCGCAACCGCAGTGGCCGGCACCAGCGCGAATACCGTGGTGTAGGCCAGCGCGCCGGCCGCCTCAAAGCAGCGGTCGTCGAGAAACCGACGCCAGACGAAGCGGGCGAAGGTCTCGCAGCGTTCGCGATTCAGCCAACCGGCGAAACGCTCGAACAGGGCCTGAAAATCCATCGGCCAAGCGTACCGCACACCGGCCTTCACCGTCGGCTGTGGCATGCTTGCCGTCGTCTTTTTTGTTGAGCGTCCGGTGGCCATGACCGAGATTCTGATTCTGTATTACAGCCGGGGCGGCTCGGTAGCCGAACTGGCGCGCCATATCGCTCGCGGCGTGGAGGAAGTGGACGGCTGTCGCGCGCGGCTGCGAACGGTGCCGGCGGTGGCGCCGGTGACGCAGAACACGGCGCCCGGCGTGCCTGATGTGGGCGCGCCGTATGTCGAGAAGCGCGATCTGGCCGAGTGCGGCGGACTCATCCTCGGCAGCCCGACGCGGTTCGGAAACATGGCCGCGCCGGTCAAGCATTTCCTCGACTCCACCGGCGCGGAATGGGCTTCTGGCACGCTGGTCGGCAAACCCGGCGCAGTGTTCACCTCGACCGCCTCGATGCACGGCGGGCAGGAATCGACCCTGCTGTCGATGATGATCCCGCTGCTGCACCACGGGCTGGTTCTGGTGGGCATTCCCTATACCGAGCCGCTGCTCAGCAGCACGCGGGAAGGCGGTACGCCGTATGGCGCCAGTCACGTTGCCGGCGCCGACGATCAGCCGCGCAGCAGCGACGCCGAACGCACGCTGGCCCGCGCGCTTGGCCGGCGGGTTGCCGACCTCGCGCGTCGGCTTTCCGCGCCGTGACCGCACGCCGCCTGGCGCTGGCCTGCCTGCTGGCCATTCTGGCCCTTCATGCCGCCTGGCACGGCTGGCTGCTGCCACCCGCCCGCGTGCCGGTGTGGCTGCCGATCGGACTGGCCATCCTGCCGGCCGTGCCCGCGCTGCTGTCCTGGCTGCGGTCAGGCCGGCTGGCCCCTGTATGGTCGGGCATTGCCAGCCTGGTCTACTTCTGCCACGGCGTGATGGAAGCCTGGAGCGCGCCGGATGCCCGAATTCTGGCGATCGCCGAGATACTGCTTTCGGTCGCCTGCATTCTGGCTTCCGGGTGGCCCGGCCTGGTCGCCCGTCGGCGCCGAAAGGCCGCCGAGGGCTGAGCCCCAGCCATGCAGCGCGACTGGCCAGGTCCGGCTGTCTATACTTCTGGCGACACGAACCAAGGCAAACGCGATGGATCAGCTCTGCATCATCACCACCGGCGGCACCATCGACAAGATCTACTTCGACGACAAATCGGACTTTCAGATCGGCGAGCCGCAGATCGGCCGCATTCTTCAGGAACTGGGCGTGGGCTTCCGGTTTTCGGTGATTCCGATCCTGCGCAAGGATTCGCTGCACATCAACGCCGATGATCGTGCGCTGATCCGCTCGACCATCGCCGCCCAGGACAGCCGTCATGTGCTGGTCACCCACGGCACCGATTCGATGGTGGAAACCGCCAAAGTGCTGGCCGATATCCCCGACAAGACCATCGTGATGACCGGCGCGCTCAATCCGGCCCGGTTTCGCGGCTCCGACGCCGAGTTCAACATCGGCACCGCGGTGGGCGCCGTGCAGTGCCTGGCGCCGGGCGTCTATATCGCCATGAACGGCCGGATCTGGGATCCGGCGCGGGTTCGCAAGAACGTGGCGGCCAATCGTTTCGAGGCGCTGTGATGCCGCGCTGTGCGTTGCTCATCGCGCTGACGGCGGGCATGGCGGCTGGCTGCCTGAGCGATGGCGTCCGTGCTGCGGTTCGGCACGGCGACCCGCCGCCCGGCACCGTGGGCCTGTTGTCGATTCCGGCAGCGCTCGGCGGCGACAACGGACTGTGCTTCGAGCACGAACCGGCTGCCATCGCCCTGTTCGCCGACCCGGAAGAAACCGACAAACAGGGCCACCTGATCGGCGAACGGCCGGCCGCAGCTCCAGAAGGCGGCTGTGCCGGACCGGAACTGTGGCGCATCGACGCCCAGGGCGCGCGCCATCCGCAACCGTGGATGGAACACGGCTACGAGGCCGGCTCGCTGATCGTGCTCGAATCGCGGGTACCGTGGTATCGGGTGGCGCTGGATGACGGCAGCGCCTGGCTCACCAGCGCCGACGGGCATTACCGGCCGCTGATCGAACTCTATGCCGAAGGACTCAACCGGCTGACGTCGGCCTGGGACGGCGCGCTGTGCGATGGACCGGATGCGGATCGGGTCTGCGCCGTCGCCGATTCGGCGCGGCTTCGCGAGAATCAGTACGATTCGGTCGAAGTGATCGGGGCCGCCGAGATGCCCGACGGCCTGTGGCTGGAGGTCGAGGTGATCACCTCGCCCTGTCTCACCGACGTGCAGCGCCGCTTGCCGATACGCGGCTGGCTGCGCGCGCACGCTGCCGATCGCACACCCAACGTCTGGTTCTATTCGCGCGGCTGCTGACTTGCGCGGGTCGAAAAAAAGGCGCGACCCGTTTCGGGGCCGCGCCGCAAGCGTGTCGCGCTAGCAATTCAACCTTCCCTGGCCGAATCGATTCCGAGGTCGCCGGCGCCCGGTCAGGGTGCGCCGGCCGGAGAGCCACCCGGTCATCCCACCGGGTGGATTTGAAGCGATATCAGAATTGCAGGCTCCACTTGTCGATGAAGCCGGTATCGCCCGAGAACACATCCTGTACACGCAATTTCCAGGTGCCGGAGGCCACTTCCGACGAGGCGTTCACCGTGTAGGTGGTGATGACGTTGTCGGCGCCATCGCTGCCGGACGAACTCTTCAGCAGGTAGGCGGTTCCGTCCGGCGCGATCAGGTTGATCACCAGATCGCCGCGATAGGTGTGCATGATCGTCACGCCCACTTTCAGCGTCGAAGGTGCATTGCCCGAGCGGCTGACCGAGATCGGGCTTTCAACCGTGCCCAGGTCAGGGATGTTGAAGTCGGCCTGATTCTCGAAGAAGCTCGGCTGGGTGGTGCCGGCGGTATAGCTGCCGGTCAGGCTCACGCCCGAGAACGCGCTGAAGCCGCGCAACATGACGTGGTAGGTGCCGGCCTGCGCCGTGGTGATGTTGCAGGTCTCGTTGTTGCCGCTAAGGAACGGCCGGCAGTCGTAGGTGGTGGTGGTCGGCGCAGAGCCGAACCGGACATAAAGATCGGCATCACCGGTACCGCCGGACGAGACGAAACGCAGATTGCTGGCACCGCTGGGAACGACCATGGTGTAGCGCAGCTCCGTGCCGGTGGCGCCGGACTGATTGGTCAGGGCCACGCCGTTCTGCAGCACGGTGCCACCACCACCACCACCACCACCACCGCCGATGGTGGCATCCATGGCGGCCTTGGCATTGACGATACCGGCTCCGCAACCGCCCGAGCAGGCACCCGGCAGGGCGCGGGCCGTGCTCTTCAGGGTCGATTCGACCTGGGCCGGTGTCTTGGCCGAAGCGGCCTGCATGAGGGCAACCACGCCAGCGACATGCGGCGCCGCCATCGAGGTGCCGCTTAGCAGGGTGTAGTTTTCGGTGGTCGGCGTGGTGCTGCCGGCGTTGCGGGTCGACAGAATACCCACGCCCGGGGCGGACACGTCGATGCCGGTTCCGAAGTTGGAGAAGCTGGCGCGCGCGCCGTTGCGATCGGTGGCCGCAACCGCGATCACGTTGTTGCAGTTGGCCGGACGCGAGTTGGAGACGTTCTGGTTTTCGTTGCCGGCTGCCACCACGACAATCGTGCCGCGACTGACTGCGGAGTCGATCGCCGCCTGATAAGTGGTGCCGCACGCGCCACCGCCGCCCAGGCTCATGTTGATGACTTCAGCCGGGTTGGCATTGGCCGGCACGCCGGACACGCTGCCGCCCGACGCCCAGACGATGGCGTCGGCGATGTCGGACAGCGAACCACCACAGCGGGCCAGCACGCGCACCGGCGAAACCTTGGCGCCAAACGCCACGCCGGCAACGCCCTTGGCGTTGTTGGTCACCGCAGCAACGGTACCGGCAACGTGGGTGCCGTGCCAGCTGGAGCTGCTGGACGGGCCGCACTCGCCCGAGGTCCAGTCGCCCTCGTCACGCGGGTTGGAATCGCGGCCATTGCCGTCGCGGGCGGCGGCGGCATCGGAAACGAAGTCGTATCCGGCCACCAGGTTGCCGTCCAGATCGCTGTGCGGGGCAACGCCGGTGTCGAGCACCGCCACCACCGAACCCACGCCGGTGCCGATGTCCCAGGCCAGCGGCAGGTTCAGACCGCCGGTGGCTTCGAAGTAGTGCCACTGTTCGTTATAGCGGGTGTCGTTGGGGGTCAGCGCGATGGTCATGATCGCGTCCGGCTCGACGTACTCGACGTTCGGATCGCTGGCGATATCGCGCATCAGCGCCTCGGCATCCTGCGCCTTCAGCTTGCGGCTGGTTTGCACCACGTCAGCGCCGAGTGCCAGGCGTCGTGAGTGGCCCAGAGCAAAGCCCTTGCCGCGCGATGCCGCGCCCAGGGCGCGCTCGCGCGCCTTCGGATTCTTATATTGCTCGCTGTCGTCCTTGAACTTGACGATGAAGCGATCGTAGGTGGCGCTTTCTTCGAGCGCCGACAGGTTGATGCGGGCATCGATGGAGTCGGTATCGACCGACTGGGCGAAGCTTGTGGGCGCAAGCGCAATCAGGGTGGCGCAGGCCAGCGCATTCAGCGCCGGAGCGCGAAACGATTTTCCTCTCACGAAAGATTCCTCGAACAGGTGTGCTATCAATTCCGCGTGTGCGGGTCGCGGGCGATCCGGTGGCAGCGGTCTTGGGCACAAGCCCACCCGACGGCGACCGCATGGCGCAAAACGCCATGGGCCGCCGCCTGGTTTCCGATCAACTTTCCTGAATCCCCGCACTGAGTATCAGCTCTAATCTGGTGAATATCCGTGCGCTGGTTCACAGGATTTTCGTGACCATACGCACTCAGATGGAAACGGATATCACCCAGCTGCGGGGTGGGCCGGGTTCAGAGACCGCGTTCAGAGTCCGGGCTCAGTTCAGCGGCGTTGGGATGTGATTGGCACGGCTTTCGGAGCCAGCGCATGCATCGTCAGCGCGGCCAGCAGCAGCCAGGGTGCGGCATGATGCGAAAGTCGCTGTCGGACCGGCTGCGCTCGGATCACCCGCTGCACCAGGAGCCCCGGCGGCCCTTCCAGCAGACGCTCGGGCGACTCCCGAAGCAACGACTCGGAGCGAACGGCAGCCGCGCGGGAGTATCCCAACCTGTGCAGCGCAATTCTCCCGAGACCGACATAGGTCGCCGACAGGCTGATCTGGTTATAGACCACGGAGTCAAGCGCCGTGCTCAGCCGGGGAACCGATGCCAGCCCGCCCCAGAACCACAGGTTGACGGTCATCGAAAGCGCGAACAGCAACCACGCCGCGACGCTGAGCAGTGGCCGAAGCCGGTTTGTCCCGGCCTTCATGATCGCCCTGTGCCATGCGCACGCGCGAAGCCTGGAGGGTGCATACGACCGGGCGGCGGCACCCCGACGGCGACGGCCGACCGACCCGAGCCTTCAGGTCGCGGCCAGCCCATCAAAACATCCCGGTTTCCAGCCGCGCCGCGTCGGACATCATCGACTGATTCCACGGCGGATCGAACACCAGCTCGACATCGGCCTCGGTAACGGTAGGAACCAGTTCCAGTTTCGAGCGGACATCCTCGACCAGAAACTCGCCCATTCCGCAGCCGGGCGCAGTCAAGGTCATGCTGACTTCGACCTTGCGCTTACCGTCCTGTGCCGGGAGCACCTGGCAGCTGTAGATCAGCCCGAGATCGACGACGTTGATCGGAATTTCCGGGTCGAAACAGGTCTGCAATTGCCGCCACACCAGCCGCTCAACGTCCTCGTCGGTCGCGCTGTCCGGCAGTTCCAGAGCCTCGGGCGGTTCCTTTCCGATGGCATCGGCATCCGCACCGGCAATCCGGAACAGATTTCCCTCGACGAAGACCGTAAAGCTGCCGCCCAGCGCCTGGGTGATATACCCGACGCTGCCGGCCGGCAGACTGACCCGCTCGCCCTGGGGAACGATGACTGCATCGCAGTCGCGTTCGAAGCGGACCGGCTCGCTGGCGCGATTGAAGCTCATGAAGGTTTCGTTTCCGTGTGCATACGGGTATTTTACGTCAATGTACACGGTCCGTTCGTCCAGCACCCCGTGACCGTGAACCCGCAGGGCCGGGCGCCGCTGGCCGGACTGATGGTCCTGATCGGCGCATTGGGCATGACCGCCATCTGGGGTACCGCTGCGGTCATGACCGGGCGTCCGCTGGGCTGGCTGGCGCTGCTGACCGCCGCCGACCTTGCCCTGCTGGCACGCCTGGCCGGTGCGCCAGCCAGCAGGACGCGCGCGGCCTACGTCCTGCTCGGCCTGACGGCGACTACGGTCGCCAGCAACTTTCTGCTCTCGGCAGGCATGGTCGGCCAGCAGGTCGGACTGTCGCCGCTACAGTCGGCGCCCCGTTTGAGCCTCGACCTGGCCTGGCTCCTGGCCGTCCAGAGCAACGGGCCGCTCGATATGGCTGCCATCGCGGCGGCTTTCGGCCTGGCCTGGTGGTGGGCGCGATAGCTGGGTGGCCGGGAATGGGGAATGGGTGATCGAGGCGCCGATGCAAGCGCTTGGGCGACGCGCATGCCTGGCGATCGAGTCGCGCCCGGCGGGCCCGGCCAGTAACCTGCGAAAGCGGCGGGCCCGAGGCCCGCCGCCGGGAAGAAGCAGGGACTGCGGCTCAATGGCCGCCGTCGAGCGCCTTGATTTCCGCGACCAGCTGATTGGCCATCTCGGCGCCATCGCCGAACAGCATGCGGGTGTTGTCGGCGTAGAACAGCGCATTCTCGATGCCGGCGAAACCGGTGCCCTTGCCGCGTTTGATCACGATGGTGTTCTTCGACTCGGAGACATCGAGAATCGGCATGCCGTAGATCGGGCTGCTCGGGTCGGTCTTGGCGACCGGGTTGACCACATCGTTGGCGCCGATCACCAGGCTGACATCGGTGTTGGGGAACTCCGGGTTGATGTCATCCATGTCGGCGATCAGATCGTAGGGCACACCGGCTTCGGCCAGCAGCACGTTCATGTGGCCGGGCATCCGACCGGCAACCGGATGAATCGCGAACTTCACCTTCACCCCGCGCTTCTGCAACTGCTGGGTGAGCTCCCATATCTTGTGCTGTGCCTGGGCAACGGCCAGGCCATAACCGGGCACGATCACCACGCGCTCGGCGTAGGCCATCATGGCCGCCACGTCGGACGCCTCGATCGGCTTCTGGCTGCCGCTGACTTCCTGGGCCGCGCCACCGCCGCCACCGAACTTGGTGAACAACACGTTGCTGATCGGCCGGTTCATCGCCTTGGCCATGAGCTGGGTGAGCAGCATGCCGGCCGCGCCGACCACGGTGCCGGCGATGATCAACGCCTCGTTGCCGAGCACGAAACCCTTGAACGCCACGGCCAGCCCGGTGAACGCGTTGTACAGCGAGATCACCACCGGCATGTCGGCGCCGCCGATCGGCAGGGTCATCAGCACGCCGAACACCAAAGCGACCACGAAGAAGGCGATGATGACATTGACATCCAGCGAGAACACCAGCCAGGCGCCCAGCGCCAGTGCGGCAAGGAACACCAGCGTGTTGAGGAGCTGCTGACCGGCGAAATTCATCCGCCTGTCGAGCCGGCCATCGAGTTTGGCCCAGGCAATCACCGAGCCGGAAAACGCTACCGCGCCGATCAGCGAACCCAATACCGCAAGCACCAACTTGGTCTGATCCAGGCACTCGTGCGCGGCGCTGGCTTCGGGCGTGCAGACGCCCTGATGGCTGGCCGCGGTGACCAGCATCGCAGCACCGATGGCCGCAGCAGAGCCGCCACCCATGCCGTTGAAGATGGCCACCATCTGCGGCATGTCGGTGATCGGCACGCGCTTACCCCACACCCAGAACACCCAGGACAGCGCAATGGCCAGCACCATCAGGCCGAAGTTGAGCGGTTCGATGCCGTGCCCGCCCCAGGTGGACGGCGCGAAGAACGTAACGACGGTGGCGATCACCATGCCGACGCCGGCCCAGCGGATGCCCTTCTTGGCCGTCACCGGCGAGCCCATCTTCATCAGGCCCAGGATGAACAGCAGAGCGGCGAGGAAATAGCTGGCCTTGGCCAGAAAATCGAGAATCTCAGGCAGGCTCATGGATCAGCCTCCCTTCGGCTTGCTGGACTTGAACATCTCAAGCATGCGCTCGGTGACGACATAGCCGCCGACCGCATTGCCGGCACCGAGCAGCACCGCGACGAAGCCGATGACCCGCTCCAGCGGCGTGTTGGCGTGCGCCAGAGCGATCATTGCGCCGACCAGCACGATGCCGTGCACGAAGTTCGAACCCGACATCAGCGGCGTGTGCAGGATCACCGGCACGCGCGAGATGATGACGTGGCCGCAGATGGCGGCCAGCATAAATACGTAAAGCGCCACGAAACCGTCCATCAGACAGCCCCTCCTTCGATGCGTTGTTTGGTGGGCAGATGGCGGATCTCACCGCCATGGGTAAGACAGCAGCCCTGGATCAGGTCGTCCTCCCAGTCGATGTTCAACGCGCCCTCCTTGAGCATCAGCACCAGGAAGTTGTGCAGGTTGCGGGCGTACATCTCGCTGGCATGCAGCGCGCCCATGCTGGCCAGATTGGTTGGTCCAACCACCGAGACGCCGCCGACCTCGACCGTCTCTCCGGCGCGCGTCAGCTCGCAGTTGCCGCCGGTCTCGGCGGCGAGGTCGACGATCACGCTGCCGGCCTTCATGCCTTCGACCATGGCGGCGCTGATGATTTTCGGCGCTGGTCGGCCGGGCACGGCGGCGGTGGTGACGATCACATCCACGCTCTTGAGGTGTTCGGCGAGTCGCTTCTGCTGCTCGGCGCGCTCCTCGGCGGTCAGCTCGCGGGCGTAGCCACCCTCGCCCTTGGCGCTGACGCCGAGGTCGAGAAACTTTGCGCCAAGCGACTGGATCTGCTCCTTGGTTTCCGGCCGCACGTCGAAGCCTTCGACCTGCGCGCCAAGCCGGCGCGCGGTGGCGATCGCCTGCAATCCGGCTACTCCCGCGCCGACCACCAATACCTTCGAGGGCCGGATGGTGCCGGCTGCGGTGGTCAGCATCGGGAAGAACCGGGGCGCGGTGAGCGCCGCGATGAGCACCGCCTTGTAGCCGGCCATGCCGGCCTGCGAGCTGAGCACGTCCATCGCCTGGGCGCGGGTCGTGCGCGGCAGCAACTCCATGGCGAATGATGTGATGTTTCCGTCTTTCAGTGCGGAAACTCGCGCATCGCTGGCATGTGGCGCCAGGATTCCGATCACCACGGCACCGGGCTTGAGCCTGGCCAGCCGATCATCCGCCGGCGCCTGCACACAGAGCAGCACATCGGCCTTGGCCAGCGCACTGTCGGCATCGGTGAACTCGGCGTCGGCGTAGGCCGCATCCGGAAAACCGGCACTGAATCCGGCGTCTGGTTCGAGAACGATGGTGCCGCCGAGCGCGCGTATCTTCTTGGCCGTTTCCGGCGACATGGCGACGCGACGTTCGCCGTCGGCCAGTTCTTTGAGCGTAACCACTGTGACTGTCATGGCTCCTCCCGCCAGTAAGCAGCGAAAGACTACCACGTTGCCGGCGCCAGCCGACCTGTTCGGAACACCCGCAAACGTGCCCGATCGCCGGGCCGCACCGCCGCTCAGGAAATGGCTTCGAAAGACGCGCAGACTCCCGCGTCGCCGCAGTCGCGGCGGTTTGAAAACGGGTAACGAAGGGCGGCGCAAGGCCACCCTAAAGCCGCATTCGCGCTCTGGATATCAGGCAGCAGCGGCGGTCGTCTGCAAGCGGCCGAGCACCTTGTGCATCGCTCGCTCGAAGGCCGGGTTGCCGTTGCGCAGATTCAGCCGGCCCTCGCCGATCATCACCGCCAGCTCGACCGCGGAGGCGACACAGACCCGCATGCCGCGTTTGTTGACGAACATCAGCCGTGACGAGATCGGGCTGACCCAAGCCAGTTTGACCGACTGCTGATTTCCCTGAGCATCGGTCAGCTCCACCCAGGTTCCGATCGGCAACGACTGGATGCGCTCGATATCGGCCTGCTGGTAGTCCAACGCGTCGCGGTCGGACACCAGGCGAAGTTCGGGGTAATTGCTCTCCGGCTCGGAAACCGGGACCAGCGGCGGCGGAACGGACTCCGCCAGCGACTGCGCAGCGTGCTCGGCTGGGGTTTCGCCGCGACCGATCTGCCGCAGCTCCTCGGAAATCGCACGGACGATGATCGCCGCAGATTCGCCGGTGACGCCGGAGCTGGCGAGAATCCTCTCCAGACCCGGGCGCAGGCCGGACAGCCCGCTCAGCAGGCCGGCCATGCCGTAATGTGCCTCGTCGAGGCAGGCGATCAGCGCATCGCCGATCGCCAGACCCTGGTGGTACTCCTCCGAAGCTTCGCCCTGACGCAGGGACACCACCATCAGATGGTGACTCCAGTAGCTGCGCAGCAGCAGTTCGAGCGACGGCGGCATGTTGCGATTGGCCAGCCTGGATTCGATTTCGGCGAATACCCGCTCACGCGCCTGCTCCAGCCGCTCGCGACCTTTCTGCGCTTCGGCGGCACGGCGTTCGGCCAGCTCGACGCGTTTGCGATACTGCTCAAGATAGCTGCTCATCTCTTCCAGCAGCACTTCGAAAATCGCGATGTTCTCGCTGAACTCTGCGTTCAACCGCTCGACTACCGATTCGGCCTTGGCAAGCAGCTCACGCTCAGCCGGGGTTTCGCCCGGATTCTGCTCGCAGGCTTCCGCCAGCGTGTTCAACAGCCGCCGGGCGGGATGGGTCTTGCGCAGGAACATCTTTCGATCCATCAGCGCGACCTTGATGAACGGAACCACCAGTCGACCGACCAGATCGCGACCACGGCCCTGGATCTCGCGCTCATCGAGCAGCACTTCGAAAAGCATGCCGACCAGATCAATGGCATCCTCATCGACCGGGTCGAGACCCGTCGAGTTGGAATCCAGGCCCAGCCGACCGGCGTAATTGAGCACTTCGCGCTTGACACGAAACGCCAGCGGCTCGTTCGCCGCGTCCTGGCCGACGTGCAAACGCTTGGGCATTTCCGACTGAAGCAGGGAGAGCACATCCAGCATCTCCTGAGGCTTCAGCGCACGCATGCCCTCCACGCCGGAGAACGACTCACCGGGAGCGCCGCCCGGCGCGCTGTGCCGGTAGAAGCTAAGCAGCTGGTGCAGCGTGCCGAACAGCTCCTGTGCCTGGGCCTCGTAATGGCTGTCGTCGTAGTCCTTGGCCGGCGCGGGCGCGGGCGCCCGATTGCGCAGCAATCCCTGCCGCGCGCGCAGTTGCGGCAGCGTGGGCAGTACACCCGCATCGATCAGCCAGTGGTTGATGTGGTGGTAAGCGTCTTCCAGCGCGGCCGCGAGCTCGCGCTCGCACAGTTTGTACAGGATCAACTTGACGTGCAGCGACACATCGCATTCGCTGGTCGCGAAATGAATGGCAGCAGCAATGTGCCCGGGGCCGACCGGATTGGTCGAGTTGCCCAGCTCAAGCCCGCCCGCCAGCCAGCCGACGCGCTGGTCGAGTTGGGTGAGCAGTTGCCCGAAGCCGTGCTCCAACGACTGGCTGAGCTGCTTGGCAGCCAACTGGACTTCCAGATCGTCTTCGGATACCAGGCTGAGCGAGCCGCCGGCTTCGACGCCCCTGCGAGAGAAGGAGAAGTCGGCCACCCGCGCGTGGCCCTCCAGCAGCGCTTTGAAGCTGACTCCGATCTCATCCTGGAAGCGCTTCTCGATCTGGCTGCGGCGCAGGCGGAGCTCGCGCATCGCATCGATGTAACGGGTCGCGTCCTGCCGCTGTCCGGGCGCCTGCATGAAGTCGAACAACGCGTCGTCCACCCGCCCAAGCACGCTGCCGAGGGCCGATGTGAGCTGCGTCATCGCCTGAGTCGCCAGTTTCTCGATCAGAACCGGCTGAACCACCGGCGCGTTGCGGCGAGCGACGGTGTTGTGTTCGAACGGGGTTTCGGATTCGTCGTACATGACTTGAGTCTCTCAGGGGGGCAGTGAGACGTCGAATGACGGGATTCTGGCACGTCCGACCAGCGTATTGGGACTGATTGTGACCCTCTACGTCACTTCGCACTGTGAGGTCGCTCTCAAAATCGCAACGAATTACGGTAATTTGGGTCACGGTCGATCCGCAGCGGCGCTGGAGGCTTGCCGAGATGCTCTGTGCCGCGGACCAGCGAAATTCATCAAGGCGCTAGACTGTGTGTCAACCCATCGAAGCACGCATCGTACCGTGATCGACTTACTCCACCAGCGCCGGTCGGTTCCATCGCGCCTGCTCAGCGATCCCGGCCCTGACGCAGAACAGATACAGACCATCCTGTCCAGCGCGGTCCGAGTGCCCGACCATGGCCGTCTGGCCCCTTGGCGATTCATCCGAATCCGGGGTGATGCCCGGCAGGCACTCGGCGAGGCGCTGGCGACGCGCCGCCGGGAGATCGAGCCGAACGCCGCGTCAGCGGTCATCGAAAAGGATGCCGAGCGCTTCAACCACACCCCGGTGATCATCGCCGTGATCGGCTGTCTGGTACCGGGTCACAAGATTCCCGAGCAGGAGCAACTGCTGTCCGGCGGCGCGGTGTGCTTTGCGATGCTCCAGGCAGCGCATTGCTTGGGCTTTGGCGCCCAGTGGCTGACCGGCTGGGCCGCCTATGACCCGATCATCACTGGCTTGCTGGGCCTCACCGATCATGAGCGCGTGCTCGGGTTCATTCACATCGGCACCGCCCGTCAGCCCGCGCCGGACCGCGACCGTCCGGATCCGCTCGAGCGGCTGGTCGACTGGTCGCCGAAATGAATGCCCTGCCGCTCCGGTCGAGCATGGCGCGCTGACATGACCTCGCCCGTCTACCTGATCGACGCCAGCCTGTACGCCTTCAGGGCCTGGCACTCGATGCCGGATGAGTTCTTCGATGTCGATGGCCACCCGGTCAATGCAGTGCACGGCTTCGCCCGGTTCATCCTCGATGTCCTGGAGCGCCAGCGCCCGCAAAACATCGTCGTGGCCTTCGACCGGTCGCTGGAATCGAGCTTCCGCAACGAGCTTTACCCGCCCTACAAGGCCAACCGGGACCCGGCGCCTGAAGCCCTCAAGCGCCAGTTCGACGACTGCCTCCAGTTCTGTGCCGCGCTCGGTCTGCCGGTTCTGGTCGACAACCGGTTCGAGGCCGACGACCTGATCGGCACCGCGTTGCACAGACTGCGCGGGCTGGGCATGCGCGGCCTGGTGGTGTCGGCCGACAAGGATTTGTCGCAATTACTGCGGCCGGGCGACGAACAGTGGGATTACGCCCGAAATCAATGCTGGGGCCACGATGGCGTGAAGGAGCGCTATGGCGTCAGGGCCGAGCAGATTCCGGATTTCCTCGGCCTGGCCGGTGACAGCATCGACAACATCCCTGGCGTGCCCGGGGTCGGCGCCAAGACGGCGGCGGCGCTGCTTGGGCATTTCGATACGCTGGACATGCTGCTGGAACGGCTCGCCGAAGTGCCGTTTCTGCGCCTGCGCGGCGCGGCGCGGGCTGCCGAGCGCATCGCCGGGCATCGCGATCAGGCATTGATGTGCCGAACGCTGGCCACCATCGCCCTGGATGCGCCGCTGCCGGCCGACTTCGACCGGGCACAACGCCGCGCGCCCGACGCCCCGTCACTCGATGCGCTGCTGGAACGCCTTCGCTTCGGGCCGTTGACCCGTCGGCGTATCCAGTCGCTTGGCGCCGCGAACTGAGCCTGCGGGCCGGCCTGCGGCTACAATTCAGCCATGAGCACGCCCGAAACCGAATGCCTCTACGAGGGCAAGTACCTGCGCTTGATCAAGCGCGGCCACTGGGAATACGCCGAACGCGTCAATGCCAGCGGCGCGGTGATCATCGTGGCGGTGACGCCCGACGACAACGTGCTGTTCGTCGAGCAATACCGCATTCCGCTGGCCGCCAATTCGATCGAGATGCCGGCTGGCCTGATCGGCGACATCGCTGGCGACGACAGCGTGGAGGCCGCCGCCCGACGCGAGCTGCTGGAGGAAACCGGCTGGCACGCCAGAGACATCGATGTGTTGATGTGCGGACCGACCTCATCGGGCCTGAGCAACGAGACCGTCGCCTTTGCGCGCGCCCGCAACCTGCACCGGGTGGACGCCGGCGGCGGCGATGAAACCGAATCGATCACGGTCCACGAGATCCCCCGTGCAGGCGCCGCTGCCTGGCTGACCGCGAAGATGCACGAGGGCTATGCCATGGACGCCAAACTGTGGGCCGGCCTGTGGCTGATCGATCACAATCCCGACGGCACCCCGTTCAATGTCTGAATCCGAATCCTCGAACGTCACTGGGCAATCCGACAAACCATGACCCCACCGAAGAAAACCACACCCCCGCCGCACGACGACGACCCGGTTGCCGGGTTCGAACGATCGCTGGACGAACTGGAAAGCCTGGTTCTGAAAATGGAACAGGGCGAAATGAGCCTCGACGACACGCTGGCGGCCTACGAGCGCGGCGTCGGGCTGTTCAGGCGATGCCAGCAGGCCCTGGAACAGGCCGAGCTGCGGGTCAAGCTGCTGAGCGATCCGGCCGACCCGGACAGCGGCGAGGATTTCCTGCCCGATGAGCGCTGATTTTCTGATCGAGGGCTGGCGCGCGCGCGTCGAAGCGGCCCTCATCGACGCCCTGCCCGACCCGGCAAGCCAACCCCAGCGCCTGCACGCCGCCATGCATCATGCCCTGCTGGCCGGCGGCAAGCGACTGCGGCCGCTGCTGGTTTACGCGGCCGGCACCGCCTGCGGCAGTGAGGAAAACCGACTCGATGCGCCGGCCGTGGCCATTGAGCTGGTGCACACCTATTCGCTGGTTCACGACGACCTGCCTGCCATGGACGACGATGCACTGCGCCGCGGTCAACCGACCGTGCACGTCGCCTTCGATGAAGCCACGGCCATCCTGACCGGCGACGCACTGCTGACCCTCGCCTTCGCGGTGCTGTCGCGCAGTCGCGCCGACGCCGATGTGCGCATCGCCTGGGTCGATACGCTGGCTGAAGCTGCTGG
>JAXMJH010000123.1:0-16120 GCA_034376725.1 Lysobacteraceae bacterium | reverse complement strand
ACCGGCAAAGCGACGTTCCGCCTGATCCAAAACGCCAACTGCCAGACCACACCGACTACACTCGCAGATCCTATCCACCATCGACTCGGTGCGAGCCAAAACACGCCCGCTCCAGGCTCATACCTGAATTGGAAAAGACTTGGCCCAGCGGGTGTTCGCGTCGGCCGGCGAGGGTATGACCATCACCGACCTCGACGGCCGCATCCTCGACGTCAATCCGGCATTCGAAACCATTACCGGTTATCGCCGCGAGGAAGTGTTGGGCAAGAATCCGAGCGTGCTTCAGTCCGGCCGTCAGAGTCCGGAGTTCTATCAGGACATGTGGCGGACGCTGAAGAAGACCGGGCAATGGCGCGGCGAAATCTGGAATCGTCGCAAATCGGGCGAGGTCTACCCCGAGTGGCTGACGGTGAGCGCAGTCAAGGACGACAAGGGCAAAGTCACCCACTACGTCGGCATCTTCAGCGATATTTCGTCGGTCAAGGCAGCAGAGGAAAAGGCCGATTTTCTCAAGCATCACGATGCGCTGACCGGACTGCCCAACCGGCGGTTACTGGCCGAGCGGATGAGCCGCGGGCTGGCCAGGGCAAGGCGCAACGACGCGCCGCTGGTAGTCATGATGATCGGGCTGGACCGGTTCGATGCGATCAACGAGGCGGTCGGTCATCCGGTTGGCGAGCGTCTGCTGGAAAGTGTTGCTGCGCGGCTTGCCAAGGCGGTCCGGGAAGTGGATACCCTGGCACGGTTCAGCGATGACCAGTTCCTGTTGTTCGCCGAAGAGGCGGTGACCATCGATCAGGCCGACACCATCGCCCGGCGCGTGCTGGGACAATTGGAAGAATCGTTCGTCATCGCCGAGCACGCGCTTGGCGTTACCGCGAGCATTGGCGTCGCGCTGTATCCAGCCGATGGCGAAAGCGTCGAGGAACTGGTCAAGCATGCGGAGCTGGCGATGATCGAGTCGCGCCGGGCCAACCTTGGACAGTACCGGTATTTTTCGCGCACGCTCAGCGAAGCGGCGCAGGACCGGTTGCGGTTGGAGAACGCACTGCGTGGCGCGGCCGAGCGCGGCGAGCTGACGCTTCACTATCAGCCGCAGGTTCGTCTGCGCGATAGAGCCCTGGTCGGACTGGAAGCCCTGCTGCGCTGGAACCATCCCGAATGGGGCAGCATTGCACCCGATCGCTTCATCCCGCTTGCCGAGGAAATCGGCCTGATGCCGGCCATCGGTCGCTGGGTGCTCGATGAAGCCTGCCGGCAGATGGCCCAGTGGCGCAACGACGGGCTGACCATGCCGCGGGTGGCGGTCAATCTGTCCGTGCAACAGATCGATCGGCCCGAAATTGCCGAAGAGGTGCGCGTGGTGCTGGCGCGGCACGGCGTTGCCGCCGGGCAGCTGGAGCTGGAGCTGACCGAGTCGATGGTCATGCGCTTCCCCGAGGCAGCGCGCGCGACACTTCAGAAACTGCGCGGGCTGGGCGTCGAGCTGGCCCTGGACGATTTCGGAACGGGCTACTCGAGCCTGGCCTGCCTGGGCCGGCTGCCGCTGAACCGGTTGAAGATCGACCGGTCGTTCGTGGTCGGTATCGGCCACGGATTCAGCGGCGAGGCGATTGCCCGATCGGTGATTTCCCTCGCCAGCAGTCTCGGCCTGGAAACGGTTGCCGAGGGCGTGGAGACCGAGGAGCAGGTGGACTTCCTGCGCCGCCACGGCTGCCAGACCGGTCAGGGCTACTGGTTCGCCCGGCCGATGGCCGCCGAGGCGCTGGGCGAGTGGCTGCAATCCGGTCCAAACCGTGTGCAGGGCGTGCGTGACGTCGAGATGCAAACTACCTGAATCGCTCGGGCCGGCGGGGTCGAGTCTTCCAACGGCGGGTGGCTCGGCTACACTACACGGTCTTCACGCAGCAGGCGTTCACTGCAATGAGCTGGCTTCAAAAACTGGCCGCGTCACGCATCCGTACCCGCAGCAGCGGCAAGCGCGCCGTGCCCGAAGGGCTGTGGGAGCGCTGCCCGGGCTGTCAGGCCGTGCTGTATCGGCCCGAGCTGGAGCAGAACATCGAGGTCTGTCCCAAGTGCGACCATCACCTGCCGATCCGCGCCCGGGCCCGACTGCTGAAGTTTCTCGATTCTGCGGAGTCGGCCGGGCAGGCGCCGGTGGAGATCGCCGCCGAGCTCGGCCCGACCGATGCGCTGCGATTTCGCGATTCCAAACGCTACAGCGACCGGATCAAGGCGGCCCAGAAGCAGACCGGCGAGCGCGACGCCATGGTGGCAATGAGCGGGCAGATGTTGGGCGCTCCGCTGGTTGCCGCCGCGTTCGATTTCGCATTCATGGGCGGATCGATGGGCTCGGTGGTCGGCGAGAAGTTCGCCCGGGCCGGTGAAGCGGCACTGGCGGCCGGTTGCCCGTTCGTGTGCTTCTCCGCCACCGGCGGGGCGCGCATGCAGGAAGGTCTGTTTTCGCTGATGCAGATGGCCAAGACATCGGCCGTGCTGGGCCGGCTGCGTGCGGCCGGTTTGCCGTTCGTGTCGGTACTCACCCATCCGACCACGGGCGGCGTGTCGGCATCGCTGGGCATGCTGGGCGATATCAATGTGGCCGAGCCCAAGGCGCTGATCGGATTCGCCGGCCCGCGGGTCATCGAGCAGACGGTCCGGGAAACGCTCCCGGAGGGATTTCAGCGTTCCGAGTTTCTGCTGGCGCATGGCGCCGTGGACATGATCGTCGACCGGCGGCAGATGCGCTCGAAGCTGGCCGCCGTGCTGGCCCTGATGATGCGTCAGCCTGCGCCGCCGCCCGAAGGCGACCCGGAATGAAGGCGTGGATGCGGTCCGCGTCGTCGTACACGATTCGAGCTTCAACATGACCGAAAAGAAATTCTTCGGCACCGACGGCATTCGCGGCCGGGTCGGTACGTCGCCGATTTCCGCAGACTTCATGCTCAAACTGGGTTGGGCCGCCGGCCGGGTGCTGCGCCGCAATGGTCAGCACGCCCGGTTCATCATCGGCAAGGACACCCGGATTTCGGGCTATCTGTTCGAATCGGCACTCGAGGCCGGCCTGGTGTCCGCCGGCGCCGATGTGCTGATGCTTGGCCCGATGCCGACACCGGCCGTGGCCTATCTCACGCGTTCGATGGATGCCGATGCCGGCATCGTGATCAGCGCCTCGCACAATCCGCATTACGACAACGGCATCAAGTTTTTCTCGGCCGATGGCGAAAAGCTCGACGACGCCACCGAGCTGGCCATCGAGGCTATGCTCGATGAGCCGTTCGACACCGTCGAATCCGAGCGGCTTGGCCGCGCCAGCCGGGTCACCGACGCCGTCGAGCGCTACATCGGCTTTTGCCGGGCGACTGTACCCGACGCGTTGCGGCTGGATGGGCTGAGAATTGCGCTCGATTGCGCCCACGGTGCGACCTACCAGGTGGCGCCGCGGCTACTGACCGATCTGGGCGCCGAGCTTTCGCTGATCGGCGCCGCGCCGGATGGCCTTAACATCAATCTCGGTGTCGGTTCGACCCATATCGAAGCGCTGCAAGGCGAGGTCGTGGCAACCGGCGCCGACTTCGGCATCGCCTTCGACGGCGACGGCGACCGGCTGCAGATGGTCGACGGCGACGGCGCGGTGCTGGATGGCGATGACCTGCTGTACATCCTGGCTTGCGACTGGCACAGCTCCGGCCGCCTGCAGGGGCCGGTAGTCGGCACGCTGATGACCAACTATGGTCTGGAGCAGGCGTTCACCGAACGCGGCATCGGCTTCATCCGTGCCAAGGTCGGCGATCGCTACGTGATGGAATTGCTCAGGCAGCATCGGGCGACCCTGGGCGGTGAGACCTCCGGGCACGTGCTGTGCCTGGATCGCGCCAGCACCGGCGACGGTCTGGTGAGCGCGCTGCAGGTGCTGGAGATCGTTCGTCGCCGTGGGCAGGATCTTCGCGCCTTGCGCCAGGGCTGGCGCAAGCTGCCCCAGCGCACCATCAACGTGCGCATCGCGCGCGGCACCCGGCCTGACCGGGCGCCGGACGTGGTCGCCGAGCTGGCCGACGCTCAGGCCCGGTTGCAGGGCGCGGGGCGGGTGTTTCTCCGGCCCTCGGGTACCGAGCCGGTGGTCCGGGTCACTGCGGAAGCCGAAGATTCGCAACTCATGGATCAGGTGATCGACCGGCTGGCGCAGGTGGTCGCCGCCGCGTCGGCGCAGGAAACCACCTGATTCGCCCCACCGGCTGCGCGCAGCGCGACAACAGCGCTATTCTTTCGCCTTCGACCCGAACCCGACCTTGCGAGGCATGATGAGCACCATTCCCACGATCGACATCCGCCGGTTCGACACCGACCGCGATGCCTTTGTCGCTGAACTCGGCGCCGCCTACCGCGAGTGGGGGTTCTGCGGCATCCGCCAGCACGGCATCCCCCAGGCGCTGATCGATCGGGCCTACGACGTGTTCGTCCGGCTGTTCGACCTGCCGCTGGAAACCAAGATGAAATACCACGTGCCCGGTGGCGGCGGCGCGCGCGGCTATACCCCGTTCGGTATCGAGACCGCCAAGGACGCCGCATTGCCCGACCTGAAGGAGTTCTGGCATATCGGGCGCGAGATCGACCGTTCGCACCACTGCGCCGGGGTGATGCCCGCCAATCTGTGGCCGTCGGAGCTGCCCGAGCTGCGTGAAGCCGGCTACGGGCTGTATCGCGCGCTGGATGATCTTGGGTCGCGGGTGCTTTCGGCGCTCGCCCTGCACATCGATCTGCCGGCCGACTGGTTTCGCGACAAGACCCACTATGGCAATTCGATCCTGCGCCCGATCCACTATCCGCCGATCGTTTCGCCCGACGTGCCCAATGTCCGCGCCGGCGCGCACGAGGACATCAATCTCATCACCCTGCTGGTCGGTGCCAGCGCCGAGGGTCTGGAGGTGCTATCGCGCAAAAACGAGTGGGTGCCGTTCACCGCCGACGCCGATACCATCGTGGTCAACATCGGCGACATGCTTCAGCGGCTGACCAACCATGTCTATCCGTCGACCACTCACCGGGTGGTCAATCCGCCCGGCGAAAAAGCCCGGCAGCCGCGCTACTCGACGCCGTTCTTCCTGCACCCCAACCCGGATTTCGTCATCGAGACCCTGCCGGGCTGCATCAGCGCGGAAAACCCCAACCGCTATCCGGAGCCGATCAGCTCACAGGGCTATCTGGAACAACGGCTGCGCGAGATCAAGCTGATCTGACGGCGCGCGCCTTGCCTCCGATGGCGCCGGGCGCGTGGCGCATACCTGCGAATGCACGCAGGGAGTTGGCCTGCCTTACTGGCTGAAGTCGAAGTTCATCTTCGGACCGGGTGAGGCCAGGAACCGGCCTTCGACGAAATCGACGCCGGAGGTGAACAACACCGCCATCGATCCGGCGTCCTGCACGTAATCGGCGACGCAGGCCATGCCGGCGGCCTTGGCTTCGGCGGCCATGGCGCGCACCCGCTGCTGGTTTTCTGCGTTGCCGGCGAGGTCGAGCATCAGGCTGCGGTCGAGCTTGATGAACTCCGGCTTGAAGTGCTCGAGGATCTGCATCGGATTGAGGCCAGCGCCGAAATCCTCCAGCGCAATGCGCACGCCGAGCCGGGCCATCTTCTTCTGAAATTCGCGGGCCGGGCTGAGCTGGGTGAAGACCTTCGCTTCGCGCAGCTCCAGTACCAGGCATTCGCCTGGGAGATCGAGCGTGGCCAGTCTCCGGGCGACCAGCTCGATCAGCGCGGGGTTGGACAGCGACGCCGACGATATCTTGACGAAAAGGCAGGTGTCGTGACCCATCGCGCGTCGCTGCGCGAGCGCATCGATGGCTGCCCCGACCGCCCATCGGTCGATGTCGCCGAGCAGTCCGTGTTCCTCGGCGATCGCAAAGAAACTCTCCGGTTTGACGATCTCGCCGGCACCCGCCTTCATCCTCAGAAAGGCTTCGTAATGTTCGCGGCTGTCGCCCTTGAGGCTGATGATCGGCTGATAGTGGAACAGCAGGCCGTCGGTTTGCAGCGCGTCGCGGATGCGTTGGACCCAGGCCTGAATCCGCTCCCGATCGGCCCGGTCGCTTGCCGACGGGTCGAAGATTTCCTGCCGATTGCCACCGACGCCAGCCGCCGAGGCGAGGCATTGCGATAGCCGGGCGAGCACCTGCGGCACGCTGGCGATGCGTTCGCCGATCTGCACGCCGCCGATGCTCACCGTCAGACTCAGCGAGCCATTGTCCAGTTCGGCGATGTGCGCGCGGAACGCTTCGCAGATGTCGTCCGCCAGCTGTCGCGTTTTCTCGGCCGGGCACTGCCGGCACAGGATGGCAAATTCGTGGTCGGTGAAACGCGCGGCGATGGCGCCTTCCGGGAGCAGGCTGGCGAGCTTGCCGGCCACATTGGCCAGCAGCGCATCGGCCTGTTCCAGCCCGATCTGGCCAAGCAGCACGTTGTAGTTGTCGGGTACCAGCAGCAGCATGCACTGGTCTTCGCTTCCATTGGCGGCGTCGGCAACGACGGCCTCGAGCTCCTGAAGGATGTGCTGACGATTGAACAGGCCGGTGGTCTGATCTCTTTGGCGCAGGTCGTCGAGCTCCTGGGCGATCTTCTTGTCTTCGCGGTGCGGTCGGAAGACGACCTGCAGGCAGGCTTCGCCCTCGTAGGTGGCCGACGCGAATTCGGCCTTTGCATCGAGCGTTTCCCCGTCGGCATTGACGATGTTGAGAAACAACGAACGCGAGGTGTGTTCGCCTTTGCCGTGCTGGCGGAGCAGTTGCTTGAACTCTTCGGTATTGCTCGATGCGACCATGTCCAGGATCGGCAGACCCTCGATGTCGGCGAAGTCGGTGTAGCCGAACATTTCCAGGTAGGCAGCGTTGGCGCGGATGTGCATGCCTTCATGAATGTAGGCGATCGGATCGCGCGAGGATTGAATCAGGGCGTCGCAGCGCCGGTCGCTTTCGCGCAAAGCCGCCTCCAGCGTGCGCACGGCGCGGCGGGTGGCGAGCGCGGCCGACTCCTGGGCGACGACTGCATTGATGTGCTCGGAATTTCCCGAAAGCGCCAGCGCCGTGACGCCGCTGCCGAGCGCGTGGAGAATCTGCGCCTGATCGATCTGTTGGCAGAGCGCGATCAGCGCAACGTCCTTGCCCGAATGCGACACCGCCGAAGCGACCGCTTCGAACGGCATCGAGCGGCAATCCAGCGCCGCCAGAACGAGATCGGCGGGTCCGCTGGAAAGACTGGCGGTCAATTCTTCGATGGATTCGGGTCGCTGCGGACGCACCGCCACGCCGGCATTGCGCAGTGCCGAAATGATGCGCTCGGCATCTTCCATTCGATCCTCGACCAGCATCAGTCGCAGGACGCTCGCTTGACTCTCCACTGATTCAAACCTGCTGGGGTACAGGCCAGCGTTTTAGCATGAATACCCGACGGATTGACAGAGCCGGCCGGCTCACAGCGGTGTTTTCGAGGCCGCGCCAGCAGTTTCGCGAACCAGACGCGGCACCAGATAGCCGGGCAGCCGGGCGATCAGTTGCCGGTTCAGGTCGCGGGCGCGCTGGTCGGACACCTCGAAGTGCTGTGTGCCGGCGACCCGATCCAGCTGATGCAGGTAGTAGGGCAGCACGCCGATATCGAACAGGCGTTCGGAGAGTTCGGCCAGCGCATCGGCGCTGTCGTTGACCCCGCGCAGCAGCACCGCCTGGTTGAGCAGGGTGACGCCGGCCGCACGCAGCCGGGCGCAGGCGGTGCCGACCGATGCGTCGATCTCGTTGCCGTGGTTGGCGTGAACCACCACGGTCACCGGCCAGGGCAGCGCTGCCAGCCATTCCAGCGCCTGATCGTCGACCCGCTCCGGCAGCACGATCGGCAGCCGGGTGTGCAGGCGCAGCCGGCGGATGTGGCTCAGGCCGGTGATCGCATCGGTGAAACTGCGCAGCTTGCCGGTCGCCAGCGACAACGGGTCGCCGCCCGACAGCAGCACCTCGGTGATCGATGGGTCGGTGCGCAGGTAGTCGATGGCCTCGCGCCAGTCCTGTGCGGCGGCGGTTTCCTCGTCGTACGGGAAATGCCGGCGGAAGCAATAGCGGCAGTGGATGGCGCAACTGCCGGTGGCGACCAGCAAGGCCCGGCCCTGGTACTTGTGCAGCACGCCGCGCGCGCCGCGCGATTCCAGATCGCCGACCGCGTCGAGACTGAAGCCGGGCGCCGGGGTTTCCTCATCGTCGATCGGCAGGACCTGTCGCAGCAGCGGATCGGCCGGGTCGCCCTTGCGCATGCGGGCGACGAAGCCTTCCGGCACCCGCAGCGGAAACTGCCGGGCAGCCGAATCGGACAGCCGCGCCGCCAATGACGGGAGGTCGAGCCGGGCCAGCAACTCGCGCGGATCGCGGATCGCCTCGCGCCACAGGCGACGCCAGTCGGCCTCGGCGGGCGGGACTTGCTGCGGAGTGGGGGCGCTAGCAGGTATCATTGACGGTTTAGTCCGCCCGAATGGGCAATCCGTCATTTTAACGCGCCCCAGTGCGCCAGCGAGGAGCAAGGCATGGCCAGTTTCGGCATGAACGATGTCAAGAACGGACTGAAGATCATCGTCGACGGGCATCCGTGCGTGATCGTCGACACCAGCTTCGTCAAGCCGGGCAAGGGTCAGGCCTTTACCCGCGTGAAGTACCGCAACATCAAGACCGGACGCGTGGTGGAAATGACCATGAAGTCCACCGACACCGTCGAAGGCGCCGATGTTGTCGAGACCAACATGCAGTTCCTCTATTCCGACGGCGAATACTGGCACTTCATGCAGACCGAGAGCTTCGAGCAGATTCAGGCCGAGGCCGCTGCGCTCGGCGATGCCTCCAAGTGGCTCAAGGGTGAGGAAGACTGCGTGGTGACGCTGTGGAACGGCTCGCCGATCGCCGTGACCCCGCCCAATTTCGTCGACCTGCAGATTGTCGAGACCGATCCGGGCGTGCGCGGCGACACCTCGGGCGGCGGCGGCAAGCCGGCCAAGCTGGAAACCGGCGCGGTGGTTCGGGTGCCGCTGTTCGTCGGTCAGGATGAAGTCATCCGGGTCGACACCCGCTCGGGCGAATACGTCAGCCGCGTCAAGTGATGGCGCCGCGCAAAAACCGGCCATGAGCGACGACCCGCATATCGGTTCCTGCGATCTGATCATCGAGGCCGGTTGGGTCGTGCCGATCGAACCGCAGGGCGCGGTGCTGGCCGATCATGCGGTGGTGGTGACCGCTGGCCGGATCGTCGCGGTGCTGCCGCGCAAACAGGCGCGGCAGTCGTTTGCCGCCGCCGAGGTGGTCTCGCGGCCCGGCGCCGTGCTCATGCCGGGGCTGGTCAACAGCCACTGCCACAACCCGATGACGCTGTTGCGCGGCGTGGCCGACGATCAGCCGCTGCGCCAGTGGCTGGAAAACTACATCTGGCCGGTCGAAGCGGCGGTGCTGGGCCCGGCCTACATCGCCGATGGCGTCGAACTGGCGGTGGCCGAGCTGATCCGCGGCGGCAGCACTTGCGCCAACGAGAACTATTTCTTCCCCGATGTGTGCGCCGCGACCTACCGGCGTCTGGGCTTTCGGGCCATGGTCGGGCTTCCGGTGATCGATTTCCCGACCGTCTGGGCGACCAGCCAGGATGAGTATTTCGACAAGGCGCTGGAAGTCCACGACCTGTACCGACGCGATGATCTGGTGGCGCTGAGCTTTGTGCCGCACGCGCCCTACACGGTCGGAGACAGCAGCTTCGAGCGCATCCGGATGCTGGCCGACCAGCTCGATGTGCCGATTCACCTGCACCTGCACGAAACCCAGGCCGAAGTGGACGAGGCGGTAGCCAGGAACGGCCAGCGCGACATCGCCCGGATGGACCGGCTGGGCATTTTCGATGCCCGGCTGATCGCCGTACACATGACCGCGCTCACCGAGGCCGAGATCGCACTGACTGCGGCGCGCGGCGTTTCGGTGGTGCATTGCCCGGAATCCAACCTCAAACTGGCATCGGGTTTCTGCCCGGTCGAACGACTGCGCCAGGCCGGCGTCAATCTGGCCCTGGGCACCGACGGCTGCGCCAGCAACAACGATCTGGACATGTTCGGCGAGCTGCGCACCGCCGCGCTGCTGGCCAAGGCGGTGGCCGGCAATGCCTCGGCGTTGGATGCCGCCAGCGCGCTGACCATGGCCACGCTGGGCGGCGCGAAGGCGATGGGTCTGGATCACGAAATCGGCTCGATCGCCGTCGGCAAGGCCGCCGATCTGATCTGCGTCGACATGGATCGGATCGAATCGCTGCCGATGTTCGATGTCGTCTCCCAGCTGGTCTACGCCACCGCGCGCGCGCAGGTCAGCGATGTCTGGATCGCCGGCCGCTGCAAGCTGCGCCAGGGCGAGCTGGTGGATATCGACGTGGCGGCGGTCAAGGCCAAGGCGCGCGAGTGGGGCGCGCGCATCGCCGCCGTCCGGCCGGAGTAAGCTGGCGTCATGAACGCATCCGAAGCCAACCGCGCCCGATCCGACGCCGCCGACGGTCAGCGGGCCAACGTCGACCCCGCCGAGCTGGCCAAGTTCGAGCAGTTGGCCAGCCGCTGGTGGGACGAAAACGGCCCGCAGCGCCCGCTGCACGTGATGAATCCGTGCCGGCTCGACTACATTCGCGCCCGGCTGCCGCTTGCCGGGCTGGATGTGCTGGATGTCGGCTGCGGCGGCGGTCTGCTGTCCGAGGCCATGGCCGGGGAGGGTGCACGGGTGACCGCGCTGGATCTTGCCCCGGAGCTGATCGAGGTGGCCCGGCTGCACCTGCTGGAGTCGGGGGGGGAGGTCGACTACCGGCTGATTTCCGTCGAGCAACTGGCCGAACAACAGCCCGGCCATTATGACGCGGTGACCTGCATGGAGATGCTGGAGCACGTGCCCGATCCGGCCGCCATCGTGACCGCCTGCGCGGCGCTGCTCAAGCCGGGCGGGACACTGTTCCTGTCGACCTTGAACCGCACCCCGGCGGCCTTCGCGCTGGCCATCGTCGGCGCCGAATACATCGCCGGCCTGCTGCCGCGCGGCACCCATGCCTACAGTCAGTTCATCCGGCCGGCCGAGCTGGCCGCCTGGCTGCGCGCCGCCGGGCTGGAGCTGAAGGATGTCAGCGGCATGCGCTACAACCCCGTGCAGCACACCGCCCGGCTGGCGACATCGACCGCAGTCAACTACCTCGCCTGCGCGCGCAAGCCCGGATGACGGCCGCGGTACCGATTCCGCCGCTGGTGCTGTTCGACCTCGACGGCACCCTGCTCGACAGCGCGCCCGATCTGCACCACGCCATGAACGAGCTGCTGGCCGATGCCGGCCGTGCGCCGGTGCCGCTGGACAGCTTTCGTCGCGTGGTCTCGCGGGGTGGCCTGGCGATGCTGGCGCAGGCATTCCCCGATCTGCAACAGGCCGAGCGCGACGCCATGCTGGGCGCATTCCTGGGCCGCTACAGCCGCGCCATCGGCCGCCTGAGTCGCGCTTTCGACGGCGTCGAGCCGGTGCTGGACAGGATCGAATCGCAGGGTTCGCGCTGGGGCATCGTCACCAACAAGCCCGGCTATCTGGCCGAGCAGGTGATCGAGGCCGTAGGGTGGTCTTCGCGCTGCGCGGTGCTGGTGGCCGGCGACACGTTGCCGGTCAAGAAGCCCGATCCGGCGCCGCTGCACCATGCCCGTGAACGGCTGTCGGTGAAAGTGGAGGCCTGCGTCTACGTCGGCGACGATGAGCGCGACATCATCGCCGCGCGCGCCGCCGGCATGCGCTCGGTGGCGGTGCTGTGGGGCTATCGCAGCGAACACGAAAACCCACTGGACTGGCGCAGCGACAGCCTGATCGCGCATCCCGACGAGCTGCTCGCGCCAGGCGTACTGGTGCCGGCATGACGGACGCGGAGCGGTCGCCGGAGGGCGATTTCGTCGAAAAATGGTTCGCGCGCGAGCCGGAGATGCGGCTGGCCGAAGTCTTCGTGCCGGTCGCGACCCGACCGCTGCATCGGCGCTGGGGCGCGTTTCTTCTGGAATTGCGCCAGGCCCGGTTCGAGCTCAGCGACCCGGTGGTCACCACCGCCAAGCTGGGCTGGTGGGGCGAGGAGCTGATCGCGCTTGCCGACGGTCGCGCCCGCCACCCGCTGACCCAGGCGTTTCCGGCCTCGGCGCCGTGGCTGGATCTGGCGCGTCGGCTGTCGCCGGGCGGCAACGGCGGCGAGCGTCCGGCAACCGTCGAGCACGCGCTGCGCGCGCTGATGCCGTTGGCGAACGCGGTCATCGCCGTCGAAGCGAGCCTGTTCGGCAGCGAGGGCGGCGATCCCGAGGCCCGTGCCCTGGCCGTGCACTGGCTGTCCGAACGGCTGGATACCGGCCTGGCGGCAGAGGACGGCGCGCGGCTGCCGATGACCCTGCTGGCCCGCCACGCGGTGACCACCAGCGAACTCGCGGCCCAGCCGAGTCATCCAGCGCTGCGCGACTGGGCCGCCCAACTGGCCGACGCACTGCCCAACCGATTGACCAGCAGCGTCGCGCTGCGGCACCAGCGCCTGGCCTTCGATCGCGGCCGCCTGTCGCGCCTGCGACGCGGCCGGGGATTGGCGCGTCCGACCGGATTCATCGACCTGCTCTGCGCCTGGTCGGCCACCCGCCAGAGCATGAAGCCGGACCGGCTGCGCTGAGCCGTCGATGGCGGTCCAGCGCGCACCGAAGCGACCCGGCAACCGATCCGGGCAATCGAGTCAGGGTCGTGAAAATCGACATTTCAGCCGTGCTGTCGGAATTCGAGCACACCGAGGCTCGCTACAACTGAACCCGGCTCCACCCGGGTACGGCTGTCTCAGGCCCGAGCAGTTCGAGCCGACCCATGTCGCCTTGGCGGGTGTCTGAAGTTCCAGAGCGAGATCAGATGGGCAATCGTGTTGGTGGCGGATGATTGGCCATGCGCTGACTGGTCTCCCGGGCTTGCGAACAAAGGCATGGTTTGCTGCGGTTCAAGCGCCAAGCAGGCGGCGAGCAAGCACCGAATGCATATCGCGGCGGCCATCAGCGATCAGGTAGATGATGACCTGACTGCCCGCGATTCGGTAGATCATGCGGTACGGCTTGAAGAAGGCCTGGCGGAATTCCTTGATGCCGAGACCGACGAGTTCCTTCGGATAGCTGCCGCGCGCCGGGGATTTCGACAGACGCTTCGCAACGCCCATCAGCTCATCCAACACATGGTTGGCGTTGGCTACGCAGTCGACGTCGGAAATGTAGTCGTGGATGGCTTCCAGGTCCTGCTCGGCACCTTCGGTGAGCAGAACTTCGAACGTGACAGGAGCGCCAGCCATCAGGCCGTGGCGCGCTTGCCGCGCAGGCGGGCAACGACGTCGGCCACAGGTTTGACCTTGCCGGTGGCCACATCCTGATTGCCGAGGGCCAGGATCTTCAGCAAGGCCAGCGTTTCCTGCGTCTCTTCAAACGAGGCGACGTCTTGCAGGACAGCCTTGGCCTCACCGTTCTGGGTGATGACCATGGGTTCGCGCTGCTCTGCGAGGCGGGTCAAAACCTCGGCAGCGTTGGCTTTGAGATAGCTGATTGGCTTGACTTGCGATGAGTAGCGCATGATGGTGTCCTGGATCCGATCAAGACTGAATTTAGTCCTTTTATGGTCTCATGGCAATGAGCCTGGGCCGGGTTCAGTCTGGCCATCAGGGTGTCGGCGGCGATGTTCGAGGCCCGTACTTCGGACGCCCGCCTGAGCGACATGGGCCAGCTCGAATTGCTCTCAAAAGGTTCACTTCAGCGACGTCATGCTTGTCCCGAACCGCCCAAGCGCTATCTGTGCCGTGCATTCACCTCGAGCGCGCCGCAGAGAATGGCGGGCAATCCCGATCCGATTCAGCAGCCGGACTTCACCACGAAATGACACCGCGAAGTGACTGTTGTAGCGCCCGATCGTCTCCGCTATAGTCCCGGCTCGTCATCAAGATTTGGGCCGACGCCCATGCCAACCTGCCCGCCCGGGCAAGGTGGATCGCGAAAGCGGATGCGGCTCCCTCTGGAGCAACAAAACGGGTAAGCGTCGGCCCTCCCAAGAAGTGGAGGGTTCCATGTTCTCAGCATCTACCGTCAGTCCGCACACCATCCAGGCCTACCTGGAGACCAAGTATCGCGTGCACGGCGAGCCGGGCTTCACCCTTCGGGTGGGGCAGGCCAGCGCAGACCTGCTCGCCGCCCACACCGTGCAGAACACCGA
This sequence comes from Lysobacteraceae bacterium, assembly GCA_034376725.1. Lineage (GTDB taxonomy): Bacteria > Pseudomonadota > Gammaproteobacteria > Xanthomonadales > Xanthomonadaceae > UBA11164. Next base: position 1,855 of record JAXMJH010000123.1, on the reverse strand, counting down.
GTGCAGTGCCTTCCTGACCGCCTGCAACCCGTTCAGCCGGATGATCGACGAGGCCGCCAACGCGGCACGACAGGCCGCCCTGGCCGAAGAACTCTCGCGCCGCAGCCTGGTTTTCCTGCCCGGCATCGGCCAGCACCCGTCCAATGAATGGCCCGGCGAGGACAGCTTCCTGATCTTCGGCCTGACGCTGGAGGCGGCGAAGATTCTCGGCACCAGATTCGAACAGAACGGCTTCGTCTGGAGCGGCGTCGACGCGGTTCCGCAGTTGATCATGCTGAGGTAAAGCAAAGGGCGTGGTCTGCCCGCTTCACAGCAAACGACCGGGGGGATTTGATCCGGATTGCCACCCCCGACACACCGTCGAACGTGGCTAAACAGGAGAACTCCGATGCTTTCGACGCCATCGGTGAACAGTGCTGCATGCGAGATGGTCAACGCGGCTGCTTGCCGCGAGAAGATCGCGTTGAGGCCGATACACGCGGAGTCTGGCGAGCGCGAGTTCCGCGTGACGAGCTCAGGCGCGACTGCAAGCAATCCGGGCGCGGTAAGTATTCGGTTCGGGAAGACGGCGGCAGGCGACGCGCTGATGTGCATTCGTCAGGCCATGCACGACGTGCTGGCCGATGAACCGGACGGGAGGCGCTGACCATGGGCTACAAAAAGATAACCCTGCCGCTGAACGTGCCTGTCCGGTTGGTCACCGTGCCGGGGTCAGGTCTGATTCGCATCGAACTCGAAGGCTCGGTGAAATATGGCTTCGATCCAGACTATGACAAGCTCTACGTTTTCGACGACCCGCGCCGCAGACCAGCGAAGCTGCCGCTGTCCGAATTCCAAACGCATGCGTTGCGGCGAGAGCTGGTACGGCACACAGCTGCGCGGAGTGCTCATTACGCGGCTGCTCATCGCCAAGAGCGGGTTTTCAAGCGCCAACAAGCGCGTCGCATCGAGCTGATGCGTCTGGTAAAAGCGAGCGCCCCTGAAAAACGCAAGGTCGACCGCCTTGGATCGGTGGACAACGTCGTGTTCCTTCAGTTTCGGCAACCTGAGCCGCAAAAGGAGGACGGTTGATGTTGGCGACGGGGCAGCAGCCCACAGGTTCGGGGCATCTTGCCCTGGCCCGGCGAGCGATTGGAATCGAGGGAGGCGAGCATTCCCGATGCTCACCCCCGCACCTCAGAAATGCCGAAAAGAGCAGCCTTTCACACCCGATGAGCGCGCGCGACACCGGCCCGAAGCCGTCTTGCCGCGACTGGCCGAGCTGGCACTTCGACCTGGCAGTTCTGGTTGGCCCGACGTACGAGGTCAGCCGTGCCTCAAGGCTTTTGGTGGGCCGGTTGGCCGACGTGGGCGTGGCGCTTGCCTTGGCCAGCCGGCGTGAGCCCTTCTGGAGTTAACGCATGATGCGGGAGAGGGAGCAGTCATCCGGTATCTCAAAGGCCGGTGACAGGCTCTGGCCATCGGTCGCGTCGACGTGAAAGCACTCTTCTTCAATTGCCGGTCTCGACATGAACGACTGATTCAATGTGGTTCGGTCTCAACCGAGATTGAAGCGGCCTCGCGAAGTTGGTGGATGAGCCGTGCGAGGCCGGGGTTACGGCTGGCCAGCTCGGTTACGTTTACGTAGAAACCCACCGCGACCTTCTTCTCAAGGCCTCGGAGGCGTACCTCGATCGGCTGGCTGCTCCTGGCCTCCCGAGTTCGACACTTTCCGCTGTAAGTCATTGATAGAAGGCATCTGGCCTTCGAAAAATGTCCCTACAGGCTGGCCATGCGCGGGGTCGGAAGCTCCAAGGTCTCGAACAACTCCCGCTGCTGCGGGGTCAATGTACTCAGTCCGCTCACGGCCTGCTGT
>JAXMJH010000122.1:0-36188 GCA_034376725.1 Lysobacteraceae bacterium | reverse complement strand
AGCCCGGCTCCGCTGCTCGGTGCGAGACGAAAGGGGTTTCAGAGCCAAGAGCAAGAACAAGGGCAACCGAAGCAAGGCAAGATCAAGCCCATCGCTTAAGTTCCAAACAGAACGCAACGCTACTCTAGCCCTCCCTGCGGCGGTCGCCGGCTCCGCCGTCAGGGTTGGCCGGGCTCCGCATCTGGGCCCTGCATCGCCGGATTGGCCTTCGGATGGCGGACGTCGCGGCCCTCGACCAGGTAGAACACGTACTCGGAGATGTTCTTCGAGTGATCGCCGATGCGCTCCAGCGCCTTGATGGCGAACATCACCTGCACCGCCTGGCTGACCGCCTGCGGGTGTCCGGACATGAATCCGGTCAGTGTCGCAACCATGCTCTTGTAGGCGTCGTCGAGCGCGTCGTCCTCGTCGCCGACCCGGGTGGCACGATCCAGGTCCAGCCGCACCAGGGCATCCAGTGCGCCGTGCAACATGCTCAGCGCCAGCCGCGACAGGGCGCCGACTTCGGCGATCTGCGGAATACCGTCGTCGTCGGGGCTGCCCTGCAGCTGAACGGCGATACGGGCGATCTTCTTGGCCTCATCGCCGATGCGCTCGAGGTCGTTGACCGTCTTCGACAGCGTCAGCACGGTGCGCAGGTCGACACCAAGCGGGGCACGGCGGGCCAGCAGTTGCGCCACTTCCTCGTCGGCGCGCAGTTCGAGCCGATCGATGTCGCGGTCGCGCTCGATGACCGCGCGAGCGGCGTCGGAATCGCCGCGCTCAAGCGCATCTACAGCGCGCAGGACCTGTTCCTCGACGATGCCGCCCATCTTCAGCACGAGGTCGCGCAGGGTGGACAGCTCTTCGTCGAATTTCTTCAGTGTGTGGGCACTGGTGGGTATGGACATGGAATGTGCCCTCCTCGCTTCTGGGTCAGCCGAACCGGCCCGTGATGTAGTTTTCGGTCTGCTCTTTGACCGGATTGGTGAATATCTGTTCGGTTTCGCCAAACTCGACCAGCTCGCCAAGATACATGAACGCGGTGTATCGGGAGACCCGGCCAGCCTGCTGCATGTTGTGAGTGACGATCAGAATCGTCACTCGCTTGTGCAGTTCCATGATCAACTCTTCGATGTTGGCCGTGGCGATCGGATCGAGCGCCGATGTCGGTTCATCGAACAGAACGATTTCCGGCTCGGTCGCCAGTGTGCGGGCGATACAGACGCGCTGCTGTTGGCCACCGGACAGACTGGTAGCCAGATTATCAAGCCGATCCTTAACCTCATCCCAAATGGCCGCGTCGCGCAGCGCCTTCTCCACTTTTTCGGCCAGCACCGCCTCGCGCTTCTCGCCCATGATGCGCAGGCCATAAGCGACGTTTTCGAAGATCGACTTCGGGAACGGGTTGGGCTTCTGGAACACCATGCCGATCCGCATGCGGGTCTCGATCGGATCCATCTGCGGCGACAGCAGGTCGATGTTCTCCGGCTCCAGCACGATCTGCCCGTCATAACGGCTGCCGGGGTACAGATCGTGCATCCGGTTGAAGCAGCGCAACAGGGTCGACTTGCCGCAGCCGGACGGACCGATCAAGGCGGTCACCTCGTTTTCGGCAACGTTCAGACTGACATTCTTTAGCGCCTGGAAGTCGCCGTAGTAGAACGAAAGGTCCTTGACCCGGGCTTTGGGGCTGGAAGCGCTGGAGTTCATCGATTCACCATTTGATGCGCTGGCGGGCGCGGTAGCGCAGCCAGATCGCAGTGGCATTCATCAGGAGGGTCATGACCACCAGCACCACGCCGGCGGCAGCGGCATTGGTATGGAAGTCGGCATCGGGTCGGCTGATCCAGTTGAACATCTGGATCGGCATCACGGTAAACGGCGAAAACAGCCAATCGAAGTTGACGAATGGCGGTGTTGCGGTAATCGGCGGCGGCGGCAGGAATGCGATGAAGGTCAACGCGCCGATGGTGATGATCGGCGCGGTCTCGCCGATGGCCCGCGACAGCCCGATGATCACGCCGGTCAGAATGCCCGCCGAGGAATACGGCAGCACGTGATAGCGCACGGTCTGCCACTGCGAGGCGCCCAGCCCGTAGGACGCCTCGCGGATCGACTGCGGCACCGCGCGGATGGCCTCGCGGGTCGACACGATCACCACCGGCAGAATCATCATGCCCAGCGTCAGGCCCGCAGTCAGCACGCTCTCGCCCAGGCCGAACTGGTAGACCAGCAGACCCAGCGCCAGCAGGCCGTAGATGATCGACGGCACGCCGGCCAGGTTGGTCACGTTGATTTCGATCAGATCGGCCAGCTTGCCCTTGCGGGCGTATTCCTCCAGATACACGCCGGCCGCCACGCCGACCGGCACGGCGGCCAGCGCGGTCACCAGCATCACCAGCAGGCTGCCGACCCAGGCCGAGAGAATGCCGGCCGAGCCGGCGCGACGCGACGGGAAGCTATTGAAGAAATCCGGGTTGATGCGCGCCGCGCCGTCGATCGCCAGTTGCCCGAACAGAGCGAACAGCACCAACAGCGAGACCAGCATCACCAGCAGGCCGAGGACCTCGAAGCCCATATCCTTGATCTTGTGCCGACCGATCAGCCGACGCATTTCCTCGCGGGTGAATGCCATATCAATACGCCTCGCGGAACCGTTTGCGGGCCCAATGGCCGAGCAGGTTGAAGACCAGGGTCATCATCAGCAGGGTCAGGCCGGCGGCGAAAATGCTCTGGTAGCCGATCGAGCCGTGCGGCAGATCGCCCATCGCCACCTGCACGATGAAGGCGGTGATGGTTGCCGCCGATTCGGTCGGGTCGAAGGTGAGATTGGGCTGTTGGCCGGCGGCGATCGCCACCACCATCGTCTCGCCGACCGCGCGCGAGATGGCCAGAATGTAGGACGCCACGATGCCCGATGTGGCGGCCGGCACCACCACGCGGACGGCAGTCTGAAACCGACTGGCGCCCATGCCGTAGCTGGCCTCACGCAGGTGCATCGGCACCGCGCGCATGGCGTCCTCCGACAGCGAACTGATATAGGGCACGATCATGATGCCGATCACGATGCCGGGGCCAAGCAGGTTGAATCCGGGCAGGCCCGGAATCAGCTTTTGCAGCATCGGCGTGACGAACAGCAATGCGAAATAACCGAATACCACCGTCGGCACGCCGGAAATCAGTTCCAGGATCGGCTTGACCACCTCGCGCACTCTGGGCCGGGCGAACTCACTGAGATAGATCGCGGTGATGGTGCCCAGCGGAATGGCCACCAGCAGCGCCACCGCGCTGGTGGTCACGGTGCCGGACACCAGCGGAAGAATGCCGTAGCGCGGATTCTCGAACAGCGGCGTCCACTGGGTATCGGTGAGGAAGGTCCACAGCGACACCCGTTCGAAGAACGTCGACGACTCGTAGAGCAGCACGCCGATGATTGCGGCGGTGATCGCCACCGCCGAGAGCGCGCAGACAAACAGTACGCCCTCGATGACGCGCTCGCGACAGCGCTGCCAGCGGCGGTTTCCGGGCAGCTTGCGGCGTTTCAGTGAGCCGCCGGCAGGCGCGGCGACGGATGCGACATCGGTCATGAGTTGGCAGTCGTTGATCGAAACGCGGGGTCTTTGAGGCTCAGCGGGCTTCGCGGGTCAACAGATCCTCGATGCTCACGCCGATTTCGGAGTGACCTTCGAACACGGTGCCCGTGGTGCCTGCGCGGAACTTCTCGCGGGCCAGCTCATAGGCACGCGGTGGCAGGGGAATGTATTTCACTTCCTCGATCAATTCCACCGCCTCGGTGAGGTAGTACTCGATGAACTCGCGCACTTCCGGACGCTCGGCGGCGGCCTTGGCGTTGACATAGAGAAAAATCGGTCGCGACATCGGCTGATAAGTTCCGTCCATCACATGCTGCGGCGAAGGACTGACGGCCGGTGCCGCGTCGTCCAGCTTGATGCTCACTGCCTTGAGCTTGTCGCGGTTCTCCTCGAAATAGGCGTAACCGAAAAAGCCCAGCGCATTGACATCCTGCGACACGCCTGTGACAAGCACGTTATCGTCCTCGCTGGCGGTGAAATCGCCACGGCTGGACTTCGACTTGCCCATCACCGCCTCGGTGAAGTAATCGAAGGTGCCCGAGTCGGCGCCGGCGCCGAACAGCTTCAGCGGGGCATCGGGGAAGCTCGGATCGACCTGGTTCCAGTTAGTCACGGTGCCCTGTGCTTCCGGCGCCCACATGGTGTTGAGCTGGGCCACGGTCAGCTCCGTCGCCCAGCTGTTGTCCGGATGAATCACCACGGTCAGGGCATCGAAGGCGACCGGCAGCTCGATGAACTCCACGCCAGCCTCGGCGCAGGCCTTCAGCTCTTCATCGAGAATCGGGCGCGACGCATTGGAGATCGCGGTTTCGCCGCGACAGAACTTCTTGAAGCCGCCGCCAGTGCCGGACACGCCCACGGTCACCTGGACATCGCCCTGGCGCCCGGCCATAAACTCTTCGGCTACCGCCTCGGTCACCGGATAGACCGTGCTGGATCCATCGATGCTGATCAGCACCCGCTCCTGCCGCTCGCCGCAGCCGGCCAACAGGATGGCTGTCGCGAGAATCGATACAAAAGGCTTGATATTCATGTTTGAGTGCACTCCCGTGACGAGGACGGCGTAAAACCGGAAAGTAGGTGACCGAAACGCGCTTGCCGCAGGCTGGCAGGCGCGAGGCAACAGAATATTTCAGTAATGTTGCGATTCTATGACAACGGCCCACGCGACCCGGGACCGGAATCTCTGGTCGATGAGCCTGCCCATCGGCAGAGGGTGGGCCGTGATTGATAATGTCCCGACGCGATCAGTATCCCCGAATCGCGATTGCTGCGCCCAATGCGAACCGACCCCCACCGAGAACCCGCTTGAATCGTCCCGTCAGACAGCACAGCGAGAGCACGCTTGAACTGCTGGACGCGCTGGCCAACCAGGGCCAGAGCGCCACCGTGGGCCTGGACGAAATCGTCGAGCGGGTCGGGGAGCGGGTATTCGGCGTGATGCTGCTCATCGCCACCCTGCCGGCCTTCATTCCGCTGCCGTTCGGCGTTGGCGCCATTGCCGGGCCTCTGGTCGTATTGGTCGGCGTGCAGCTGGCGGCGATGCGCGAACGTCCCTGGCTGCCCCGAAGGCTGGCCCGCCGCCAGATCCGGCGCTCCAGTCTGCAACATTTTCTGGCCCGCATCGCGCCGCTGCTGCGCTGGCTGGAGAGAACCCTGCGACCGCGGCGCGGCGAGCTTCTGGATATCCGCGCGGTGCGCATCATGACCGGATTGCTGCTGGTCGTGTTGGGCGTGCTGCTGGCATTGCCGCTGCCGCTGACCAACTATCCGTTCGGATTGCTGCTGGTGCTCTACAGCGTGGCGCTGATCGAGCACGACGGTCGGCTTTTGATGATCGCCTGGGCGATCGGTGGGGCGACGATCCTTGGCTTCGCGCTGCTGTCGGAAGTCGTCGCCCAGTGGCTGGTGTCCTGACCGGTGCGGCCGGCTGCTCCGGCCGATCGCTTCTATTCGACGGGAGGCTTGAGATGTCGCAGAGAGGGTGGTGCCCGCCCGCCGGAAGACACCAGCAGCCGTTCGATCCGGCTCGCGGGCATTGGCTCGCCGAGCCAGAAGCCCTGCGCCAGATCGCATCCGTGCAAGCGGAGCAGGTCGAACTGCTCGGCATTCTCGATACCTTCGGCCACCACGCCCATGCCGCGCGCGTGGGCCAGCGTGATGATGGTGATCGCCAGCGACAGATCCTCGTGGTCGACCAACAGATCGGCAATGAAGCTGCGGTCGATCTTGAGCCCATCGACCGGCACGCGCCGAAGATGGCTCAACCCGGAAAATCCGGTTCCGAAATCGTCCAGCCAGACCTGGATGCCCCACTCCCGAAGCACCGACAGAACCTGTCCCGCCTGGTCCTCATCGGCCAGCACCGCCGTTTCGGTCAGTTCCAGATGCAGGCGCCCGGGCTCGAATCCGGTTTGCGACAGCGCAGCCTCGACCTGCCCGATCAGTAGCCCTTCGCGAAGCTGGCGCGAGGACACATTGATGGCCAGCGTCAGCGGCGCGCCGTCGGCAACCCGCCAGTCCAGCGCCTCCCGACAGGCCTGAACCAGAACCTGGCCTCCGATGGCTTCGATGAGTCCAGCATTTTCAGCCAAAGGAACGAACAGCGCCGGCGCAATCGGGCCAAGCTCCGGGTGCGCCCAGCGCAGCAGCGCCTCCACTCCGACCAGCGCGCGGTCGGCGATGCGGTAAATCGGTTGATAGACCAGCGCCATCTCGCCGCGCTGCCATGCACCACGCAGGTCCTGCTCCAGGCGCACCCGCTGTTCCAGCCTTAGGCCCATGCCGGCAGCGAAAAAGCGGTGTGCGTTCTTTCCCGAGCGCTTGGCGTCATACATCGCGATATCGACATGCTTGAACATCGCACCGACGGTATCGGCGTCTCTCGGGTACAGCGTGATCCCGATCGAACTACCGAGGATCACCTCGCGCCCTGCAATCCTGAACGGCTCGGCCAGCAGTTGGCGGAGCGCGTACGCCAGCGACTCGGCGCGGGCCTCGATATCGCCCCCTTCGATCAAGGTGACGAACTCATCGCCGCCAAAACGCGCCACCAGCGCATTCGGGCCGGCAACGCGCGGAACGCAGTCGGCCAGACGCCCGGCAAACTCCACCAGCAGGGCATCGCCGGCATCGTGTCCAAGGGTGTCGTTGACCTGCTTGAAATCGTCCAGGTCGAGGAACAGCAGGGCGAGTTCCACGCGCTCGCCAGTTGCGCTGCTCATCCGCTGCTCGAGCGACTCGCGCAAGGCTAAACGATTGGGCAGCCCGGTCAGATGGTCGCTGTAAGCCATCTCCCGCATTCGCCGTTCCTGTCCGGCGATGCTGACTGCCATGCGAGAGAAGGCACGCATCAACTCGCCCAATTCGTCGTGCCGATCGCTCTCCAGGGAGACGCTGTCGAAACGACCCTGCTCGACCAGCCGGGCGGCCTCGGCCAGGCGACGGAGAGGCCAGACCAGGCCGCGCACCACGCCGAACACCAGCCACAAGCCGGTCGACAGCAGCGCCGCCAGCAGCGCGAATTGAGTCGTGGCGTGACGTGCCGCCGCTTTGTCGAGCCGATCTCGCAGAACCGAAACGGCAGCCGCATTCACTGCCTGGCTGGCTGCAGTCGACAGCCCCATGACAAAAAAACCCAGCCGCTGATCGCCCAGCACAACCGGATGGCCGAACACCAGCAGATCGCCATCCCAAACGCCGGTCAGCCCCGATTGGCCATCCAGCGCCTCGGGACCAAGACCGGCAGGCTGCGCACCGAAGGAGACGAAATCGCTGCCACCATCGTGAATCAGCCCGCCGTCGTCGCTCACCACCCGCGCGAAAGCCACATCGGGCTGGCGCTGGATCGAGTTCAGCAAACCCCCAACGCGATAGAGATCGAAGTAGTACAGCGGATTGACCAGTTCTCGACTGGCCAGCAGCGTCTGTTCTCGACCCTGCCGACGAAGCGCCTCGATGCCGATTTCGTTCAGGCTCTGCCGCCCCAGATCGACGAAGGCTGCGTGGTTGACGCGCAGTTGCCACCACTGTGCGCCAAGCAAACCGAAGACCACCAGAAAGCCGAGTCCCAGACCGACAAGAAATCGGCACTGAATGCCCATGCGCGGCGCTCTCACTCCAGCTCATCCTTCACTCGGGCAACACCCGCGCCCAGCGAGGCCAGCAGCGCCTCGGTGGTCGAGTCGATCTCCCGGAATCCGGTCGTATCGAAAAATTGCTCCAGAGCCGGCGCAGCGGCCGGGTCGACCGCCGCCTCCAGCAACACCTGGCGAAGTCGCTCGGCGACCACGGCCGGCATATCGGCGCGCACCAACTCCACCGCCCGGGGATAGGCCGGCGTGCGGTGGATCACCCGCAAGGGCGATACCGCGCCCTCGCCGCTCAGGCCCAGGCGCTCCCAATCGAGATTCGAAAAGGCGCCGGCCTGCATCAGGCCAATCCGGACCCAGGCGACGATGTTCTGCTCGCTGCCGGCAAAGGCATAGCCGACACGGCCGGGGTCGGGGGTCTCCGACGGCGACAGCAGGGTTTCCAGGGCCAGCCCGGCGTTGAGCAGGGCGATGACCGGTGCATAGTAGGCGCTGGTCGACTCCGATCGCTGCAGCGCCAGCGAGCGACCCGCCAGATCCGCCAGCGACCGGATGTCGCTGTCAGCGCGCACGAATACAACACTGTGATAAAGGCCAACGCCACTCCGCTCGGTGGCCAGAATCGGGCGGGCGCCGGCACGGCGATTGAGCAAGACAGCCATCGCGGCGGTCTCGGTTACCCAGTCCACGCGACCGCGCCGCATATAGCGCTGCATCTGCTGCGGATCGCTGGCCATCAAGATACGGCCCTCGCGGATGCCGACATCGGCCATGCGCGGCACCACATAATCGAGCAAGGGCTTGAGCTGGCCGTAATGCTGGCCCGGATCGTCGCTGATACGGCCAAGCACCAGCACGCCGTCCCTGGCCGAAGCCAGAGCCGGAAGCACCGCGAGGCAGCCAATCAGTAACAGCCGACCGGCAGCGATCAGCCGCGAAGCGTTGCGTGGCGAATACATCGGAAAGACAGCATGTGCGTGGGAGAATCAGCCGGGGAGTGTACAAGAGGCGCCGATCCAGTTTCCTGAACCAGCCGGTACAGTTTAGGAAAATTGCGTGACCTGTCATTTCTCGGCCGCTCGCCGGATCGACTGTCCCGCGCGCGAATTCGATGACAGTCGATCCGCAGCGATTGCGCCGCGATCGATCACGATACACATGGCCACCGGCGCCAGCCTCGATCCACGAGGCCCCTCAGGCTAAGGCTCCGGCCGAGAAGCGTCTCGAGCCAGACGCGCCATGCGTTCGGACTCCGCCAGAATGCCATGAAGGATGCGCAGCTCGCGCATGTCGGGGCGGGCGCGCAGAAACAATCGGCGAAGCCGTTGGGTCACCCGATCCGGCGAGCGGCCCTTGTGAAACTCGATGGCCTCCAGGGCCTGAGCCAGATGCTCGAAGAAACGCTCCATCTGCTCGCGCGGCGCGGGTTCGCCCTTAGCCTCGAACGGGGCCGGCCCTTCAACGCTGGCGGCCATCTCGGGCGCTCTGGTGCCCGCCATTCGAATCTCGTAGGCCAGAATCTGCACCGCAGAGGCGACATTGAGCGAGCTGAACTGCGGATTTGCCGGAATATGCACCGCCGCATCGCAGCATTGCAGCTCGTGATTTTCCAGCCCGGTACGCTCGCGCCCGAACAACAATGCCACCGGCCCCAGCGCAGATTCGATCTGAAGCCTTTCCGCTGCCTCGCGCGGGGCCAGCTCCGGTAACGGGACGGTGCGCCGCCGAGCCGTGCAGCCAAGCACCAGGCGGCAGCCGACCAGGGCCGAGGCCAAGTCGTCGTGAATCTGCGCACTTTCCAGCAGATCGTCCGCACCCGCACTCAGCGCAACGGCTTCCGGGTCGGGAAACCGCTCCGGCGCCACCAGATGCAGGGCGGTCAGGCCCATGGTCTTCATCGCCCGGGCCGCTGAACCGATGTTTCCTGGGTGCTGGGTTCCGACCAGAACGATTCGAATGTCCGGCATGCGTTGGATACCTCCTTGGGCTGTTGCACTGTCGGCAGTGCTAAAATGACCGGCTGTCGGCTCGGACCGACCCTGCTCTTTCGACTACTCGGGATCTCACGCCATGCTCAAGCCGGCGCTCAACATCATGATCAAGGCGGCGCGACAGGCCGGCAACGTGATCATCCGCCACATGCATCGGCTCGACAGCCTGAAAATCGTCGAGAAGGCCCGTCAGGATTACGCCAGTGAAGTCGATTCGCTCGCCGAAGCGGAGATCATACGCGAGCTCAAGCGCGCCTTCCCCGACTATGCCTTTCTTGCCGAAGAAAGCGGGGCCAGCGGCAAGCACCGTTATACCTGGGTGATCGACCCGCTCGATGGCACCAGCAACTTTCTGCACGGCTGGCCGCATTTCTGCGTGTCGATCGCCTTGCTCGAAGGCAGCGAACCGCTGCACGGCGTCATCTACGACCCGCTGCGCAACGAGCTGTTCGTCGCCAGCCGCGGCGCTGGCGCCTTGCTCAACGACAAGAAGATCCGGGTCAGCGAACGCAAGGAGCTGACCGACAGCCTGATCATCACCGGCCATGCCCCGCGCGAGCGCTCAAGGCTGGCCGAGCAACTGGAAACCATCCGCCTGCTGCTGGAGAAGGAACAGGCCGAGGATATTCGCCGCAGCGGCGCCGCCGCGCTGGACCTGGCCTACGTCGCCTGCGGTCGCGTCGATGCATTCTACGAAGCCGGCCTGCTGCCGTGGGACCTCGCTGCCGGCCTGTTGCTGGTGCGCGAAGCCGGCGGCCGGGCCTGCGACTTCCGTGGTGGCTCGAACATGATGAAGAACGGCCATGTGGTGGCCGGCAACATCAAGATTTGCGATGCCGTGCAGAAGACCCTGGTCGCCAGCGGCTACGCCGGAAAGGTGGCCGTCTAAGCAGCACGGTTGGTGCAGCGGACGTCTTCGCTCCGATCCGTCCCGGATTTTCGCTGCGCTGCAATCCGGGCTACCCCAACACCCTCGGCCCATGCCTGGCCAGGCCAGCACCCCGCACGGCGTGAGCCTCCGCGTAGCCTGGCCTGAGCGCAGCGGAAATCCGGGACTGCCGCAAGCCAACCATCGCGCCATCCCGGCATACCGCCTTCGGCCTATCCCGGGCCAGGCCAGGCCAGCATTCGGGCCGGATGATCGGTTTTGCGCCGATCCGCGCCCGCACTCAGGGCCGGCGCGCCAGCTCCGCCTCGTCGCGGGCCTTGGGCATCAGGTCCTGCTTGGTCACGCCAAGGGTGAGCAGCAGCGGTGCGGCGAAGAAGATCGTCGACAGCGTACCGACCACGATGCCGACGATCAGCGCCAGCGAGAAGCCCTCGACCGTCGGCCCACCGAACAGGTACAGCGCCACCACGGTTACCAGCGTGGTCAAGGATGTCATGATGGTGCGCGACAGGGTGCTGTTGACAGCCCGATTGATCACTTCGCTCGGCGCGTTGCCGCGGGTCGAGCGGAACAACTCGCGAACCCGGTCGAACACCACGATCTTGTCGTTCACCGAATAACCGTCGACCGCCAGGATGGCGGCCAGCACGGTCAGATCGAAATCCAGACCGGTGATGGCGAAGAAACCGAGCGTCACGATCACGTCGTGCAGCTCGCCGACCACGGTGGCGACCGCGAACTTCCACTCGAAGCGCATCGCGATGTAGATCATGATGCCCGACAGCACCACCAGCACCGCAACGATGCCGTTGTAGGCCAGCTCCTTGCCGACCTGGGGGCCGACGAATTCGCTGCGCTTGATGGTCACCTCTTTGCCGATCGTGCGCAGGGCGTCGAGCACCATGTTGCCCACGGCGGAATTGCGCGCATCGATGGAACTCTCGACCTCGGTATCGGCGCGGGCCGCCACTTCGGCGGATTGTTCGGGCGCCAGTCGGATCGCGAAATTGGCCGAATCGAAGCGCTGCACCATCGAGCCGCGGAAGCCGGCCCGCTCCAGGGCATCGATCACATCGGCCTGTTCGGTCGCCGAGTCGAACGACACTTCAACCAGCGTGCCGCCGGTGAAGTCGAGCGCGAAGTTGAGGCCGCGCGTGGCGATGGCGGCGATCGAGACGATCACCAGCACCGCCGCGATGGCGGTGGTGAACCGGCGAACGCCCATGAAATTGACGTTGCTGTTGGGATTGAAGAATTCCATGATCGATTTCCCTGGCCCTTAGACCGAAACGGTCTTGATCTTGCGGCCGTGGCCGTAGATCAGTGTGGAGAGCGCGCGACTGACGGTCACCGAAGTGAACATGGAGGTCAACACACCGAAGAACAGCACCACCGCGAAGCCACGCACCGGGCCGCTGCCGAAGCCGAACAGCGCCATGGAGGCGATCAGCTTGGTCACGTTGGAGTCCAGAATCACCGTCCAGGCCCGCTCGTAGCCGGCCTTGATGCTGGACACCGGGGTGTTGCCGATCCGCAACTCCTCGCGGATGCGCTCGCCGACCAGCACATTGCCGTCGATCGCCATGCCCAGCGTGAGCACGATACCGGCGATGCCGGGCATGGTGAGCGTCGCGTTGACCATCGACAGCACGGCGGCCAGCAGGGTGAGGTTGGTGAACAGCGCCGCCACTGCGATGAGACCGAACAGCCGGTAGTAGACGACCATCAGGCCGCAGACCAGCAGGAAGCCCATGGTGATCGCCTTGGCACCGGCCTGAATGTTCTCCCGACCCAGCGATGGGCCGATCACGCGCTCCTCGATGATGTCGATCGGAGCGGCCAGCGCGCCAGCGCGCAGCAACAGCGCAAGCTCGGCGGCCTCCTTGGGGCTGTCCAGGCCGGTGGTCTGAAACTCGCGGCCGAACACGCCGCGGATGGTGGCGACGTTGATCACTTCCTCGCGGATGCGAACCGTGCGCACTTCCTCGCCGTTGACGATGCGGGTTTCCGGCACCCGCTCGATGGACACCACGCCCATGCCGCGGCCGACGTTCTCGACGGTGAAATCCAGCATACGCTTGCCGCCGACGGCATTGAGCCGCACCGAGACCATCGGCGTGGCGCCCTCGGTGTCGAAGCCCGAGCGGGCATGGATCAGCTGATCGCCCGAGGCGATCACCCGCCGCGACAACAGCACCGGGATCGGCTTGCCATCGACGCCCAGCTGACGCTGGTAATACAGACGGGCATCGGGCGGTACCCGGCCGGTCTGCGCCGCGTCGTAAGCATTGCCGTCGACCACGGCCCGGTATTCCAGCGTGGCGGTGGCGCCGAGCACCTTCTTGGCCTGCGCGGTGTCCTGCACGCCCGGCAACTGGACCACGATGCGGCTGGCGCCCTGGCGCTGGATGATCGGCTCGGCGACGCCCAGTTCGTTGATCCGATTGCGAAGCGTGCCGAGGTTCTGCTCGATCGCGTTGTCGGTGATCGTGCGCAGTTCCGTCTCGGTCAGCGTGGCCAGCAGCGACGGACTGTCGCCATCGATCGGGCTGAGCTGCAACTCGGGAAGATCCCGGGCAATGGCAGAGGCGATGGTCTGCAGATCCTCCTCAGTGCGCGCACGAACCGTGATGCCGTTGGCACCGCGCGTCGCGTCGACCCCGCGCAGCCCGGCATCGCGGGCCATGGTGCGGATATCGTCGACCGAGGCATTCTCGTGCTTTTCCAGCGCGGCGGCCTGATCGACCTCCATCAGAAAGTGCACACCGCCCTGCAGATCCAGGCCCAGCAGCATGGGGCTGGCGCCGATCATTTTCAGCCAGTCCGGCACATTCGAGGCCAGATTCAGCGCCACCGTGTACTGGTTGCCCAGCGCCTGACGGAGTTGGTCGGACGCCTTGATCTGGCTGTCGGCGTCGCGCAGGCGCAGCAGCAGCCGATCGCCGTCGATTTCCAGCGACTTGTACTCGGCGCCCTCGCTTTCCAGCAGGCCGGTCACCCGACGCAGCAGGGCGTCGTCCACTTCGGCGCCTCGGTTGGCGCTGATCTGTACTGCGGGGTCCTGTGGATAGATGTTGGGCAGGGCGTAAA
The DNA here is from genome assembly GCA_034376725.1 of Lysobacteraceae bacterium. Lineage (GTDB taxonomy): Bacteria > Pseudomonadota > Gammaproteobacteria > Xanthomonadales > Xanthomonadaceae > UBA11164. Next base: position 22,552 of record JAXMJH010000122.1, on the reverse strand, counting down.
AAATGCCGAACAGGACAACGAGAACAACGAGTGCGTATTTCCAGCGAGGAAAATCGAGCATGTCAGACAGCCGAAAACGGCCGCCTCGGCGGCCAGGAATGGATTGGGTGGGGGCGGATCAGGCGGACTTCAATGTGCCCTTGGGCAATACCGCAGTCACCGCGTGACGCTGGAGCTTGATTTTCACGCCGTCGGCGATCTCCAGCGTGATGAAGCCCTCGCTCAGATCGTCGACGCGGCCCAGCAGGCCACCGGCGGCAACCACTTCATCGCCCTTGGCCAGTTTGGACACCATCTCGCGGTGTTCCTTGGCGCGCTTCATCTGCGGGCGGATGAGGAAAAAGTAGAACACCAGCGCGAATACCGCCAGCATGATCAGCGGCGAAAGCGGGTTGGGCTGGGCGGCGGCCGCCTGCGCATGCGCAGGGGAAACAATAAAGTCGATTAGATTCATTGGTTTATCCGGTTTATTGAGCAAATCGAAGTGGATCAGTATGCCACGCGCCCGAATCGGGCGCATGGGCCGGACGGCCGACCGAAGTCCGACAGGCTGCCGGGCGCGGTCAATCCGGCACGCCTGCGGCCCGGGCTGCGTGAAAATCGGCCCTGAAGGCCTCGAAGCGGTTTTCCTCGATCGCCGCGCGGATGCCGTGCATCAGCTCCTGGTAGTAATACAGGTTGTGCAGGCTGCCCAACATGCCGGCCAGCATCTCGCCGCAGCGATCCAGATGACGCAGGTAGGACCGACTGAAGCCGTTCGCGCAGGCGTGACAGCCGCAGGCCGGGTCGATCGGCCGGGTGTCGCCGGCGTACCGGGCGTTTCGGATGCGGATATCGCCGAACCGGGTGAACAGGTGGCCGGTGCGCCCGTTTCGGGTCGGCATCACGCAGTCGAACATGTCGATCCCGCGCGCCACCGCCTCGACGATGTCCTCCGGCCGGCCGACACCCATCAGGTAGCGCGGCTTGTCGGCCGGCAGTGCCGGGCAGGTGCGATCGAGCGTGGCGTTGCGCTCGGCCTCGCCACGTCGCTGCGCCAATGCCCGCTCGCGACGCGTGATCAGCGCAAACAGCCAGCGCACCCAGAACGGTTTGCCGAACGCGTCCGCCACCACCGGCGTCGGCAGGCCGCCGATGGTGACCACGGCGCCGCCGGGTCGGGTGTGTGCAATCGAGCGGCGCAGAATGTCGCCGCCCTGGGTGTCGAGCACCGCATCGACCGGTGCGATGCGGTGCTCGAAGCGCTCGCTGCGATAGTCCACCACCTCATCCGCGCCCAGGCTGCGCAGGAAATCGGCGCGGCCGGCGGAGCCGGTGGTGGCGACCACCGCGCCCAGCGATTTGGCGAGCTGAATTGCCAGGTGGCCGACACCGCCACCGCCGACATGAATCAGCACGCGTTGTCCCGGCTTTACGTGCAGCACTTCGGTCAGGCATTGACATGCGGTAAGCCCGGCCAGCGGCAGCGCCGCCGCGTCGATGTCGCTCACCGTGTCCGGCACCTTCGCCAGCAGCGCAGCGGGCACCACTGCGTATTCGGCAAAGGCGCCGACATCGGTCTTCGCCACGCGCGCCGCGACGCGGTCGCCCGCCTGGAACCCACGCACGCGCTCGCCCACCGCCACCACTTCGCCGCACAGCTCGTTGCTCAGGATCAGCGGCATGCGGTAGCGCAGCAGAACCCTGATCTTGCCGTCGCGGGTCTTGAAATCGACCGGATTCAAGCCCGCCGCGCGCACCCGGATGCGCACCGCATCGGGCGTCAGTTCCGGCTCCGGCAACTCGCCGATGTGAAGCTGTTCGGGGCCGCCGTAGCGGTGGATGTGGCAGGTTTGCATGGAGTATTCCACTCCCGCTGGAGGTGGCCCATGATCGGTTGTCGCACCGTCAATCCGTGCGAGTTTGCCGGACCGGCTTGACGCCGCCACGTCGACCGAGGCCGAAGCCGACGCGATAGAGGTCCGGCATGTTGACTCGGCCGTCCTTCATCGACTGAAACACGCCCAGCTTCTCCAGATCCTCGCGCAGTCCCGGAGCCCCCTCGTCGGCGTGCTCAGGCGGCAGGTGGTCCGAATCGGCGAAGGGCTTGCGATTCTGCCAGTGATCCGTCCAGCGTTGCTCGACCGCTTCGAACTTACAGGGCACGGTGAGACCGCGGAGTGGATCGAGCAGCTTGTTGATCCAAGGGCAATCCTCGGCCAGTTCCCTGACCCGGATCTCCGATGCCTTTTGTACTCCGCGTTTCAGGCTATCGTAGTGCAGCGGAACGCCATAACCGGGATGGACGCCTTGCGAGTCTTCGGCGGCATTGCGGATAGCGGCGAGGATCGAGCGTGGTGATGTGCGTCCGCGCCCATCCGCCAGATGGCCCACGACCCAGGTGTGGGGAATGCCGCGTCGCCGATCGCGCCCCATCGATTCTCCAGCGATCGACGCGAAAAGGCGTCGTTGCGTATCGGCCTACCGGCGCACGCGATCCGGTAGCCGCCACAGCGAACTATCCGCATCTATCGGTGCTTCGCCCACCACTGAGCGAAAATGCTCGCGCAACTGTTCGCCATGCGTTGCAGGCGTATTGACGAGATGCTGCCAAAGCAGGCCGTGCAAGTCTTGCGGTTCCCAAGTGAGATCGACGCGCAGTGCAAGCAGTTTCGAGGCGTCCGGAAAATCAGTGACGGGGCGGCCTGCGAACTGGTCCTCGCGCAGGAATACCTTGCAATGCAGGTGCCGGTAAGGCTTGATCGAAAGCACCACCTGCAACAGATCGCGGGTGATGCGGTCCATCGTCCGCCAATCGCGGCTTGATCGGTCCAGGGCATCGAACACGATCAGGCCGTTCTGCTGCCGGCTCGCGAAGGCGGCATCCGCCCGGCCAAGCAGGCGAGCATAGGCTTCGGGCTCGTTTCGCACCCAGTCCACGCTTTGGTGCCACTTTTCCACCGGAATCGACTCGCCGAGCACTCCGGCCAGCCAGCGGGCAAGCACTGCCTTCCAGATGTGATAGGGATCTCTGCCATCTTCCACCAGCTTGGCCAGCGTGTCGGCATTGGGGTAGGCGTCGAGGTTGTCGCGCTCGCTGAAACCAACCGAAACGTCAAGCGAAGCCAGATCGCTCACTGTGTCGCTAAGCGCTGCGCGGATCCTGTCCGAGGTGAGCGGAGCGCTCCAGAAACTTTTGCCGACGCCGCGCGCGCCGATGACCAGGCTGCTATCGAGGCGCAGCGCTTTGACGTGCGATGGCGGTACGTAGACATGGCGTGGCTCCGGCGTGCCGCCATGCGCAGAGGTGTCCGAAGGCAGTGATTCGAAGATCGCGTCGCGCAGTGTCGTTGCGGCGATTGCGGCGCTCATTGGCCTGGTCCATCGATTCTTGCGTTGGCGGCGGCAATGCCGTCGATCAGCGGCCCGAACAAGGCCCGCACCTCATCGTCATCGATGCCTTTCAGCTTGCCGTGCAGATTCTGCAAGGCGGCGAAGCTCCGGTGCCAACCGATCGTCCAGGGGACGTGCGGCGCCGATTCGTCATCGCGATCGAAGTTCCAGAGCCGAGGGTGTCAGCTGCGCGCGCCACTTCGCGTTTGGCGCGAAGATGCCGTGGAACCGGGTCAGGTGCGCGCGCGGCGGCGGGACGAGGGCCGCGAGTTTGGCGATAAAGTCCACGGGATCCCATTCGACAGGGGTGGTGCCATTGCGCCACGATGTCTTGAGCTGGTAGCGCACCCTGCCCTGCGGCGAGAGCGACAGCCGCTTCTCCGACATCGCCGGGCGTGCAATGTAGCGGCATTGGCCACAGGCGGCGCGGATGCTTCATGCCTTGTCGCCTTCGGTGGGGCCGATGGCGGCCCAGTCCAGTTTGCGGGTCAGCCACATGGTCAGTGCGAGCAGGCCGAAGATGAGCCAGGCGCCCATGAGCAGGGCGTAGTCTTCCGAGGCGAGCAGCATGTACAGGCCGGCGTAGAGCAGGGCGTAGCCAATGCCGAGTACGGCCGCGCCGGCCCAGCTGCCGACCAGGGTGCGGCCGTAGGCGGCGATCATGGTGACGCAGGCGCCGGCGGCGGCGAGGTAGGCGTTGAGGAAGGCGATGTGTTCGGACAGCGCCAGCAGCAGCAGGAAGAACAGCACCACGGCGAAGCCGATCAGCAGGTATTGCAGCGGATGCACGGGCTTGCGTTTGATGGTTTCGAACAGGAAGAAGCCGCCCAGGGAGAGCAGCACGAACAGGAAGCCGTAGCGCACGGCGCGGTCGGTCTGAGTGTAAGCGTCGACCGGGTCGATCAGCGAGACGCCGAAGGAATCGGCGAAGCGCGCGTCGCTCTGTTGGGCCAGCATTTGGTCGCCGCCGGTGGCGAAGTCGCTGACCCGCCAGCGGGCGCTGAATCCCTTGCTGCCGACTTCGCGCTGCTCGGGAAGAAAGTGGCCGTCGAAGCTGGGGTGCGGCCAGGCAGATTTCAGTTCGAGGTCGTTCTTCGAGGCGATGGGTACCCAGTCGAAACGGCCGCTGCCGCCAACATCGAGCTGAACGGTCAGCTTCATCGGCTGGCCGAGTTCGGTCAGGTCGAGCGGGACATGGAAGCCGTTGCTGATCCGGCCGCTTGGCGTGCCGGGCCGTGTTTCCAGTTCGCGACCGTCAGCGGTGGCGATACGCGCCGTCTTGATGCCGCGCGGATCGCTGACGCCGAACACCAGTGCGGCGGATTCGATGATCTGCTCCGGCTTGGGCTGGAAGGCGGGGATGACGGCCTGCAATTGCAGCGCGGCCGAGTAGATGTTGGCGCGGTAGATGCCACGGTAGCGTTCCGAGACACCCAGCGTACCCTGGCCGGTGACGCTGTCCGGACGGATCAAGCGCGAGCAATCGCGCTCGACCGTGCGGCGCCGGCTGCCGTGTTCGTCGGTTTCGACGACGGTCTGCGGCTCGCGGCATTTCACCCACAGTAGCGGACCGACCAGTTGCTGTTCGCGGGCGTACTGCTCGGCGATGTTCTGGACGACTCCGTCGCGCGTGGCACGCCGCTCGTCGACCTTCCATTGCACTTTGCCGACGGCGAAGATCAGGATCAGCGCCAGCAACGCCAGCGCGAAAAGTTTGGTATTGAGCAGCTTTCCCATGATGGTCTCCCTGGATTGTGACGACCGAAGCGTGCCGGCGCCGTGTGGGAGATTCGTGTGGGCTGTGTGTGGATCAGGTGTTTCTTGGAGCCGAGAGGTCGAGCCGGGCTTCGGCGCCGCCGTCCGGGTGATTGTCGAGGATGATGTCGCCGCCGTGCAGGCGGGCGGCTTCGCGCACCAGGTTGAGCCCGAGGCCGCTACTGCGTTCACCGCTGTCGGGGCGCGGCGTGGAGTAGAAGCGTTCGAACAGGCGCGGCCGGGCGTAATCGGGAATGCCCGGGCCGCGATCACGGATGCGCAGGCGCACGTTGCCGACCGCCGTTTCCAGTTCGACCGTGAGCGCGCCGCCGGCCGGGCTGAAGTCGATGGCGTTGTCGATCAGATTGGCCACGGCCTGACGCAGCAGGAAGCGGTTGCCGGACACCTCGGCCGGGGCCAGCCGGGTGTCGAGCCGCAGTTCCCTGGCGGCGATGCGCGCGGCGCGGGTGTCGAGCACGTCGGCCACCAACGCGTCGAAGTCGATGCGCTCGACCTCGTCGAGACGGTCGCGGTTTTCTGCCCGAGCCAGATTCAACACGCCTTCCGCGATGCGTTGCAGGCGTTCGGATTCGGCGGCGATGTTGGTTTCCAGGCGTGCGCGCTGGCCGGCGTCGGTTTCGTCGGGCAGCAGTTCGATCGCGCCGCGGATGGCGGCGATGGGACTTTTTAGTTCGTGCGCCAGCAGTTGTGAGACTTTCTCGACATGAGCCTTGCCGTCCAGCTCGGCGCGCAGGTGCTCGAGCGCCTGGGCGAGCCGGCGCAGTTCGCCCCGGCCTTCGACCGGAATGCGGGCGCGGTGGCCTTCAGCGACTTCGTCGGCATGGGCGACCAGCCGGCGCAGGTCGCGCGTCATCCAGTAGGAAAAGCCGAGCGCCAGCAGCAGGGCCAGGCCGAACAGCCACCAGGCCGATTCCCAGGCCTTGGAGCGGGTCAGGTCGATGAAGCCCTGGAAAGAGCGTGACGGCTTGCCGACCGAGAGCACGCCGACGATGTGGCCATCGCGCAGGACGGGCGCGGCGACGTACATCACGCTGCTGGTAGCGTCGTATTCGTTTTCGCGCGTGGTGCGGGCACCGTATTCGCCCTTGAGGGTGCGGCTGACGTCGAGCCAGCGCGAGTAGTCCTTGCCGACGTCGCGGCCGGTGCTGTCGAAGACGACCCGGCCGGTCTGGTCAGTGACATAGAACCTCAGGTCGGGCTCGCTCTTCAATACGCCGTAGATGCGTGCGTCGAAACGGCGTGTTTCGTAAGCGCGGAACATGGCTTCAATGCCGGCCACATGGGTTGGCTCACCCGGCGCATGCGCCATTTCCGCGCCCGCCATTTCCGCCATCAGATTGGCGGTCTGCACCAGGGTTTCCTCTACCGACTGGCGTACGCCCGGCACGAGCTGGTCGGTGAACAGTTTCATCGCCAACAACACCGCCAGCGCGGTGACCACGACATAGCCGACGAAGAATCGGACGAAGAAGTTCAAGCGCCGTCCCGCACCAGGCTGTAGCCGAGGCCGCGATGGGTGCGGATGAGGTCGCTGTCGGGCGCAGCCTCGGCCAGCTTGGCGCGCAGGGCCTTGATGTGCGTGTCGACCGAGCGTTCCAGGCTGGCCTCGGCCAGCCCGGCGGCGTCCATCAGTTCGGCCCGGCTAAAGACCTTTTCCGGGCGCGCCGCCATGGCTTTCAACATCAGGTACTCGGTGCGGCTCAGGTCGAGCAGCTGGCCCAGGCAGACGATGCGGGCGCGTTCCTCGTCTACCTGAATGAGGGCGGTTGCCGCAGTTGCATTTGCACTGACTGCGCCATTCCGGCTGCGCCGCAGAATGGTCTTCACCCGCGCCGCCAGTTCCCGCGGGCTGAAAGGTTTGAGCACGTAATCGTCGGCGCCGATCTCGAGGCCCACCACACGGTCGATTTCGTCGGAACGCGCAGTCAGGAAAATTACGGGAATATCGGAAAAACCGCGCAGCGTACGACACACGTCGAAACCATTTCCATCCGGCAAGCCCACATCCAGGATTGCCAGATCGAATTTGCCCGTTGCCAGCAGGGCCAGCCCCTCGGCTGCGAGCGTCGTATGGCGGCAGTCCATGTTCTCGCGCGCCAGGGCGAGCATCACGTTGTCGGCGATGGGCTTGTCGTCTTCTACCAACAGAATGGAAGCGGTCATGAGATGGGCATGAAGGCGAGGTTCGCCTAGTTTAAGCCGAGCCCGGCTGTACAGCTCGTACAGCTCAGGCAACAAGCGCAGGCCGAATTGCTTGACGAAGCGGTTGGACTGGATGCCCGCCTTGTGTTTGTCAAAGCGCACATCGGGATCCAGTCCCGTCACGCCGACGTAAATGCAGGGCTTGCCCTTGATGTAACCGGGATTGGCTTTCCTGAACCGGCCTTCGAATAGAACATCTTTCGACAGTTCGATCACATAGACGTGATAGTGGTCTCGGCGTCCCATGGCCAGCGCGGTTTACACGCCGGAAGCGTCAGCCTCGCGGAAGGTGTTCTTGCCTTCGCGTTTCGCAGCGTACAGTGCCGTGTCGGCCCGCTTCAACAGATCGTCCAGGGTTTCCTTGCCGGCGTTGCAGGTGGCTAGCCCCACCGGGGCGCCAATGCGTGCGACGCTCCCGCCTTCCAGCGGAATGGGGCATAGGAAATTCAAACGGCCTTTTGGGGCAGTCTGCGCGGTAGCCGGAGCCGGCGCAAGCGTCGGTTTGGCTCGGTTTGGCCGTGGTTGGGGCGTCATCGCAGAGCGTTTCGGCGGACTGATGGGTGTTCGGTAGCGCCGTTCGCGGCGATTTCCCGCCGGTGGCCGACAGCGGGGCGAGCGCAGCCCTGCGGGCTCGTGGCCACATCGGTTCGGGTGGCGGTGTCGCCGTCGGCGGCGCCTGGCGGGCGTACGCGGCCACAGCGGGTGGCCCGCGCGGTTCAGGCCGATAGTGCGCTTGCTCCAACGCGCCATGCTTCTCGAAGTGGTCGAGGATGGCGCGGATGGCCGAGGGGCCTTCGATGCTGGCCACGATCCGCACCGCGCCGCCGCAGTGGATGCAGGTGGTCACGTCGATGCCGACCCAATCGCCTGGCGCGATTGGGAACAGCCGAAGGCTGGCCCGAAGGGTGGAGGGCAGGATGCCCGGAGTAGCTCGCGCTTGAGGCGTTGTGCCCAGGTCATCGAACGGCGGCGTTCGGCCGGCGTGCGGGGGTCGGCAGGTGCTGGCGGCTTGTCTTCGGCTACGTTCGAGGGCAGCCGTTTACCGCGCCCCGAGGGTGTCAGCTGAGCGCGCAACTTCGCGTTTGCCGCGAAGATGCCGTGGAACCGGGTCAGGTGCGCGCGCGGCGGCGGGACGAGGGCCGCGAGTTTGGCGATAAAGTCCGCGGGATCCCATTCGACAGGGGTGGTGCCATTGCGCCACGATGTCTTGAGCTGGTAGCGCACCCTGCCCTGCGGCGAGAGCGACAGCCGCTTCTCCGAAATCGCCGGGCGTGCAATGTAGCGGCACAGGCGTTCGAGCTTCTGGCTCTCGTGCGCCTCGGCCGCGACACCCGCATGCAGCGAGAAGCCGCCGACCTTGCCGGCGTCGCCTTCCAACGCGCCAGCGTCGGCCGGGATCGTCTGCAGCGTCGCCACCTTGCGCCCAGCGTGCTTGCCGGTGGCAATGCGGTAGGTGATCGAACTCATCCGCAGCCCATCCAGGCCGTCATCGCAGCCGGCGCTATCCGACAGAAAGGCAGATTCGTCCACGCCTCCGAACCAGCCTTTGCGCGCCAGATGCCGGCACACACGGTGCGCGATCTTGTCAGCCAGGTGCGTCAACTGCGCAGAGGTCGGCGCGCGGGCGCGATGCAGGCGCGGCTTGCGCTGTGGTTGTTCGACGTTCTCATACACGCCATCGAGCCACAGCATATGAAAGTGGATATCAAAGTTGAGCGCGCTGCCAAAGCGCTGGATCAGCGTCACCGCGCCGCACTGCGCGCTGGCGCGCTCGACGCCCGCTTGATCAGCAAGCCAACCCGCGATCACGCGATGCACGATCCCCAGCACCGGGCCGATGGCCTCGGGCTCGCTTGCGAACAGAAAGCGCAAAGGGTAAGGAAAACTCAGCACCCATTGTCTTACTGGGCGCGGGCCAAACTCCTCTTCCACCAAGTGCCGCGCCGACTCGGCCATGCGCCGCGCGCCGCAACTCGGGCAAAAGCCACGCTTCTTGCAGGAGAAGGCCACCAGCCGTTCCGCGTGGCAGTGCTCGCACACCACGCGCAGGAAGCCATGGTCGAGCACGCCACAGCGCAGGAACGTCCCGAACTCCTCGCGCACGTACTCGGGCAGCGAGCGGTCTTCCGCATGAAGACGTGCGATGAAATCCGGGTAGTGCGCCTGCATCAGCGCGTACAACAGCGTGCGCTCGGGCGCATGCCTCGCATAGGTCGGTGCGGCCGGCAGCGCGGTCGCGGTTGCGCCGGCGGCGCGCGCCGTTGCGCGGCCGTCCAGCGCGGTGAGGCGCAGCACGGCATGCTCCTGTGCAGCGACGGCTGCACAGTGTTCCGCGCGGCTTCATCGCTGCCCATCGGCGTTTCTCTCGCGTACGGGTAAGATATCGACGCGGCGCAGTGCAGGAAATCTCCTGCTCGTGCATGGATCGTGCGGCAGCGATTCTCAGGCATGCACTGGAGCGTTGTGTCGCTGCGTGCACAGTTCGCAATGCGGTTGCGCCGGCCGCGAGCCTTCGGCAGCGTCAATCCGGAACGCCTGCGGCACGCGCGGCGTGGAAGGCGGCCCGGAAGGCCTCGAAGCGATTTTCCTCGATTGCCGCGCGGATGCCCTGCATCAACTCCTGGTAGTAGTACAGGTTGTGCAGGCTGCCCAACATGCCGGCCAGCATCTCGCCGCAGCGATCCAGATGCCGCAGGTAGGATCGACTGAAGCCGTTCGCGCAGGCGTGACAGCCGCAGGCCGGATCGATCGGCCGGGTATCGCTGGCATACCGGGCGTTTCGGATGCGGATATCGCCGAACCGGGTGAACAGGTGGCCGGTGCGGCCGTTTCGGGTCGGCATCACGCAATCGAACATGTCGATCCCGCGCGCCACCGCCTCGACGATGTCCTCCGGCCGACCGACACCCATCAGGTAGCGCGGCTTGTCGGCCGGCAGTGCCGGACAGGTGCGATCCAGCGTGGCGTTGCGCTCGGCCTCCGGCTCACCGACTGCCAGACCGCCGACCGCGTAGCCATCGAAGCCGATGTCGATCAGCGCCCGGGCCGAGCGGTCGCGCAATCCGGGATACACCCCACCCTGGACGATGCCGAACAGCGCCGCGTCGTTGCCCTCGTGCGCGCGCCGGCTGCGCTCGGCCCAGCGCAGCGAAAGCTCCATCGACGCGCTGGCCTGCGCCTCGGTGGCCGGATACGGCGTGCATTCGTCGAAAATCATCACCACGTCCGAGTCCAGAACGCGCTGGATGTGCATGCTTTCCTCCGGCCCGATGAACACCTTGCTGCCGTCCACCGGCGACGCGAAGGCCACGCCCCGTTCGCTGATCTTGCGGCTCTTGGCCAGCGAAAACACCTGGAAGCCGCCTGAGTCGGTGAGAATCGGCCCGCTCCAGCGCTCGAAGCCGTGCAGCCCGCCGTGCGCGGCAATGACATCCAGCCCCGGCCGCAAGAACAGGTGAAAGGTGTTGCCGAGAATCATCTCTGCGCCCAGCTCACGTAGATCGCGAGGCCAGAGCCCCTTCACCGAACCATAGGTGCCCACCGGCATGAACGCCGGCGTCTGCACCGTGCCGCGCGGAAAAGTCATGAAACCGCGCCGCGCCGCGCCGTCGGTGTGGGTGAGCTGGAACTGCATTCGGGACATTGGGGCCGGGAATGGGGAATGGGGAATGGGGAGGTGCGTCAGGACTCGCTGGTCACCGGGATCGCTGGTGCGGTTCGATTCCCGATTCCCGATTCCCGATTCCCGCCCAAAGCAACATCGCATCTCCGTAGCTGAAAAACCGGTAGCGCTGTTCGATGGCGTGTCGATAGGCATCGAGGATGCGTTCGCGGCCGGCGAAGGCGCTTACCAGCATCATCAGGGTGCTTTCGGGCAGATGGAAATTGGTCACCAGGGCATCAACCGAACGGATGCGATAGCCGGGAAATATGAAGATGCTCGATTCGCCCGAGTAAGGCTTCAGCTCGCCGTCGCGCATCGCGCTCTCCAGTGCGCGCACCACTGTGGTGCCGACCGCGATAACGCGCCGGCCGCGCTCGCGGGTTCTTCGGGTCTGGGCAATCAGTTCAGCGCCGACGTTGAGCCACTCGCTGTGCATGCGATGGTCTTCGATCCGCTCGGCGCGCATGGGCTGAAACGTGCCGGCGCCGACATGCAGGGTGACGTGACCGAACTCCACGCCCCGGGCTTGCAGCGCTGCCAGCAGCGGTTCATCGAAGTGCAGGCCGGCGGTGGGTGCGGCCACGGCGCCGGTCTTGCGCGCGAACACGGTCTGGTAGCGATCGCGGTCGCCGGCTACCGGCGCTCGCCGGATATAGGGCGGCAACGGCAGGCTGCCTTCGCGCTCGAGGTAAGGCTCAAGTGGCTCGCGCAGCTCAAAACGCAGCCGGTAGAACTCGCCCTCGCGGTCCAGCACTTCGGCCTTGCCACCGGCATCCAGAAGCAGCCGGGCGCCGGGCTTGGGCGACTTGCTCACGCCCAACTGCACGCGCGCTTCATCGTCACCCAGCAACCGCTCGATCAGGATCTCCACCCGGCCGCCGGTTTCCTTGCGGCCGTGCAGGCGCGCGGGAATGACCCGGGTGTCGTTGAACACCAGCAGATCGCCGGGCTGCAACAAATCGGGCAGATCGCGGATCATCCGGTCCTCGAAAGCCCCTGCCCCCGGCGGCACGCACAGCAGCCGGCTGGCCGATCGCTCGACCAAGGGTTCCTGGGCGATCAGCTCGGGCGGCAGATCGAAATGAAAGTCGGATTTCTTCAAGGGGATCTCGGGTGACTGGGCATAGTGTAAAGAGCCGCGCGCCGAATGATGCGGTTGCGCGCGAATCCACCCGCTTCTGCATCGACCACCGAAACTCCGGCAGCGAGGCGTTTGACCGCGCGGTGGCGACATTCCACACTCGCTGACCCAACGACACGGAGTCGCTCATGACCATCACCAGCCAGGCCGTCCGCTTCACCGGCGCATCGGGCGAAACCCTCGCCGCCCGTCTCGAAATGCCCGCCGGCCCGCCCGTGGCCTACGCGCTGTTCGCCCATTGTTTCACCTGCTCGAAGGACACCAAGGCCACTGCATTCATCGCCGGCGCGCTGGCCGACGCCGGCATCGCGGTACTTCGATTCGATTTCACCGGCCTGGGCAACAGTGATGGCGAGTTCGCCAACACCAATTTTTCCTCGAACATCGAAGATCTGGTTGCCGCCGCCGAGTTTCTGCGTAGCGAGCATCAGGCGCCCCAGTTGCTCATCGGCCACAGCCTCGGCGGTGCAGCCGTGATCGCCGCTGCCGCGCGGATTCCCGAGAGCGTTGCCGTGGCCACCATCAATGCCCCGGCCGATCCGGCGCATGTGCTGGCCCACATCGAGCACGCCCGCGACGAGATCGAGCGCGAAGGCGAGGCCGAAGTCGAACTGGGTGGCCGTCGGTTCCGCATCCAGAAGCAATTTCTCGAGGATGTCGCCCAGGCCAGGCTCAAGCCGATGCTGGCCGATCTGGGGCGCGCGCTGATCGTGTTCCACGCACCGCGCGACACCACGGTCGGCATCGACAACGCCGCCCAGTTGTTCACGGCGGCCAAGCACCCGAAGAGCTTCGTCTCGCTCGACGACGCCGACCATCTGCTGAGCCGGAAGGCCGACGCCCGCTACGTTGGCGCCGTGCTGGCCGCCTGGGCGACGCGCTACCTCGATGGCGACTCCAGCGGCACGGCGGCGGCCGAGCCCGAGTCCGACCCGGCGCATGCCGAATGGCTGACCGTCGAGGAAACCGGCCAGAGCCGCTTCCGCCAGCGCATCCAGGCGGGACGGCATATTCTGACCGCCGATGAGCCACCCGATGTCGGCGGCGAGGACAGCGGGCCATCGCCCTACCAACTGCTGACCGCCGCGCTGGGCGCCTGCACGACGATGACGCTGCGGATGTATGCCGAGCACAAGAAACTGCCGCTGGACAAGGTTTCGGTGCGGTTGAGGCACGGCAAGATCCACGCCAAGGACTGCGATACCTGCGAAACCCGGGACGGCAAGATCGACCGGATCGAACGCGAAATCACCCTGACCGGCGACCTCGACGCCGAACAGCGCCAGCGGCTGCTGGAAATCGCCGACCGATGCCCGGTGCACCGGACGCTGCATTCCGAAGTGCAAGTGACGAGCAGGTTGACCGCCGACGACTGAGTGCGGCGTCATCCGCACGCGGCCCTGCGGGGTTGAGGGCCAGTTCGCGGCGATTCGCGCTCCTTCCCTCCGAAGCACCACTTGGGGAGGGCGCGGCGACGCCATAAAATGCGTAGTTGTCAGGCCATCATGCGGTCCCGGCTTTCGCTGCGCTCAAGCCGGGCTACTCGAAGCTGCTACTGGAAGCGATACGGCGATTTTCGGGCCGTCGGCTCAGCTCCGGGCGAAGTCATCGATGCTCAGCAGCTCGCCGGCGAAAACCCGACCGCTGCTCAGGCCCGCCATCAGTTTTGATGCGACCGCGTCGGGGCTTTGCAGCGCGCCGCTGGCGTGCATCTGCCGGAACTGTTCGACCGCCGGAAAGTCGGTTTCCGATGACGTGCGGATCGCGGCCTGCATGCCGGTGTCGATGACGCCCGGACTGACGTTGACCAATTGCACCGGACGACGGCAATCGGTCTGCTCCTCCGCCATCACGCGGGCAAAGTGGTCGAGCCCGGCCTTGCTGGCGCAGTAAAGACTCCAGCCGGCGATCGGACGGGTCGATGCGCCGCTGGAGATCGAGACGATCCGCTTGATGGCATCGGTGTGGGCCAGCGTACGGGCGAACACCCGGCTGAGCATGATCGGCGCCACCAGATTGAGCGCCATGTGCGCCGACACGCTGGCCGCGTCATAGCCGACGCCGACCGGGCCCAGCATGGCGGCGTTGTTGACCAGCGCGTACTGATGGCAATCCGGCGAAATGTGCGCCTCCAGCAACGGAGCCAGCGTGTCCTGAATGCGCTCGGGCTGGCCAAGATCCAGCTTCACGTCGAGCGCGTGCGATCCGCCGGAACGGGACACCCCGATCACCGTGTGCCCGGCCGCACGCGCCTTGGCAACCAGCGCCGCGCCCAGCCCGCGCGAGCTGCCGGTGACCAACAGCAGCCAGCGCTTCATTCCGCCACCACCTTCACACCGCGCCAGAATGCGATGTGACCAGCGATCTCGGCGGCGGCGGACTTGGGTTCGGGGTAGTGCCAGGCGGCATCCGGATTGCGCTGGCCGTCGACGTTGAGCGAATAGTAATGCGCGGTGCCCTTCCAGCCGCACACGCTGGTGGTGGCACTCGGCTCGAAGTAGTCGCGGTGAATGGCGTCGGCGGGAAAATAGTGATTGCCTTCGACCACGACGGTGGCGTCGGACTCGGCGACAACGGTGTTGTTCCAGATGGCTTTCATCGCGCGCTCCTTGAGCTGGGGGACTGTTCCAGCATAACGCGCAGGCGATGAACTGCCGATCACAGCCAGCCGTTCTGCCGCGCCAGCCGATAGGCCTCGATGCGATTGCCGACGCCCAGCTTGCCGATCGCCTCGGACAGGTAATTGCGCACCGTGCCCTGCGAAAGATTCAAACGCTGGCCGATTTCGCTGGCACTCAGACCCTCGCCGGCCATCCGCAGCACCTGGCGTTCGCGTGCGGTGAGCGGGTCGGCCTGATCCCACGCGGCGGCGGCGAGCTGCGGGTCGATGGCGCGACCGCCCCGATGCACCTGCCGCAGGGCCTCGGCCAGCCGCTCGGACGGTGCATCCTTGAGCAGGTAGCCGCGCACGCCAGCATCCAACGCGCGGCGCAAGTAGCCGGCGCGGGCGAAGGTGGTGAGGATCACCACCCGCGTCTCCAGTTTCGAATCACGAACACGAAGCGCCAGATCCAGCCCGGTCATGCCGGGCATCTCGATGTCGGTGAGCAGCAAGTCCGGCGTGTGCGCCTGGACTTCCAGCCAGGCCGCCTCGCCGTCGCCGGCCTCGGCCAGCACATCGATATCGGTTTCCAGGCGCAGCAGCGCAGCCAGCGCGCCGCGCACCATGGCCTGATCTTCGGCGAGCACGATACGGATCATCCGGCCAGCTCCGGTTGTCCGCTGCCGGTATCGATGGGGCGGACCGGCACCCGGATGGTCAGGCGGGTGCCGCCACCGGCCGGGCTATCGATCTCGAGCGTGCCGGACACCGCGCGCAGCCGCTCGCGCATTCCGGTCAGGCCGTTGCCCTCGCCGCTGAGCCCGCCGCAGCCATCGTCTTGAATTCGCATGCGCATTACATCGCTCTCCGAGTCGAACCCAATCTCGACCCTACTGCAACCGGCGTGGCGGATGATATTGGTCACCGCCTCGCGCAGCGCCATGGCCAGTGCAGTTTCGGTGCCCCCCGGCAGATCCGGCGGGGACGAAATTTCCGGCTCGATTCCGGCCGACAATAACGCCAGCCGGGCGGCCGCCAGTTCGGCCGGCAGGCCGCTGGTGCGCACCCCGGCGACTGCCTCCCGCACCTGACCCAAAGCGCTGCGCGCGACCTGTTCGACTTCGGCGATCTGTGTTCTGGCGGCGACCGGGTCGCGCGCCAGCAGCTTGCCGGCCAGCTCGCTCTTGATCGCCACCAGGGTGAGGGTGTGGCCCAGCAGGTCGTGCAGGTCGCGGCCAATGCGCTCGCGCTCGGCCACGGTCGCCAACCGGCGCACTTCGTCCTGTGTCAACCGCAATGCGGCGTCGCGGCGTGCCCGGTCTCGCGCCACCAACACGCCCGAGACCACGACAAATCCGATCACCGCGACCACGCCGGTGCCAGCCAGGGCGAATTCGACGCGCGGCATGCTCCACCAGAACACCAGGCCGGTCAGCGCCAGCAGGGCGATGGCGACCGCGATGGCGGCGCGCTCCGGTAGCGCCGACGCGGCCATCACCATGGCGTAGATCACGAAGGTGTTACCGCCCGGATTGATCGGAATCAGCGCCAGCCCGAGCGCCGCCGACGCCACCATCAGCACCGGCCGCCAACGGCCCTGACCTCGCACGAAGGTGAAGTAGATCGCCAGAAACACCAGCGTGGCCAGCACGCTGAGCACAATCACCGCCCAGTCGTGACCGGGCCAGTAGAACAGCGGGAGGAAAACGAAGAACAGGTAGATCAGCCCCAGCCAGGGCCGGTCGTGGAGACTCGACGCTACCTGATCCTGGCTGGGCGCGTGCATGGGGCGATCAGTGAATTGGAGTCGGGATGGGGTTCATGTCGTTGCCACGTTAGCGGATTTCGACCGCGTCGAGGTCGAGCGAGAATTCGCCTTCCGGCGCGCCGGCCGTGATTGCGATGGCGCGCAGCGTGGCCAAGTCGGCCCCGGCAAAGTCCGCCAGCGCAAGCCGCACCTCGCCCCAGTCCGCACCGGGGGCGATGGACTGAACCGCTGGAAGGCCCACCGACTCGCCGGAAAACACCAGCACGGCATACTGGCGACCATCGCCGCGGGCCCGGAACACCAGCTCGCTCAGGCCGCGGGCATCGACCGGCTGCATCATCTCGGCGGCCGGGACGTACATCGCTCCGGCCCACGGCTGGGCGGCCTTGAGCGCAATCCGACCCGACACGCGCAGTGCGCCCGCGCTGCCGTCGGCGCCATCTGCGATGCGCGCCAGGGTCGCGTCGGAGCCACCGCCAGCCATCCGGTCGCTGGTCGGAACCCAGCCGATGCCGTGGGCGGCATCCAGCCCGTCGCCATCGAACCCGCTGAGGATTCCGGGTGGCAGCGTGGCGGCGGTCGCGGCGGCGAACTCCAGCGGCACCGGATGGCCGTTTTTCCAGACGCCGACGATCGCGGTGGTTGCCGAGATGTCGCCGCCCGGATCGCCGTCGACCAGCAGCAGGTCGGCACGCAGTCCCGGCGCAATGCGGCCGCGATCGCTCAACCCGAAGGCGTCGGCTGGCGCCGAAGTGGCCGCCGCCAGCGCTTCGGCTGGCGTCAGACCGGCGCTCACCAGCTGCGCCAGCTCATCATGGATCGAAGCGCCATAGGCCGTATTGGGATTGGGCGCATCGGTGCCGGCCAGGATCGCCACGCCGGCGGCGTGCAGCCGGCGCACACTTTCCCTGGCGTTGGCGATCAGCTCCGGGCGTGAGCCATCGCCGAACCGCGCGGTCAGGGTTTGCCGCTGGCTGGACGAGAGCCTCGGCCCCACCAGCGCGGCGTCGGCGAGGCCGCTGCGTTCCCCCGACATGCCCGCGATTACCGTCAGAGTTGGCACCACGAACGCGCCACGCGCCGCAGCCAACGCCACCAGCCGATCATCGGCCGGGGCGTCCTGAGCGATGTGCACCAGTCCGTCGGCCCCGTCGCGCAACGATTCGAACGCGTGATCGAGCGCCGAAACATGCGCCACTGCCAGTAGGCCACGGGCATGCGCCGATTCGATCAGCGCCCTCGCGGTGGCGGCATCCAGGGTCGGCAAGCGGCGCTCGCTGGAATACACGTGCAGATCCTCGCGCACGATCTTGATGTAGTCCGAACCCTCGGCCTGTCGGGCAGCCACCCAGGCGTCGGCCTCGTCCGGCCCGGTCAGGGTGGGCACCGGCATGCCGTACTGCGTACCGTGGCCGCCCTCGGCGGTGGCCAGAATGCCGGCCGACCACAGATCGGCGCGATCGGTCGCGGCCAGGCTGGCGCGCTCGGCTCGCGCTGTTGCCAGCTGACCGGGATCGGAGAACATGTCCAGTTGGGAGGTCACGCCAAAGCGCAGCGCATCGCGCCGGGCTTCGCCAAAGCTGTGTACATGCGCGTCGATCAATCCGGGCAACAGGGTGCGGCCGGCGCCGTCGATGATGGTCGCGCCTTCGGGTACCGGCAGCCGCTCGCCCACCGCCTCGATCAGCCCATCGCGCACACTCACCTGCGTGGCCTCATGCATGCGCTCGCCATCGAACACCCGGACATCACGAAACAGCAGCACGTCCGATGTTTTCGGTTCCGCCGCCCGCTCGGGCACCGGCACTTCACGGCTACCCGAAAGGGCATAGAACACTACCGCCAGGGCAAGCAAGCTGCCCACCACCACCACGCGCATTTCATTCATCGAAATGTTCTCCGGTCGCTCAGTGAGTTCGCAAACGCTGCGTCGCCAGGGCGAGGAACAGCGTCGTCATTGCCAGCAGCGCCGCTGCGTGCAGCGCATAGCGCACGTCGCTGGCCTGACCGACCACACCCAAGGCGATTTGCCCCAGATGCCAGGCCGGCCAGACGACTGCCAGCTTCTGCACGATGTCAGGAAACGCGAACAGCGGGATCCACAGCCCGGACAGCACCGACATCGGCAGATACACCAGATTCACCACCGCTACTGCCGCCTGGCCTTTGACCAAAGTGCCGATCCAAAGGCCCAGCGCACAGAATGGCAGTGTGCCCAGCAACAACACGACGACCAGCAACGCGAACTGTGACCAGGCCATGCGCACGCCTCCGAGGCCGATGGCCGCCGCCGACAGCAGCGCCAGCACGGCTGCGGCGAACGCCAGGCTCATTGCGATCTTGGCCAGAAAGTAGGCGCTGGTCGGCATCGGCGAGATCCGCTTCAGCTCCAGCCAGCCCTGCTGGCGCTCGATGGCCAGGCCGACACCGAAACCAAACAGCGCCGGGCCGATGACACCGAATACCCCGTAACTGGCGAACAGATACGTGGCCTTGTGCAATCCGCTCCACTGGCCGCCCAGCAGCAGGCCGAACAGCAGATAGAACGACAGCGGAAACACCAGCGTGGGAATCGCAAACGCCGGCGTGCGCAACACGCGCAGGAACTCGTAGCCAGCCTCCAGGGCATGAATGCGCAGCAGCGAGGGTGCGCCGGCTTGGGGCATGGCGGTCTGAGTGGTGTCGGTCATCGGACTTTCTCCTCGGCAAGGGCGCGGCGTGGGCGACCGACGGCGGGTTCGCCTGTCGCCGTCGACGCGGCGGTGGTAAGTGTCTGCACCGCTTCCTCAAGACTGAGCGAGCTCACCTGAAGATCGGCAAGCGTGTCATCGGCCGCCAGCCAGCGGCGCAGCAGGGCTTCGGGCGCAGCGGTCAACAGCTCGGCGCAGCCGTCGACGCTGCGCACCGACAGACATTCCGACCACTGTGCAAGTTGCCCTTCGGACAGCGCCGTCCGCGCCCGCACCCGCGTGCCGGCGGCACGCGCCTTCAGGCCGGCCGGCGTGTCCTCGACCAGCGTGCGTCCGCCTTCGATCAACACCACGCGATCGGCCAGGGCATCGGCCTCCTCCAGGTAGTGGGTGGTCAGCACGATGCCGCAGCCCGCGTCGCGCAGGTCGGTCACGGCCCGCCACAGCGCCCGACGGGCATCGACATCCAGCCCGACGCTCGGTTCGTCGAGAAACAGCAGGCGCGGCCGGCCGCAGATCGCCAGGGCAAACTGCACCCGCCGCTTCTGGCCGCCGGACAACGCGCCGTAGGGTCGCGTGGCGAGCGCCTCCAGCCCGGCCAGCGCCAGCGTTTCAGCGACTGGACGCGGATTCGGGTAATAGCTGGAAAACAACCGGACGTGTTCGGCAACCCGCAGGGTGTCGGGCAGATCGCAGTCCTGCAGCATCAGGCCGACCGCGCGGCGCGCGGCAATGTCGCGTGGATCACGGCCAATCAAGCGGGCACGGCCGCGATCCGGGGCGATCCGGCCGCTGAGCAGGCCGATGGCAGTCGACTTGCCGGCGCCGTTGCGGCCCAAAACGGCCAGCAGCTGGCCGGACTGGACATCGAGACTGAAATCATCGAGCGCGCAGATGGCGCCGTAGCGCTTGCCGACCGATTCCAGACTGGCCAGCGTTTCATTCGAGTGGGTCATGATCATCCTCCGTGCCGACAGCGTGCCGAGCGCAGCCAGGCGCCGACAGTCGCGCACGTCACCCCTGGGACATGACGCCTGTCACCCGCGCACGGCTTTCCAGCCACCATGGGCGAGTGGTATCATCGCGCTAAGTCATTATTTTTATTGGAAAGCAGCGCGCCATCCGGCTTCGCTGAGGTGGCTGCTTTCCCATCGGGAGACCACCATGAGTCTGATAGAAAAGCTTTCCGCGCTGCGCACTTACGGTGGCCGCATGCGCACCGTCGGGCTGGACGATGCGACCATCGAGCGCTTCTCCGACGATGCCGATCTGATCGAGGCGGTCGATGCCGCGCTCGCCCAGTTCGAGGCGCTCAAGGGCGGCGAGTTCGAGGATCTTCTGCGCGCCGACGAACAGAGCCAGATCGACGCCGCGCAGTCCGGCTACGTCAACTTCTACCCGGACGATGCGGTCAACCCCTATGTCGCGCTGACCGCGCGCGGGCCATGGATCATCACGCTCAAGGGCGCGGTGATTCACGATTCCGGCGGCTACGGCATGATCGGCTCGGGCCATACGCCGAAGTCCGTGCTCGCCGCGCTGGCCAAACCGCAGGCCATGGCCAACATCATGACCCCCAGCCTGTCGCACCTGCGCATGGCGAGGGCGCTCAAAGCCGAAGTCGGCCAGAATCGCGGCGGCTGTCCGTATCACAAGTTCATGTGCCTGAACTCGGGCTCCGAGTCGGTCTCGCTGGCCGGGCGCATCGCCGACGTCAACACCCGCGAGGCGACCGATCCGGGCGGCCCGCACGCCGGCTGGAAGGTGAAGCGGATCGCGGTCAAGAGCGGATTCCATGGCCGCACCGAACTGCCCGCGCTGTACTCCGATTCCAGCCGCCCGGCCTATGCCAGGCATCTGGCCAGCTGGAAGCACCACGACGCCCAGCTGATCACCATCGAACCGTACTCGGTCGAGCAACTGCATAACGCCTTCGAGCAGGCCGAGCGCGAGCAGATTCACATCGAGGCGATGTTCATCGAGCCGGTGATGGGCGAAGGCGACCCGGGCCGTCAGGTCACGCCCGAGTTCTATGCCGCCGCGCGCGAACTCACGATCAAGCACGGCACCCTGCTGCTGGTCGATTCGATCCAGGCCGGCCTGCGCGCCCACGGCGTGCTGTCGCTGGTCGATTACCCCGGCTTCGAAGCGCTGCCCGCGCCGGACATGGAAACCTATTCCAAGGCGCTCAATGCCGGTCAGTTTCCGCTCAGCGTGCTGGCGGTGACCGAGCGCACCGCCGGCCTGTACCGCAAGGGCATCTACGGCAACACCATGACCGGCAACCCACGCGCAATGGATGTGGCGGTGGCGGTGCTGGAAAGCCTCACCCCGGCGGTGCGCGCCAATATCCGCGAGATGGGCCAGTACTTCCTCGACCGGCTGAACGCGCTCAAGCAGGAGACCGGCGGCCTGATCACCAAGGTGCAGGGCACCGGCCTGCTGTTTTCCTGCGAACTGGACCCGCGCTTCAAGTGCTTTGGCACCGGCTCGACCGAAGAATGGCTGCGCGAGCGCGGCCTGGGCGTCATCCACGGCGGCGCCAATTCGCTGCGCTTCACGCCGCACTTCGCCATCACCCGCGCCGAGGCCGAGCTGATGCTGGGCATGGTCAAAAAGGCGCTGCTGGAAGGCCCGCGCAAGACCCAGGCCGAAGCGGCCTGAACCCGGCCCACAAGCCACGCGCCGGCCGGCGGTATCGATGACTACATCGGCCGAGTAGCCCGGCACGAGCAAAGCGAATGCCGGGACCGCCGTATAACACCAAGCACCCCACCGTCCCGGCCTACGACCTGACCGCCCAAGCCAGGCGACAAAAGCCGAAGGCGTAGCCGCCCGCGTAGCCCGGCACGAGCGCAGCGAATGCCGGGACCGCCGTATAACACCAATCACCCCGCCGTCCCGGCTTACGGCCTAACGCCTAAGCCAGGCGACAAAAGCCGAAGGCATAGCCCCCCGCGTAGCCCGTATATGGACTCCTCCCCTACCGCAAACTGTTTTTTCTGGCTGAGATCAACGCGAACGTATATTCGGCATCGTCGTGGGGGCCGTCGCCCCCGTGCCTGGATGGGTCGTTCGAATCGCGGCTGCCTATCGGCTTGTCGGCACGTCGTGTGCCTTCGGGCTACTCGGCTTTTGCCGCGACGGATGTGATCCTCGTGCCATCGTGACAGTGCGTTGGTGGGATGTGCTTCCTTGCGATGGTGTGGGGAAAAAGCGGGTCAGTCGCTTGCTGCGTTCGGCTACGCCTTCGTTGGGCTCGGGCAGACGTCGCCCCGACCGGGATTGGGTCGGTAATCGGTTTGATGCTTGAGCAGGGCGTAGATGATCCGTGCCA
>JAXMJH010000121.1:0-15006 GCA_034376725.1 Lysobacteraceae bacterium | reverse complement strand
CGACCGGCCAGACCGAGCCGGTCGACCACGATGCGGTCGAGCTCCTGATCGTGCAGCCAGATCGGAATCTTGTAGATGTTGTCCAGATCGACGGCGGAAATCACCGCCTCGGCCGCGACATCGGTGAACAGCGCGATCTTGCGCCGCTCCGACTCGGGAAGCGGCCGCTCGCTTCGGCACAGCAGCACGTCGGGCTGGATGCCGATCGAGCGCAGTTCCTTCACCGAGTGCTGGGTCGGCTTGGTCTTGAGCTCGCCAGCGGCGGCGATATAGGGCACCAGGGTGAGATGGATGAACAGCGCCTTGGACGGCCCGCGCTCACTGCGAATCTGCCGGATCGCCTCCAGGAACGGCAGCGACTCGATATCGCCCACCGTGCCGCCGATCTCGACCAGCGCGACATCGAAACCGGCGGTCGCTTCATCGATACAGCGCTTGATCTCGTCGGTGATGTGCGGAATCACCTGCACCGTGCCGCCCAGATAATCGCCCCGGCGTTCCTTGCGGATCACGTTTTCGTAGATGCGTCCGGTGGTGATCGAGTTCCTGCGGCTCAGCCGGGTGTGCACGAAGCGCTCGTAGTGACCGAGGTCGAGATCGGTTTCCGCGCCATCGTCGGTGACGTACACCTCGCCGTGCTGAAACGGGCTCATGGTGCCCGGGTCGACGTTGATGTAGGGGTCGAGCTTCATGAGCGTGACCCGCAGGCCACGCGCCTCGAGGATGGCGGCGAGCGACGCGGCGGCAATGCCCTTGCCGAGCGAGGACACCACACCGCCGGTAACGAATATCAGGGGAGTCATGAAATGCGCTGTGCCGGAAAACCCTATTCTACCGATGACCCGCGCTCGGGGCGAGCCGCGCGTGATCGCCGGTCAGCGCGGGCCAGCGCGGGCCAGCGCGGACCCTGTCCCGGTTCGCGGCCGGCCGCCCGGAACCCACACCGGCGCGCGGGTCCCCAAACGGCGCGCGCCAGCCACAGCCGAGCCGGCCAGACCCGCCTTCTGCCCGTGCCGTCTGCGCGACCCTGGACACACACCATCCCCCACACGTGATAGCGTTCCCGGCCAGCCGGACGTGTTGACCGTGCCGCTCCGCCACCCCCGGAGCGCATGGCCAGCGCAACCGTCAGCGCCCCTTCCACTCACTCTGCCAGGAAGCCCCCATTCGATGAATCCGCTGTTCGTTCCGCTTCAGGCCGGTGCCCTGCACCTGCCCAATCGCATCCTGATGGCCCCGCTGACCCGCTGTCGCGCCGGCGAGGGCCACGTCCCGACCGACCTGATGGCAACCTACTACTCGCAGCGCGCCAGCGCCGGATTGATCGTCGCCGAGGCCACCATGGCCATGGAGGGCAATTCCGCCTTCTGGCACGAGCCGGGCATCTATTCCGAAGCCCAGATTCAGGGCTGGAGGCAGACCACCGACGCGGTGCACGCCGCTGGCGGGCGCATCGTGCTGCAACTCTGGCACGGCGGACGGGCCTGCCACCCGCTGCTCAACGGCGGCCGTCAGCCGGTGGCGCCGAGCGCCATCGCGATCACCGGCGACGAGGTCCACACCCCGCAGGGCAAGCAACCCTATGTGCTGCCCAGGGCGCTCGATGATGCCGAGCTTCCCGCCATCGTCGAGGGCTTTGCCCAGGCCGCGCGCAACGCCAGGCGCGCCGGATTCGACGGCGTGGAGGTTCACGGTGCCAACGGCTACCTGCTCGACGAGTTCCTGCGCGATGGCGCCAACCAGCGCGGCGGCCCCTACGGCGGCCCGATCGAAAATCGCGCCCGGCTGCTGCTGGAGGTACTCGACGCCGTGGTGACGGTGTGGGGCGCCGATCGCGTGGGACTGCGGATTTCCCCGCTCAACAGCTACAACAGCATGATCGACAGCAATCCGGTTGGCCTGGCCACCTGGCTTGCCCGCCGGCTGAACGACTACAGCCTGGCCTACCTGCACCTGATGCGCGCCGACTTCTTCGGCCAGCAGAAGGCGGAAATCGTTTTGCCGGTGCGCGACAACTTCGACGGCGTGCTGATCGGCAACATGGGTTACTCGCCCGATGAAGCCATACAGGCGATCGCCGATGGCGACCTCGATGCCGTGGCCTTCGGCACCGCATTCCTGGCCAATCCCGACCTGCCCGAGCGCATCCGGCAGAACGCCCCGCTCAACAGCCCCGACCCGGCCACCTTCTACACGCCCGGCCCGGTCGGCTACACCGACTACCCGTTCATGCCGGCCAGCGCGCCTGCGCCGGAGAGCGCCGAGGGCATGGCTGGATAGCCCGGATCGGCGGATCAGGGTTCGAGGTATTCGACGACTTCCAGGCCGTAGCCACCCAGGCCGATCTGTCGGCGCGGAGTACCGATGACGCGCAGCTTGCCGACGCCGAGATCGGCGAGGATCTGGCTACCGGCACCGTTTCGGCGCCATTCCTGGGCGCGGCCATCGCCGTGAGCCGGCTCGGGATGGTCGTGCAGACGGGCCAGCAGGGCTTCGGGATCGGTGCGACTGGCCAGCACCACCAGCACGCCGACACCGGTGGTCGAAAACAGCCGCAGCACATCGGTGATGGCGATGCCGAAATCCGGGCGGCGCCAGTGCAGCACATCGGAGAGCGGGTTTTTGACGTGCACGCGCACCGGGCATGGCTGGTCGGCGTGCGGACGGCCACGCACCAGCGCGAAATGCAGGTCATGGGCGATGCGATCCCGGTAGGTCACCAGCTTGAACGGGCCGAACTCGGTCTCGATGTCGCGCTCGTCGACGCGCTCGACGGTGTGCTCGGTTTCCAGACGATGGCGGATCAGGGCTTCGATCGAGCCGATCTTGAGGTCGTGCTGTGCGGCGAAGGCTTCCAGCTCCGGACGGCGGGCCATCGTGCCGTCGGAATTGAGGATTTCCACCAGCACGCCGGCCGGCTCCAGGCCGGCGAGACGGCATAGATCAGACGCGGCTTCGGTGTGGCCGGCGCGGGTCAGTACGCCACCAGGCTGCGCCATCAGCGGGAAGATGTGGCCGGGCTGAGTCAGGTCTTCGGGCTTGGCGGCCGGACGCACGGCGGTACGGATGGTGTGGGCACGGTCGTAGGCAGAAATGCCGGTGGTGACGCCTTCGGCGGCTTCGATGCTGACCGTGAAATTGGTCCGCAGCGGCGCCCGGTTGTCGCTGACCATCGGCGCCAGGCCCAACTGCGCGCAGCGTTCGCGGGTGAGCGCCAGACACACCAGCCCGCGGGCGTGGGTGACCATGAAATTGACGTCGGCCGGACGCACCAGCTCGGCGGCCATGATCAGATCGCCTTCGTTCTCGCGGTCCTCGTCGTCGACGATGACCACCATTCGACCGGCGCGGATTTCGTCGAGGAGTTCGGGAATGCTGGCGAAAGCCATGGGCAGCTCGATGAAGTCGGCAGAGGGCCGCCCATTCTACCGGAGGTCGCGTTGCGGATTTGCCGACGCGCCGCTGCGGCAACGCGCGCGACGGCCGCGCGCCGCGATCCGGAGCGAAGGCCATCGATGCCCGGTGGCACAATGCCGGCATGAGATCGACAGTGAATCCGCGCCGCCACCGGTCGGACGTGCGTCCTGGACAGCTGTCAGATCAAGCCTTCCGACTTCAGCGAATCTTGAGTGATAGTCTGGACGGGCAAACTGAGGGCTGCTGATCGGAAGGGGAAGATCAGTCGGCATTGGCGCAGATCGCAAATCGACGCCTCCAACTCGGTGCAATCCCACTTTTCCAAAGCGTTGAAGACGATGCAGGCACGCACGGATCGCGTCAAATCACTTGCGTTGGTCGGACAATTCCGCATCGGCGCTCTGCTGGTGCAGCCGGACCGATTGGTGGTCATCTCCGACGGGCTTGAGATCGCTCTCGAACCCCGTTTGATGGAAGTCCTGTTGGCGCTGGCCGAGCACGCAGGCGAAGTGGTCAGCGCCGATCAACTGCTGATCGAAGTCTGGCGGGGCACGTTCTATGGGGACAATCCCGTGCACCGCGCGATTGCCCAATTGCGTCGTCTGATCGGCGACAGCAGTCGGACGCCACGCTATATCGAGACCATTCGCAAGCGCGGCTATCGGCTGATCGCGCGTGTGTTGTTCCCCGACGACTTTCGTCGTTCGCCCAGTCCCGCGGCACCGTGGACAAAGGGAAACCCCTATGTCGGGCTAGCCTCGTTCGACGACCGCCATGCCGGCGTATTCTTCGGCCGCAGCCGGATGATCGCCGAATTGCTCACCGCCCTGCGCCGACAGATCGACAGCCGTCGGCGCTTCGTGCTGCTGGTCGGCGCCAGCGGCAGCGGAAAGACATCGTTGTTGCGGGCTGGCGCCATTCCGCTGCTGATGCAGGATGGCGGTTTCGACGGAATGCAGTCGCTGGCGGTTGGATACTGCGACCTTGCCGGCTGCCGCGATGAAGGCGATGTATTTCTTCAGCTCGCCTCTGCCCTGTCCGCCTGGTCGCTCGAACAACGCCCGGTCTTCGCGCCACAGAGCGCGGTCAAGCTGGCAGCGCAGTTGCGGCAACGGCCGGAATCGATCAACGACGCGATCGCCGATGCCTTTCTAAGAGCCCGAAAAAGCCCATCGGCCGGCCGGACACAACGGCATTTTCTGCTGGTCATCGATCATGGCGAAACGCTGGTCACCGCGGCCGGAATCGTCCCGGCCGAACGCGAGGCACTTTCGCGCGTCCTGATGCAGTTGTGCAGCAACCCGCGCGCCGCCGTCATGATGGTCGTCCGAAGCGACTTTTATCCGCGTCTGATCGAAGCGATCCCGGCGATCGCCGATTTGAAGTCAGGCCATGGCCACGTCGATGTGTTGAAACCGCGACCCGGCGAGATCGCCCAGATCATCCGGGCGCCCGCGCTGCTGGCGGGGCTGGTGTTCGAGGAAGATGGCGAAACCTCGGCTCGGCTCGACGACACACTGCGCGACGCCGCAATGGAACACGCCGACGCGCTGCCGCTGCTACAGCACGCGCTGCACACCCTGTACGAGAGGCGGACCGATGCTGGCGAACTCAGCTTCGCCGCCTACAACGAAATCGGCGGCCTGGTCGGCGCACTCGCCCATCGGGCCGAAGAAGTATTCTCCAGTCTGCCGGCGACGTCGCGGCAATGTCTGGACCGGGTGCTGGCACTGCTGGTCGTCATCCAGCCCGACAGCGAATCGATCAGTGCTCAACGCGCCTTGTGGTCGGCACTCGACAACGAACCATCGCGGCTTTTGGCCGAGAATTTCATCCGGGCCCGGCTTTTCGTCGGGGAATTGACCAACGGCCGACCCGCGATCGGCGTTGCCCACGAAGCGCTGCTGCGCCAATGGCCGCGAGCACGCGACTGGGCTCAGGAAAACCGCCGCCTGCTTCAGGCCCGTGCGCGGCTGCAACGCGCCACCGCGCGGTGGGTGCAGGAAGGCAGGCGGCACGACCACCTTCTGAATCCGGGCCAGCCGCTGATCGAGGCACGGGACGTCGCCAGACGCGCAACCACCGCGCTGGACAGGGACGAGCTTGACTTTCTTCAGGCCTGCGAACGCCAGCACCGGCACAGACAGTGGCTGCGGCTTGGCGCAATGACCGCGTTGGTGGTATTCAGTGGAGTTTCGGTGCTGTTCGGCCTGCACGCCCGGCACGCCCGCAACGAAGCCGAACTGCACCGCAAGGACGTTCTGCAACTGGCCGACTTCATGCTGGTGGATCTGGCCGAGAAATTGCGACCACTGGGCAATCTGAGCCTGCTTGGGAGCATCGGCACGGCCGCGCTGTCGCATCTGGAGCGACGGCCGGAAGAGGCGATGCATTCAGACGATCTGATCAACCATTCGCGCGCACTGCGTACCATCGGCGAAGTAATGATGGGGCAAGCCAAGATGGAGCCGGCCAGAACCGCGTTTGTTCGCGCAGCGACCGCCGCCGGCAACGCCTTGGCGCAGGCGCCGGACTCGATCGAGGCCCTCGCCGAGCATGGCGTCGCCGCCTATTGGCTGGGTTACTACTTCTACAGACAGCATCGACTGGAAGAGGCCAATGTCCACTGGGCGACTTACCTGCGCGCCAGCCAGCGCTTGATGGGGCTGGAGCCGGACAACCCGAAGTGGACCGTGGAACTGTCCTACGCGCTCAACAATCTGGGCACCGTCGCGCGCGATACCGGCTCGATCGACGTCGCGGTCGATTACTTCAGGCGTTCGGCCGCGCTGAAGACATCCGCTCTCGCCGCCGACCCGGACAACGCGGCATTGCGCTTCGATCTGATCGACACATTGTCATGGATCAGCAGCGGCGACGAATCACAGGGCCGGCTCGCGATCGCCGCCGAGGGATACGCCGAGCAATTGCTCATGCTTCGCGCGCTGGTCGCCGAACATCCCAATGCGCTTGCCTGGGAGCGCCGGCTGGCCACGTCGTTGATGCGCAGCGCGTCCTTGGCGATGGCGCGAGGCGATCTGGATCTGGCGCATCTGCAGATCGACGAGGGCCTGGCGCGACTATCGGCCCTGGTCGGACAAGAGCCGGACAACCGCGTCTGGCTGCGCGACCTGGCTCACGCGCAAATGGAAGCGGGTCGGATCAGCGGGCTCCGGGGCGATGGCGCCGAGGCGCGTACGCATCTCGAAGCGGCGCAGGCGCTCATCTCCGATCTGCTGATGGACTCGCAGCCGCCGCCCGAATGGCAACGGCTGGACGCCCTGATCCGACTTCGCGCAGCCCAATCTGCCGCAGAGCAGGAACACGCGGGCGAAGACCTGAGTCGCGTCGTTGCCGATTTGAAGGCGCTGGCCGATCGCTCGCCCGGCGATCTGCCGACCACGACCGCGCTCGCCAACTCGTTGATCGCTCGCGGTCAATGGCACGCAAGCCGAAATCGGCTCGACGATGCGCGCAAGGACTGGCTGGACGCCATCAATCTGCTGCAACCCCATGCCATCGCATCCAGCGACAAGGTGCTGCTCGATCCGTGGTTGAGCGCCCATTTGCTGTTGGGCCGGCGCTCCGCCGTGACGGAGCAGATCACCCGGCTCCAAGCCAGCGGCTATCGACAGCCCGAATTCAGCATGCTCTTGCACGCCAGCCCATCGCAGACCGGAAACTGACATGTCGAAAGCCGGCCCGGAAGGCTCCGATTCGAGCCGAAGTGATACCGCAAAACGCCCAACGCGATGCCGACCGCGCAAGCTTTTTGGCTAAGCTCCCGGGTAGCCTGCTACGTGATCGCCAGAACGCTCGAACGCCGCTTCGCTCTGCGCAGCAGACCGACCCTGATCGACTGCCATTGCATCAGGGAAGCCCATGGACGCGATCATGTCGCAGCATCGCCGACCGATAAATCGAACTCAAAGGACCCGAAAATGACCCATTTGCATGCCATCGAAAGCGACGTCCGCGAAGCCACCGACCACGTCAACACCCTCAGCATCGCCCGCAATGATTGGGGCACCGGCAACGCGGCGAATGGCTTGTACACCTATCGCTACGAAACCAGATCCCTGATGGCGAATGCCGGCGATACGTTGACCATCAAGATCGTCGACAGGTCGGGGGGCGACGGTAGCGGGCGCTACGTCTTTTACGGGTACTCGTGCACCAGACCGAGCGCAATCGAGCAGAAACGACACACGCATCCCGCGACCTCGGTGACCTTCGACATCGATCTCGAAAAACACGAGCTGGCGTCGATTTCCATCGTGGTCCAGGACACGATGGCCAAGACTCAGACGCTGATCATCTGCGACCCGCAGGTCGGAAACGACCCGCAAACCTGACCGGCGACCAGATCGCTGCAACCACCCAGTTCATGCGCCTATCCGGTTCGCCCCGCCGAAACGCGGGGCGCTCCGATTGAATCACAACCGTCGCGCGCTGCCCTGAGCAATTGCCGATCAGTGCATTTTTCGCTGATTTTCAATCAATTAAAAACCGTAAGAATCCCGAAAGGTTGCCCGGACGCGATGTCAGGGATTGTTCCGTCGCGCTGCGGAAACAACGCCACCGCTCCCGCCGATCGTGCTCGTTTGCCTTGGGGACGAGCGGCCAGGGCCTGGTTCGTCCGCCTCAGCGATGCTGCCGTCGACATGCGACGGCGACGCTTCCCAGTCGGAGAAGGCTATGACAATCCCTTTCAACACCACATATCGCGACCTGCACGCAACGAGCCGTACAAACCACGCCGGCGGTGGCACCGGCCGGCTTCCATTGACTGCGCCAGCCATTCTCAGTCCGTCGTCGGCCCAAACCGTCGCCCAACTGCCCGGCCGCGTCTGCCTGAATGCAGACCGCCTCCGCCTATTGCGGCAAGCGCGCCTGATGAGCCAGCAGGATCTCGCCAACGATTTCTCGCGTCGCAACATTCAGATTTCGATCGCGACCATCAAGCGTGCGGAGGCTGGACACCCCGTGCGCTACCGGATCGTGCGCGAACTGGCCAGCTACTTCGAGCAGGAGGCCGATCTGATTGTCGGTGCTCATCCGTGATGGCGAGTTGCCGAACAGTCACGTGGCACCCCGCGCGTCGGACACAGCCAAGCGAGCCGGGGCGGCTACTCGCACTCAGTGATCCTTTACTGATACCGAAATGAGCCCTCGCGCACCGAGCGCAACAGGTACGTTCGTTCCTGACATCGCATTGGAATGCTCAATCGTGTCGGCGACTCCTGTCCGATGGCTGCGGGAAAACCGAACCGGAAAATCCGAAGCAGCAGATCGTTCGACAAACCAGTTCGGACGTCGAATCACACTCAAAAAGGAAGAATACGAATGAAACGCTCAATAGCCCTTTCGCTGCCGGGTCTCCTGTTTGCCCTGATGTTCGCGCCACTGACCGCATCGGCCAGTCCGACTGCGTCCAGGGCGGCGTCTGCCTGCCCGGTCGATCCATCCTGGCTGACCGATCCATCGCTTCCGACACCGTTTGAAGTCAAGAAAAGCGACTCGGACGGCAGTTCCAATTTCTGCGATTTCTATCAGTTCTCCACCCAGACGTTTCTCTACCTGATGTCGGAGTCCAGCAGCGGGCAACGCAACTTTCAGGACCAGGCCCACTATCCGTTGCTCGAATTCAACGCCGACGGCACGCCTGCCAATGCCTGCGATGACAGCATCGATGGCGCCACCTTGCGCACACACTTGCTGAAGGCCAGCGCCGGCAACCCGCTGAGCACCGGACAGGCCGGCGGCGGAGCCACCATCTACGCTCAGGATGGCAACGTCGTCTACTACGACGTGCGCTTCAGCAGGGCGCTATGCGATTTGACTGCAAGCGCAGTCGAGATGCAGGCACAAGGGATCAGCAATTTTCCGTCCGGCACGATCGAGATGAAATTCGGCTGGAAAGTACTGTCCGAGGCCGAAGTTGCATCCAATACCTTCGTCACCCAGTCGCAGACCATCGGCGGCAACGCCGTCACGCTCGGCCTTGCCGGTATGCACCTGGTGACCGCCACGGCGGACCACCCGGAATTCGTCTGGGCCACCTACGAGCATAACGACAACACACCGGACTGCTCACCGCCAGACGCCCAGACCCAGACCGACTGGACATTCGCCAGCGCCGCCTGCACCGCCGGCCTGCCCGGAACGGCTGAGGGCACCGACGCCTGCAAATTCAATCAGCCGCCCAAAAACCAGACCGCACCGACCGGAACACCCACCAACATTTGTCGGGTCAATCCCTTCGGCACCCAGTCGGGCGACCTGAAGGCCGCCGAGAACCTCACCGCCATCGCCGCCCAGAGCAGCGACTTGCTGGCCCTGCTGGCGGCCGGCACCACGCCGGCATCGATGCAGGTACTGGCCAACTATTTCAACGTGGGCGCACTGTGGGTCAGCGATACCAGCCAGAGTTCGGGCGGGATCGGGGTGCCGAACGAGCGTGGTTCCCTGCGTCTGGCCAATTCGGTAGCGGAAACCGACTATCAGCACGTCAACCTCAACTCCACCTTCGCCAGCAACTGCTTTGGCTGCCACAACTACGCTGGCACGGGCCAGGCAGTGAGCAACAACATCACCTCGCAGGCGCTGAGCCATATCTTCAAAGACATCAAAATCGGGCAAGGCGAATTCATCGATGTGACCTCCTCCACGCCGATCGGCGACAACAGCATGGCGGCCGCCATCTGTGCCGGCACCCCGAACAACCCCGGCGTCTGCCCAGCCACCGCCAGCTACCTGAAGTGGAACGGCAACTGGACCAATATCAACCCCGACGCCGGCTCCGTTTGCGGCTGCACGCTGCAGTAACCGGGCTGACCACGCGGAATCCCACGCCCCATCGGTGCCGCCGTATCCGATTCCCAGCGGCGGCACCGTCTTATCCAACCGGAGAACCGAACCGTGAGCATCGAAACGCGCATCTACGCCGGTGGCGCTTTCGCCTTCGGCGGGCAGACCGCCGTAGACGACTTGATCGCAGCCCGATACTCGGCCGTCATCATCTGGTCGGTCCACGTTCAACCCGACGGCACACTGGTACTCAACGACACGCAGTTTGTCGCCAATGGCGTCTATGCCGAAGCACAACCGATGAATCTGTCCGCTCGCGTGGCGCAGCTTCGTCGGGCAGGCACCACGATCGTCTTCTCGGTCGGCGCCGGTGGCACGCATGACTTCACCAACATCGGCACGCTGCTCAACGGTGGCGTACCTGGCCCGGACAACATCCTCTATCGCAACTTCGCAGCGCTGAAAGCGGCCATGCTGGAGGCGGGAGGCGACATCGACGCCATCGACTTCGATAACGAAGACAACATGGACACCGCCGTGATGGTGAACTTCGGCTCCATGCTGGCCAGCATCGGCTACACCTCCGTCACGCTGTGTCCTTACTACCAGTCCCCGGTCTGGACCGAAACCTACAACCAACTGTTGGCCAGACAAGGCAAAGGGTATGTCAGCGCGATTCACTTGCAGTGCTATTCCGGTGGCCAAGGCAACTCTCCGGAGCCCTGGGGCAAGATGATCGCCAACGCAGGTGGCGAGACCCTGCTGATCCCAGGGCTTGCGACCGTGCAGGCCGGCCCGGGGCCCTGGTGGTACAACGGCGCTCCGGGCAGCAGTGTGGTCAAAACCGTCGATGTCGCCATGTACGGCGGCGGCGACTGGTCCGGAATGCTCCGCAAAGCCAACTATCCGAGCCCCGATGTCGCGATGCAGGCCGCAATGGGTGGCGAGACGTTCTTCTTCTACTGTCGCGGACCGCTCTATCTCGGTCCCGACAAGAGCTTCCAGACCGGCGATGCGGTTTACTTCGCAGGTGAGCCGCGTTGGGGCTCGGCGCCGCAATGCGACGGGTACGCGCTGAGCGGAGGCTGCACCGACATCTACAACGGCTTCGGCGCCTGTCCGGCAGACCTGGCAAAGCAATACGCGCGCTGGAAATCCCAAGCCCATCCGCCACAAGGCGGGTTCATCTGGCTCTACGACTCGGTGCTGAACTGCCTGCTGTCGGGCTGCTGCGGCGGCAGCGAGGGTCAACCCACAACGACAGCCGCCGACTACCGCAAAGCCATCGTCGACGGACTGAGCTAGCGGCCACCGATTCCATGCCCGTCGCATAGCCCGTCGGGCATGTGGTGGAGTTCGGCGGCATGGACTCCATCGGCATCACGTACTTCTTTGGCTCAAGCCGGACAGCGATGATCGAATGCGAGGCGTCTTGCTT
This sequence comes from Lysobacteraceae bacterium, assembly GCA_034376725.1. Lineage (GTDB taxonomy): Bacteria > Pseudomonadota > Gammaproteobacteria > Xanthomonadales > Xanthomonadaceae > UBA11164. Next base: position 3,341 of record JAXMJH010000121.1, on the reverse strand, counting down.
CGGCGAATATTCAAAGGCCGTGGAGTCCAGAAACCACGTAAAAAAACGGGGCGTCCACCGAAAAGCCTTATGAGTAGGTAATGAAACCTTGGGAATTCACTATGAGACAGGTTCAGAAAATTACCGTCAACAACAAGGGCGGATATGTCTTCAATTTTTCAGTCCAATGGCTTGGAACCGACGGAAAGTGGAATACCACCGAGTGGAACAGCGGGAACTATCCCGTGGCGCAGTCCAGGACCTCTCCTCCCCTCGAAGAAATCGGAGTCCCCGCAGATGCGCTGGCTGTGACGCCGTACGGGCATGCAGTGCTCGGGACTTCTGGTCAGGGAACGCCGTTTGTTGCATTCGCTTCGAACGGTCAGATCGCGACTTACGATGCAGTCGGAACGACTTTCATTGGATTTGCAATCAACTTGATTGAGTGATTGGTCGAGTCAGTTAGCCCGTCATAGTTGCTGCACAACTTGACTGACACTGTCGAGCGGACGCGGGCGATATAGCTACCCGCGCCGCTCGATTCTGGTGCTTCTTGTCGCGCGACAGCGGTTGAGGCGGTGTCACAGAACGCTTTTCCTGCGATCCGCGCTGGCCGCTTGTCCTCCAGCCGGTTTGTATTGCGTTTGGTCACATAGGGGTTCGGCGGCGCCGCCTCGCATCCGCCCAACAACGTCTGAAGACCCGGCCGAGTGCACCGGATTGCAGCGCAGCGGAAATCCGGGACCGCTGGATGCAAACAACTACATGCCACCATTCGCACCGCCCACGCTCACCAAACCGATCTTCGCTTGGGAACCGGTCGCAATCCACAGTCACGACCGCACGTACCTGAGCACACACGATCGACATGGGCCTCGACGTATCCATGCACAGAACCGCCACCGTACAGCGATGCCAGAATGCCCCAATGCGCCGCTCAACACTCGACCATCCACCCTGCCCCTGCGGCCGGCCGCTGCCCTACGCCCAATGCTGCGCGCCCCTGCACAAAGGCAGCATGGCCGGCGACGCCGAATCCTTGATGCGCTCGCGCTACAGCGCCTATGTACTGGCCGACACCGACTACCTGCTGGCCACCTGGCACCCCGCCACACGCCCCGATCGACTGGACGCCGACCCACCGGGCCTCGCCTGGCTGGGCCTGGACATCAAACGGACCTGGAGCGACGACCCCGACCGGGCCGGCGTCGAGTTCATCGCCCGCTACCGCATCGGCGGTGCCAAAGCCCAACGCCTGCACGAACGCTCACGCTTCGTCCGTGAAGCCGGCCGCTGGTTTTATCTGGATGCCGAAGGAGACATCTGACACCAAGGCATCGCAACGTTCGAGGCAACTTCAATGAGATTCTGAAGGGCCTGGCGCCGCGTGAATCAGCGCGGGCAGGCGAACCGCTGCACGACATCGGTGGATCCGTGGGTATCATGAACTTCGATCTGCTGACGGACTTCGGGATGGTTACGCATCAGCTCGCAGGCCCGCAGGACCGCAGCCTCAATCTGCCTGTCCGTCGCGTTACCCATCCCAAGCATCAGGCTGCGATCAGGCATCCACGCGGTAGAGGTCACGCCTTCGACACCCCTGACTTCGGCGCGAAGGCGCTCAAGTTCGAGTCCCACACCGCTCCCAGGGCGGACAACCGGCGCAGCTTGAGTGGTCTCTCCATTCGAGAGCCGACGTGGTTTTGGTGATTGTGCGGCAATCCAGCGGTTCGCACAGAAGAAGTCGTAACCGGCCACTGCCTTGGCTAGGCCTCGTACATCGAACCGCGCCGACAGGCGCAGATTATCGGCGGTCACTGTCTCCAGACTCACCCGGTCTGCGGCCAGCAGATCACGAAGCAGCGGCAGCCCGCCTTCAATCCGGTACATGGCACCCATCCGTTCCAACACCTTCGTATGTGACCGTCCGCCGTCCAAGGCGATCTCCGCTCGCAACTCCCCGCGCGGAGGCAGCGGCATGGTGGAACCGATGGGGGCAGAAAAGCGCAGCAAAACGCGAGACTCGCGCTTCTGGCATTCCAGGATCAACTGGGGCTTATAGCGACGGCCGTGCGCGTCCCAGTGATCCCCGTCCATCGCGCCATCAACGGTGGCCATAAACATCCCGGGCAAATTGGTCAGCCGCTGGTGAGATGCGGGCGAAAACACCCTGGCGACACTCTGCACCATCACGCTTTCCAGTGATTGATCAACCTTGGGAGCCTGCTGGTCCTTCGAACAGCCTGCCAAGGCGACGATCAGCACCGCTTTAGCGAATAACCCTGACACACTATTCATCCGTTTGTTGATCCCATACTCGAATCTGCATTTATCTGTCAACACCCACATCTCTCGCGATGCACCGCCTGGTAAACGCTTTTAGATTGTGTTGATCGTCGAGATGAATATCGCCAAATATTACATTCAGATTGCCGTAAGCATTGCGGAAGTCTTCCCAAACAAGAGGAACGGAATTGAACTTACTCTCACCCCTTGCAAAATTGAACAAATTCCCGACGAGCGCCTGAAGTTGCCCAACTCGATAGAAGTAGGTGATCAGGTTATGCTTGTCAGGTTTCACATAGCTTCCGTCACTTGTTTGGTCGACGAGACTTCGCAGCCGCGCATCATGCACCTGAAGCCACACTAGAACATTAGAGAGGTAATTTCCCACACCTGGCTCAGCGTGCGTTATGCAGTCTTTGAATACCGACTTATATTCCTTTGGTAATTCCGGGGCTACTAAGCCACCGCTCTGCCCCTCAAGCTGGTGCCATGCAGTTTTAAGAACTGACGCACTACTCTTAAGGTATGCGACCAATTCGCTAAGCGCGGCGGGCAAAAATGCTTTCGACGCCAAGAAATTTCGCTCGCGTTGCTTTTCGGCATTGAATCTTGAAATGTTGAGCGCGATCACGCTCGAGGCGAACGCTAGCATCCCGACATTCAGCGCTTGCCATTTATACCAAACTTTTTCGACATGCGACCAGTTGCCATGTCCGTCCATCCACGGGTACACGAACATGCACGCGAAGTAAAATAGCACCCCAATGATGCCCATCAGACTGACGGCGTCCATGAACCGACCAGACTTTAGAGGGCGGATGTGATTGAACATGCTTGCGAGCCCCATCTGACAATCAACGTAGAGCCAAGGGGCGTGCCGTTCACGGACAGTGACGAAGCCCCGAAGCTTGATAAGTTAAAACCCTGCAAACCGCCACCTGATTAGCGCCATACTTCAGCCGTCGCAGTCCCTGAGACGCTTGGCCGGCATGGTAGGGCTCCTTGCCGCTGCGGAGTCCTCATCATGGCCATGAATCGCGTGCAGTTCCAGCCCGGCCTGTCGTTGCCGGCGTTCC
>JAXMJH010000120.1:0-3227 GCA_034376725.1 Lysobacteraceae bacterium | reverse complement strand
AGGAATCATTTGCCGCGAGAATCCTGCAATCGGTGGTCCCGGCTTGCGGCCTTTGGCCTGAGCCGGGCTTCTCGTTGTGAGTGGCGGGAAAGCACGGCGCCTGTGGCGCCGCCCCCTCTCTCCAACCTCTCTCCCGCGAGGGGAGAGAGGCTTGAAGCGGCCGCATGTTTGCGTGCCTGTTGGTCCGGTAGGAATCATTTGCCGCGAGAATCTTGCAATCGGCGGTCCCGGCTTGCGGCCTTCGGCCTGAGCCGGGCAACTCGCCCGATGCAGGTGCATCGATGTTGCCTGCCGGATCAGTAAGACGGCGCAGCGGCGGGCAGGGTGTCAGCTGTCAACGACGGCCCCTCCAGTGCCTGAGCGCCGGGGCGCGCGCCGAAGTCGGCTGGTGCCCGCGTTTGGATCGAAGAGGTACTATGTTCGCCAGTTCGCGATGGGTCGGTATCCGGAGTCGTTTGTCCTGATCGGGCAGCCGGAAGCGGCGGCGCGAACGCGACCCCAGGCGCCTGCCTGGCCTTTGCGGTCGAGGCGGGCATTCGAAGATGATCGTCGCAGATGGACGCGCGGGCCGGCAGGCCAACGCCCGGCGCGCGCGCAGCGAACTCAGCAAGGCATCCAGCGAACCACGACATGACCACCACACTCTACGGCTTGCCCACCTGCGACACCTGCCGCAAGGCGCGCAACTGGCTCGGGCGGTTCGGGATCGAATACGCGTTTGTCGACTATCGCGCCCAGCCGGTGTCGCCCGACATGCTGCGCGACTGGGCCCAGCGTCTGGGCGGCTGGGACAAGCTGGTCAACAAGTCCTCCGCCACCTGGCGCAATCTGCCGGCCAATCGCAAATCGCCGGGTTCCGACCCGGAGTGGCTGCTGCTGTTGCGCGAGTATCCCGCTGCGATCCGGCGTCCGGTGCTGGTGACCGCCGATGGTGCGGTGTCGGTGGGTTTCACCGACAATGCCTACAAACTGCGATTCGGCACCTCGACCAGTTTCCGGTGAGCGCCGGTCGCGCCGGCTGAGCGCCACTTTGCGCCCCGACAGGCAAGACCCCGCAATCATGACCCGCAATGTCCGACATTCTTGAGCTGGCCAGTGACCTGATTCGCCGCGCTTCGGTGACGCCCGAGGATGCCGGTTGCCAGGCCCTTGTCGCCGAACGCCTTGCAGCGGCAGGCTTCACGGTCGAACGGCTGGGCTTCGGCGAGGTCGACAACCTCTGGGCCAGCCATGGCCGGGGCGGGCCGACGCTGTGTCTGCTCGGTCATACCGACGTGGTACCGCCTGGCCCGCGCGAGCAGTGGACCAGCGATCCATTCGAACCGGCGCTGCGCGACGGTTGGCTGTACGGGCGCGGCGCGGCCGACATGAAGTCCAGCGTGGCGGCCTTCGTATTGGCCCTGGAGGCCTTCGTTGCCGCTCATCCCGATCATCCCGGCACGGTGGCGCTGTTGATCACCTCCGACGAGGAGGGCGACGCCATCGATGGCGTGCGACGGGTGGCGCAGACGTTTCGCGAACGCGGCACGACCATCGATTACTGCCTGGTCGGCGAGCCGTCGTCGGCCGAGCGGCTGGGCGACGTGGTGCGCGTCGGCCGACGCGGCTCGCTCACCGGCACCGCAATCGTGCACGGTATCCAGGGCCACGTGGCCTACCCGGACCAGGCCGACAATCCGATCCATCGCGCGCTGCCGGCTTTTGCCGAGTTGTCCGCGCGGGTATGGGACGATGTGCCGTTCCCGGAATTTCCCGCCACTTCGTTTCAGATCGCCAATTTCAACGCCGGCGCCGGCGTCAGCAACGTGATTCCGGGTCAGGCCAATATCCAGTTCAATCTGCGCTATTCGCCGCGCTGGACTGCCGCGACGCTTCGCGCGGAGGTGGAGGCCACGCTGGCCCGCCACGGGGTGCGCTCCGATATCCACTGGCACGACTCCGGCGCGCCGTTCCACACCGGTGAAGGCGCACTGCGCGCGGCGGTACGCGCGGCGCTGGCCGAGCGGCTGGGCGTGGTGCCCGATGAAAACACCGGCGGCGGCACCTCCGATGGCCGTTTCATCGCCCCGCTGGGCGCGCAGGTGGTGGAGCTGGGTCCGGTCAATGCCAGCATCCACAAGATCGACGAGCGCATCGCGCTGGACGCGCTCGACGCGCTGCCCGGCCTGTACCGGCGGGTCATCGAAAACCTGCTGCTTACGCTGCCCAGCGCGGCCGATGGCAGCCCACCCGCGCAGGAGTGACGCCATGATCCGAACCATCGCCACCCGATTCCGATTCGCTTCGATGTTGCCTGCACCGGCCAGTATCCGGCGGCTGGCGCGACCGTGCACGGATTGCAGGGCGGCCTCGTTTATCGTGATTGCCGCCTTGCTGCTGGCCGGCTGCGGCCCGAGCGCCGAGGAGCGCCAGGCGGCGGCGCGTGCTGCCGCCCAGGCCGCGCAGGAGCGCGAAGCGGCCGAGCAACTGGCCGGCTACCGGCAGGCGCTGGCGCAGGACAACATCGAGCTGGCGGCTGCCTATGGCGAGCTGATCATGGGCCGCTATGGCAACACCCAGGCCGCAGGCGAGCTGGGCGAGCAGTATGCGCAGATCCGAGTTCAGGCCGACGCGCTCAAGCAGCAGCGCTACCTGGAGTCGTTATGGAGCTACCAGACTGCACCGATGGGCGGCGGCACCCAGCGCACCGCCAGCCTGTACAGCGCCAACACCAGTGGCCCCAGGCTGCGACTGGTGCTGCGCAATCACACCCAGTGGGGCCAGAGCGCCTTCCTGCTGCCGGAATCCGACATCTTCGTCTGCGCCAAGGCCTGTCGGGTCAGCGTCCGTTTCGACGACGGCCCGGCCCAGGCCATGGCGGCCAGCAAGGCCGACTCGAAGGAAAACCCCGGCCTGTTCATCGAAGACCGCCGCGCCTTCGTCGCCGGCCTGGAGAAAGCCCAGGCACTCGCCATTGACGTGCCGGTGGCTGGCGGCAGCGAAACCTTCAGTTTCGAGGTTGGCGGCTACGATCCGAAGCGGTTCGGGGCAGGGCAGTAGCAGACGCGACCAGTTGCATCAGCCATGGCGATGTCCGAGTTCTCCGTGTGTCATCGACCGCCCCAATAGAGCCATTCCGGGATCGCCGTAATGGAGCCAGCCGATGATCGGCGTAAAGGAGCCACTCCCGGATCGCCTTAAACGATCCACTTCCGGATCGGCATAAAGGAGCCACATCGGCGGCCTGG
>JAXMJH010000119.1:0-4356 GCA_034376725.1 Lysobacteraceae bacterium | reverse complement strand
CGCGCCCACAAGCGCACCAGCGCCAGCGAGCAGACCTGGTTCGGCTACGAGGCCAACGGCCGGCTGCGGATCGAGAACCAGTTTCTGCCGACCGAGAGCAACTATTTCGAGTACGTGTACCTGGCCGGCGAGCCGGTGGCGATCATCCGCGAGCCTTGTTTGCAATACAAGCTCGATGCCGCAGACCTCAACTCTCCTCGAAGTCCGGTCGCCAAATTGCTTTAGCACGTTCGGCCATGCGGCGTTGTCGTGCTTCGATGGCCGCGCTACTCCATTCCGGAGGAGCGTGCTCGTCGAGTTGTTTTGGCATACGGTACGCGCTCTGCGCATAGAGCGCGCGCTTGGCGGCAAAGTCCCGGTTGCCGGCATCACGGTTCAGCCGCTTTTCCAGCAGGGTTAAATTACCCAAGCGATAGACAAATTGTGATTGACGCTCCGGCGATATCACCTTCGCCCAGCTTTCGTCTGGATTCTCCGGGAGCACGTGCTCGATGGTTGCCGGATCGCTAAGCCAGTCGCAGTGGCGTTGCGCAGTTGCGGATTCGATCTTGCACAGCACATAGCGAACCAGTCGTAGCCGCTGTCCGCCAGTGGGCAAGGTCAGTTCAGCAAAATCCCGTTCGAATTTGTCATCGGTTGGATACAGCCTTCTGAGCACCGATAAAGCCTGTGCGGGGGTTCTTACCGATTGGTTCAGAATTCCTTTGGCCAACTCGTGGTAGAGCGGCTCAAGGTCATTTGGGTTCAGTCCGCTCGTTATGGTGTAGCGGAATGAAAACACTGCGATCAGTTTCAACAACTTGACGAAGTCTGTGCGGTTCCACTCTTCCCAGGCAGCGAACAGAGCGGGCATGGGCTGGCGTACCCGAAACAGCAGCAGCTCGCGCACGTGAGGCAACGCATCGGGATACTCTTTCCAATACTCATGGTCTGCGTCACCGATTGCCGAGAACAGCTCGGCGCGCGCCTCAAGGCGCGTCACCAAGTCGAATACCTCTGCCGGTGTAGTCACACGATCCCGCACCAGTTTGAACAGCCGTTGCTGGCGGATTTTGGGTTCTTCGCACAAAAGGTGATAGCGAAGAAACTCGGGAAACTTGTCCTGCCGCACGGTAGTGACCAGTTTGTGCCAACGCCGGCCGAGCAGCTCCAGATCCTGCTGCCCCTTAATTCGCGAGAAGAGGTAATTTTTGAGCAGATCGGTGGCAGAAAGCTCCAGCCCACGTGCATTCAATGTTTCGAACACCGTGTAGGCGTTTAGATCGTCCTCGACGGTAATCAGAATGAACAGGAGCTGGCGTGCTACCGCTTCGTTCAGCAGGGCCGAGAGTTCGCTCCCTGAACTCGGCAGCCCAGGTTCTTTCTCGATTCGTCTGCCAAAATAGCGAAAGCATTCCCAAAGCGCCCTGTTTGAACTGGGCAAGGCTCTGGGATTGAGCGGCTCGCGCAATTGGACCAGATAGTCCTGATAGAACGCATTGTCTGTGACATTGAGAAACAGCTTGCTCGATTCGCTGAGTGAGGTTGGGTCTTTCTCGCCGATGAAACGTCCTCGCAACTGGCGCACCCGCTCGCGGTTGTCCTCGGGATCGACCCCTTCGTTGGCCAGCTGTTGCAGGCGTGCGAGGATGGCGAGGGCCAGCACGCTCAAGGTGGCGATTCGCTGTTGCCCATCGATGATCAGAAACTCTCGGTCGGACTTGCCCTCGACCACCAGCGCGCCCATGTAATGGCGGTCATCGGAATGGCCGCGCATCGCCACTACATCCGACCACAGATCTTCCCAGTGTTCCTCGCCCCAGGAGTAGTCGCGCTGGTATGGCGGCACACGATAGATCTTGCCGTTGCCGATCAGTTCCAGAAAGTTTCGTGTCTCGGTTTTCAGCAGATTGGCCTTGGCCATGACCAGGCTCCTTGTGCCTTGCTGCGTCGATTGCGCGTCGATCGCGCTAAGCCGCGTCGACTGTTTGCGCGCGGTGCCGGACCCGTGATGCGCTCAGTATAGCTGCGACTGTGGCCAGTCGGCGGCAGAGCCCCGGCCGATGCGCTATCGGGTTTGCTCCAACTCATCGTTGCCCCATGTTGTCGCTTGGGCCAACCAGGCAAGGGCTTGCCTGCGCGACAGGGTGCGTGGCGGCGCTACCCGCCGCCGATGGCGTGGACGATTTCGATGCGGTCGTTGGCTGCCAGGGGGGTTGTCGGGTGTTGGCTGCGCGGGACAATCTCGCCGTTGCGCTCCACGGCGACGCGGCGCTCGGCGATGCCGAGCTGGTGGAGGAGGCTGAGAATGGTGCCGTCGTCGGGGGCGGCGTGCGGCTGGCCGTTGAGCAGGATTTCCATGGCGTCAGTGTAGTGCGATCGCGCGTTGCGGGGTGGCGGTGGGCTGGGCATAATCTGCGTTGTGCGGGTGTAGCTCAATGGTAGAGCTGTTGCTTCCCAAGCAACTGACGAGGGTTCGATTCCCTTCACCCGCTCCACAGTTTCCACGGCGGCCTGCGGGTCGCCGTTTGTTTTCAGGCCCGGTGGATCGAACCGGCGCACTCTCTCTTTCTCCGGTGTCGGTGATGTCGAATCCTTCTGTTTCCGGCCTGCGCGGCGATCGACCCATTGTGCTCGGCTGGCGTGAGTGGCTGTCGCTGCCGGAGTTGGGCATCGCCGCGATCCGGGCCAAGGTGGACACCGGGGCGCGGTCGTCGGCGCTGCACGTCGAAGCGATGGAGGAATTCGAGCGCGATGGGCTGGCCTGGGTGCGCTTCAGCGTGGCGCTGGATCATCAGGGCGAGCGGCCGGTTTCGGCGGCTGCGCCGGTGGTCGACAGGCGGATGGTCACCGACTCGGGTGGTCACCGCGCCCAGCGGGTGTTCATCCGCACCCTGCTGAGCCTGGCCGGTGTGCAGCGGGAGATCGAAATAAATCTGACCGATCGGCGCAATATGCTGTTTCCCATGCTGCTCGGCCGCACGGCGCTCTCGGGCTGCTTCGTGGTCGATCCGGCGCAATCCTTCATCCACGGCGAGCCGGCGTCTCCGGCCGGAGCATCCCGATGAAACTGGCCATTCTTTCGCGCAACAGCGGGCTGTATTCGACCCGGCGGCTGGTCGAGGCGGCGCGCGCGCGCGGCCACACCGTGCGTGTGCTCGACCCGCTGCGCTGCTACATGTACATCGCCCAGCGGCGCATCGAGGTGCACTACAAAGGCAAGGCGCTGCGCGATTTCGATGCGGTGATTCCGCGCATTGGCGCGTCGATCAGCTTCTACGGCACGGCCGTCACCCGGCAGTTCGAGATGATGGGCTGCTATACGCCCAATACCTCCGACGCGATCCTGCGCGCCCGCGACAAACTGCGCGCGCACCAGTTGCTGGCCCGCGAGGGCATCGACCTGCCGGCGACCGTGTTCGGCGACAACCCCGACGACACCGGCGATCTGCTGCGCATGCTCGGACCGGCGCCGCATGTCATCAAGCTCAACGAGGGCACCCAGGGCAGCGGTGTGGTGCTGGGGCAGAGCGATTCGGCGTCGACCAGCGTGATCGAGGCGTTTCGCGGCCTGTACGCCAATTTTCTGGTGCAGGAGTTCATCGCCGAAGCCGGCGGCGCCGACCTGCGCTGTTTCGTGGTCGGCGCCAAGGTGGTGGCGGCCATGCAGCGCCAGGCCAAGGAAGGCGAGTTCCGGGCCAACCTGCATCGCGGCGGCCGGGCCGATCCGGTCGAGCTAAGCGAAGACGAGCAGCGCGTGGCGGTGGCCTCGTGCCGGGCGCTTGGTCTGAGCGTGGCCGGCGTGGATCTGCTGCGCTCCCGGCGCGGGCCGCTGGTGCTGGAGGTCAATGCCTCGCCAGGGCTGGAGGGCATCGAGTCGGCGACCGGGCTGGATGTCGCCGGCCGGGTGATCGACCACGTGGTCAAGCAGGCCGCCAAGCGCGGCCGGTCGCGCTGAAGCGGCAAGAGGCCGCGAGATTGGGCGTTCCCAGTGCTTGAAAATGCAATGGGGTGTCCGCTCGGGCGGGAGGCGTGAATCGAGGTTTCCGGCTCATCCTGGCCTTGGGCGGCCCCGGCATTCGCTTTGCTCGTGCCGGGCTACGCGGGTGGTTTGGCTTTCGGCTTTTGTCGCCTGGCTCAGGCCGTAAGGCCGTAAGCCGGGACGGCGAGGTGCTTGGTGGCATCTGGATATTCCGCCCATGAGAAGCCACCGTTCCGGCGGATGGGAAGCCACTGTTCCGGACCATGGGAAGCCAGTGGCGGGTGCCCGGTTGAGCGTGGGGCTGGCAGTCTAGATCGCTGGCGCGGATTTGTCTCCTTCGGGCGCGGCTGAGCGCGGGTTGCGCTTGCGCATGGACTCGCCGGTCAGTTCGATCA
>JAXMJH010000118.1:0-19897 GCA_034376725.1 Lysobacteraceae bacterium | reverse complement strand
CGTGGCGCTTCAACCGCCGATTCCGCCTCGACGTGCTGGTACCGCGCCTGCTCGTCGCCATCGCGCGCTGCAAGCCGTGGTCGGAGCGCAAACTGCGCGATGTGCCGGTCTTTGCTGGCTGAGGTATGGCGCTAATCAGGTTTCGGTATGTCTGTGTTTCTGAGCCTGTCGTGCGCCAATATGACCAGCTTCAGTGCTGGACGCCCGACCGGTTCGAGCCGCTCAGGTTTCTGCCAATTCGGCCGATATCGTTCGGTGTCGGGGCAATATGACGGCAGGATTGTAGCGCCGCGTACACGTCGCAGGACTCAAGGCACCCGGATCGCGCTCAGCCGCCCCAGGCCTCGCTTGGCTGTCTTGGCGTCCGGGGCGATTGCCGGATGGCGTCCGCCTGCGTCGAACGGGCCGAATCGAGTCATGGCCGGAATGACCGATGGTTTCTGCTTGGGAGACAGGGAATCGAAATGGATCACCTTGAGCGCACTTCCGAAGGCGACGCTGCGACCGGCTTGGTGGCCCACAGTCTTTGGGATATCGCTCGGGGCGTCGTGGTTCGCGATCCGACCTGGTATGCCATGACTGGCTATGCCCCTGCGCAGGACACCGAAGAAGTCGGGTTCTGGGCCGAGCGCGTGGTGCCGGCCGATCTGGCGCATTATTACGCCCAAACCGACGAGCTCGGACGGTCCGGACAGACTAGCCGGCGGCTCAGCTACCGTTTCCGATTGTCCGATGGGACATTCCGGTTGTTCGGCTGCGTCATGCGAGTCGTGACGCGCAGTGAGACTGGCAATGTGCAACGTATGGCGCTTGACGAATTCGATCTTGGCGGATTCGCAACCTTGCCTGAGCATGTCGCAGCCGACCGCGGCGCCGATGTCTCGGCCCTGCCCGTCGTGGCCGCATGGCAATGGGTGCCGACGACCGGGGCAGTCTGGTGGTCGACGCCCGTCACCGAGCTGACCAGCCGCTACCCTGATTCGGCGAACGGTGGTTCGGTAGCCGCACTGACGCAGTTGTTCGAGCCCGCCTCTGCTGCGAAACTGGCGAGCGCGCTGAGCCGTGCGGCCGAAGAAGAACAGCCCTTCGACCTGCACCTTACCCTTGAGCGGGCCTGCGGCACGGGCGTGCCGGTGCGAATGACAGGCGAGGTTTCCGTCGATGCCCAGGGCAAGGCGGCCGTTGTTTTGGGTGCGCTGAGCCTGTTCGCGCACGCCGATCGCCAGCCCGTGCTGGAAAGGTGGCGCAACGCCATCGGTTTCGATTCGGTGGGAATGATCGAGTTGGATATCCCCACCGGGGCGCTTCGCCTCGCGCCCCTGGCCTGTCGGATGATCGGTCTCGCCCTGGCGTTACCGCAGCCACACAACGAACCCTTGCTGGGAAGCTTCACAGCGCGTTCGCGTAGAGAGTTTCGCCTGTGGCTCGAACAATTGCGCAATTCGTTCGAAATGGATGCAAAGCCCGTTGTCGTCTCCACTCAGGACGGACACAGGCTGAGCCTTTGGCCGCACTCGCTGACGCCTGATGCCGGGGCAGGCTTGGCCTACCTTCGGGTTGAGCAGGAAGCACTGCGGACTGGCGAGCGTGGCGATGAGTTTCACCGCGATCCGCTGACCCAGGTGTTCAGGACTTCGGCATTCGAGCCGCTGGCTCGCGCGGAGCTGAAGCGAGCGAGCGGCAGTGGCATGCAACTGGTGTTGATCGCGATCAATGTCGACAAACTTCGTTCCTTGAACGCGCTGTTCGGTGAAGTGGAGGGCGATCGACTTCTGATGGTTCTCGCCCAGCGCATCCGCGATGTGCTTCCGGAGGGATTGGTCTGCCGGCGCTCTGGCAACGGGTTCATGGCGATCTGTGCCTTGCCCGGCGATGAGCCAATGGATCGCTTCGCGGCCCGGGTGTTCGACGCTCTGCGCGATGTGCAGATGCCTGCAGCACGATTGTTCCATGTGTCGCTCAGCGCTGGATTCGCTCAGGCCTGGCCAGCGGTCGCATTCGAGGAACTGGTTCAGGCGTCGGAAACCGCTCTGGCCGCCGCCCGAGCCGCCGGTGGCGATCTGTGGCGCGTGTACAACAGCGCAATGGGGCAGGCTGCGGCACGTGCCCGGATGATACTTGGCCGTCTGCCGGGCGCCTGCGTTCGCGGCGAGCTATCGGTGGTATTTCAGCCGCTGGTGTCGTGCGCAGACGGAAGTTGCGTCGGAGCTGAAGCGCTCTTGCGTTGGACGGCGTCGGGATTGGGGCCAATCTCGCCGGCAGAGTTCATCCCGATGGCCGAGGACAGCGGCGAAATACTGGCGTTGGGTCGCTGGGTCGTCGCTCGTGCGGTCAAGGAATTCAGCGAGATGAAGGCGCGGGGCGTCGGTTTGACGCGCATATCGGTGAATGTCTCGGTGCGACAGCTGGTCGACCGGGATTTGCCGGACTTCGTGGCTGATGTGTGCCGGCAACACGGTGTCGAGCATTCTGAAGTCGTGTTGGAGATCACCGAGTCGACGCTGCTGGAGGAATCCGGCTCGCTGATGTCGGTAATCGAAGCGTTTCGCGATCGTGGGTTCAAATTCGCGATCGACGACTTTGGCACCGGCTATTCAAATCTCCAGATGCTCTATCGCCTGGATGTCGCGCACATCAAGATCGACCGTTCTCTGGTGACCCGGATTCTCTCGGACGCACGCAGTCTGGGCGTAGCCAGCATGATCGTGGCGCTGGCCCGAACGCTCGATTGCAGCACCGTGGCCGAGGGGGTGGAGCGAGTCGCCGAGGCAGCACTGCTGCGCGATATGGGCTGCGATGCCATTCAGGGGTACCTATATGCCAAGCCCATGTCGCTGGAGGGAATATCCGAGTGGATGCAGAGCCGCCGCTCGAAGCAGATGAAGTCACTCCCGGACGCAGGTTCCACGTTGCGCGAGGTGGATGCATGAGTAGTCCCTGCCAGGGTGGGAATGCGAGCGAGCTGTCAGACGTGCAGTACCCTCGGGCAGGCGGGATGCGTCGATCCCGCGACAGCGTGGTGTCGGGAGCACGCCGGTGACCAAGGGCAAACAGCCTGCGCCGATGGCCCTGGCGGACCTGCTCATGCGCCCGGCACTGGCGCTGCTGCTGGTGCCTGCGCTGGCCCTGGGTGCAGTGCTCATCGTGTTCTCGGTGCAATACGAGCTGGCAGCCGGAGAGAGTCGCCTGAGTCTTGCCTCGCGCGCCACCATGGAAATGCTGGAGACGCTGTTGATCGGTCGATCAAAGGCCTTGGCAGCGGTGGCCCAGGACATCGACGGCCGGGCATTGTCATCCGAAAACAGCGGAGCGATCCGCGCCGAGCTGGATCGGCTGAGGCTGTATGCGCCCGAGTTCGCCACTGCCTTGGTGGCCGATGCCGAGGGTCGCATTGTCGCCGGTTCGCCCGAGCGGCTCGACTCGGGCACCGGAATCAGCGTCTGGTCGGGCAATGATGTCTCGGATCGGGAGTATTTTCTGGAAGGTCTGCGTTCGCCAGGCGGCTATATCTCCAGCGCTTTCGTCGGACGCTCGTTCGGCGATGATCTGTTGGTCGCCTTGTCGCTGCCGATCCACGGCGACGACGGTGAGCCGGCAGGCATTGTCGAAGGCTCGATGACCCTGAAGGTTGTCGAGGAGTGGCTGCGCGTGGCGTTGCCCGAAGCCGGCGTCGAGTATCTTTTGCTTGATCGATCGAACACGGTGCTGGCGGCGACCGCGTCGCTCGACGTGGAGTTGATGGCGCCGTTCGCCGCCGAAGCGCTGGCGGCCTGGCCGGTGACTGCATCGGTGCCGGGCTGGAGCCGCTCGAAGCCCTACCTGAGCCGCGTCCAGGAGACCCAGAGCGGCTGGCGATTGATCGTCTTCGTTTCCGATGCGGTTCTGCTGACCTCACTGATCCAGCGACTGGCATTCGTGCTGGCTGTGCTTTGTCTGGCCATTGGGTTGCTTTATCTGGCCAGGCACCGGCTGCGCGCCAGTATCGTTCAGGAGGTGGGGCGAACTGTGGGTTTCATCGAGGCCGCCACCGAGGCCACCCTCAGCGGTGGCGCCGTGCATCCTGCAATGCGCACTATGGTCACGACCGAGGGTGCGCTGGTGGTCGATAGTCTGAACCGACTGGGAGATCGTTTGCGAGCGGCGTTCTTCGATCTGGAGGCGAAGGCCGAGCAGGAACGCGCGCTGCGCGAGACCCTGGACCGGACCATCGCCAATCAGGACCGGATGATCGCCGAGCGGACCGGCGAACTGACCCGGCTCAATGCCGACCTGATCAAGACCCAGCAGTTCTTGCGTGGCGCCGAGCGCGCAGGCAGGGTCGGCTTCTGGGAAATGGACAGCCTTGCCGGTCCTGGGCATCTTTCGGACGGTGCGCTCGCCCTGCTGGGTGTTGCCGGCAACGGACAATCGTCGATGTCCTTGTCGGTGCTGGCCGCTGGATTGGGCGGGGAAGATCGGGGCAGGGTGGAGGTCGCCAAGGCTCGCGCCTGGTTCGAGGGCCGCGATATCGACCTGGATGTCGAGTATCGCAACGAGCAGATGCTGGCGCCGATCCGGCTGAAGCTGGTTGCGCGCGTGGTGCGCGGTCATGATGGCATGTCGCAACATCTGGTCGGTGCGCTGATGGATATCACGTCGCTGCACAAGTCTGAACAGCGGCGGATGTTCCTGGCCGATTCGCTCTGTGGGCTCATCGCCATTCTCAACAACCCGGGGCTCAGCGATGTCGCCAAAGTCGTGCGATTGCTGGCTATCGCACGGGATATTGTTGGCGCAAAGACCGTGCATCTGCCGCCTGGTGGGGGCTTGCCCGATGCAATTGCCGATGCGTGTCGCAGGCACTCCTGGGTCAGTCTTGGCGATGGGGAACAGGCCACGAGCGACACAGTCGGCCACGCGACGGCCGGCACGGGTGCCCAGCCATTGTTTGAACTGTGCGGCGACGACTCGCAGGTGACCATTGTCTGTCGGATTCCGCTGGCCGGAAATCAATACCAGCCGTTCAATCTTCGCTTCCCGGTAGTGCTGGAGCTCGACGAGGTGAACGGCGTGATCCTGTCGAGCGTGTTGTCGACCTTGGGTGCCTTATTTGGTCGAGTTCAGGCGCGCAACTTACCGTCGGGCGGGTCCGCAGCGATTGATCCACGCCGTAGCGACTTTCCGGAGTGGGAAAACGGACTGCTCTGAATTTTCGACTGGCGGAGTGGCCGTATAGAAGTCAAAGCGCGGGCTCAGGCCGGGCCGCTGAGCGCCTGCAGGCGCCGGCCGAGTAGGGTGACCCGCCCGCTTTGACGGGTTTCGCCATCTCTGCTGTAGTCGAACCGATACTCGCGCTCGATGGCCAACCAGCCATCGGGTCGTCGGCGCAGGCGCATGGCAATCAACTGCACGCTCTGGTCGAGCCACTGGACACCGGCGGATTCGCAGGCCGAGCGGCCAAACCCGCGCGCTGCTTCGTTGGCGACCTGGCTCGACGACCAGAACCAGCCGGCGCCGGCGACAATCCACAGCAGCAGCAATATCTCCAGCACCTCAGGCAGCCTCGAAACGGAGCGAAAAGTCGATCGCCTGCACGTGCTTGGTCAACGCGCCGACGGAAATGCAATCAACGCCGGTTTCGGCGACCGCGCGCAGCGTTTCCAGGTCGATGCCGCCGGATACTTCCAGCGGTATCCGCCCCGCGCTCATCTCGACCGCCGCGCGCATCTGATCGGGGCTGAAGTCGTCGATGAGAATGCGATCGGGGCCGGCCGCCAGGGCCTGGACCAGTTCGTCGAGCGTTTCCACTTCCACGATCAGCGGCAGAGAAGGGTAGGCCTCGCGCGCGCGACTCACAGCGTTGGCGATCGAGCCGAGCGCCTGGATGTGGTTTTCCTTGATCATCACCGCGTCGAACAGGCCCATCCGGTGATTTTCTCCGCCACCGACGCGAACGGCGTACTTCTGCGCGTAGCGCAGTCCGGGGAGGGTTTTCCGGGTGTCGAGAATCCGTACCCCGGTGCCGGCCACTGCCGCGACATAGCGGGCCGTGCGCGAGGCGGTACCGGAGAGCGCCTGCAGAAAGTTCAACGCGCTGCGCTCGGCGCTCAACAAGGCCCGCGATTGACCGTAAATACGGCACAGGAGCTGTCCGGGCTGAATGGACTGGCCTTCAGTCACCTTCCAGTCGAACCGCGTCTGCGGGTCCAAGGCGCGAAAGCAGGCTTCGAACCAGGGACAGCCCGCGATGATGCCGCGATCCTTGGACCACAGTTGGGCAACTGCGGGTCGCTGTTCGGCAAGGCTCGACGAGGCGTCGCCGTCGCCCACATCCTCGGCCAGCGCACGGGCCACGTCGGCGGCGACTTTGGATAGATCGACCGGGCCCGGGCCGGTGGCGTCGGTGGAATTCATCGGGTGAGTCATGCGAAAGCGCAGAAGTTGCGACTCAACTGGCCCGCCCCCGGCCTCGAACGGCGCCGCCCATCTGGTCGCGGAGCTGACTTAGTATCTGGTCGAGCGCGCCTTGCAGCAGATTTGCGCTTTCCAGAATGCGCGCCAGATCCTGTTCCAGGTCCCTGACGATCTCATCGGGCCGACGGTCGGCTACCCGCATGCCGTTGCGATTGACGAAAAGGTAGCGACCCGAATAGGGACTGACCCAGGACAGCTTCGCACGTTCGGCCTGGTTCGACCCGACCGGGCCGAACTCGAACCAGGTGCCCGGTTCGGCCTTCCCGATGCGGCCAATCAATGCCGGGTCCAGGTCGCCGGGTTGCGGCTGGTCTTCGTCGACCCTGGCCTCATCGTTGACCGATCCGGGGCTCGTCTTGTCCGGTGGTTCCATCTCCAGAAACGCCGGCTCAGGACTCTCGCCGAGGCGAAATGCGAAGAACTCCCGCAGTTCGTCGATCAGCTGAGCGATCTCCTTGTCGTGATAGGCCACGGTCGCCAGGCCGGTGCGGAGCTGGGTTTCCAGGACCGGGAGCATCGCGCGCATGCGCAGCCTTTCGATATGGTTGGCGCTGGTGTTGGCGCACCACAGCAGCGTGTCGACGAAGTTCACGGCTTCGGTGTAGGTGCTCGACTGCTCGCCGTTACGCAACCACAACAGCACCAGATAGTTGCTCCAGGGCCGGGTCAGAAGATTGCGCAGCCACGTCGATACCGGCGCCTGCGCGAGTTTTCCGTACAGCGTCTGGTGCACCTTCTGGCGGGCATAGGCCAGTCGTTCGCGGCCGCTGGCCGTGTCGATCACGCGCTGTTCTGCGACCTCGGCCCGGCGCTGCTGCTTCTCGAGAAATTGCGTCAGGACAGCGATGCTGCTCGCCAGTTCGGCGGTTCCTGGAGCCGCAGCGATGGCATCGACCGATTCCATGATCTGCTTGAGCTGTCGCTCCTCGGGATCCGCGCTGCGGCACCAGCCCAGCGATACGTCGGCCAGCATGTCGAGGGCCCGGTGCAGCGGGTTCTGCGGGTCGGACAGGCACCGGGGATCGTGCAGCGCAGCCCGGGTCAGTGGGGCCTGCATGCGGTGCAGCACCGGCTGCATGGGCTTGGCGACCCGCGCGTCCTGAAGCACCACGTCGAAAAGCCGCCCGACCAGATCGACGGTGGCCGCCTGGGTCGGGTCGGCTGCCTGATTCTCACCGGCATAGCGCGCTTCAGCCAGAAGCTGGGCAGCGAACTGGCGTGGCGGTGGCAATTTCCCGCCTTCAGCAATCCGGCGCGCCGCTCTTTCGATTGCTTTCACCAGAGGAAGCGGCGGCATGCTGCCGGCGTTGGTCGGTGGCGCGCGGCCGGCGCGCGCCCCGCCGACCGGCGTCTTCGCCTCGTCGGTCGCGGTGTCGCCGCGCATCGCGACCAGGCCGAGCAAAAGCTCGAGGAGCACGTCTTCTCCGGTGGCGGCCGGGCCTTCGCCGGTGCTCGAAGTCCGCGCGCCGTCGTCCGGTGGAGTGTGGCCATCGGACGCCGGCGGAGCCTCGACCTTCTTCGGCGCCGGTGCTGGGTCCGCATCAGGTATTGCCAGCGGGCTGATGCCGGCAGCGGAAAGCTGATCGAGCAGCCCCTGATAGACGGGTTCAAGCCGCGAGAGCACCAGACGATCGAATAATTTGAACAGAATCAAGCGGACTTCCAGCGATACTGGGATGTCCTCGATTGCCGCTTCAAAGTGCAGCGACAACTGGTTTGGGCCGAACGGATTGGAATTGATCGAGGGATTCGGCCATTTGGACAGTGCGGCAACCGACAGCGTCAGCGGATCTAGCACCGCAGCCAGTTGCTGGTTGCAGCGGGCCGACATGCCGGTGATCGCGAGATGTTGTTCCAGACGGTCGTGGCTGAGCAGGGTGAGATCGTCCGGCTTGATCTCAGACGCGAACGTCTCCGGCATGTCCTCGCCGATGGCGGCCAGGAATGCGCCAATCGCTGCTTCCTTGTGCTTGCGGCATTCGCGCATGCCGACGAAATAGGCGTGTTGCGATTCGCCGTCCTGACTGCGCTCGGTGAGGTCGAACAGGCTGTCGTCGACTGATTCGAACAGCGCCTCAAGCGCGCCCTTCAGGCTGCTGCGAAGTGAGTTGGCCAGTTCTGCATACAGCAGACGGGCGCGGATCGGATTGTGCTCGTGCGCGGTTCCAGTCATGACGGTTCGCCGGCGCTCGGAGACCTCCGCCTGGGGGCGGATGCCCTGGCGGAAGTGGCCAGCCTAGCGTTTCTCATGCGGGGAAGTCCGTGATCGAGTTGGCGGATATCGCCCGTTCCGGCAGCAGGACGGGTATGCCGTCTTCGATCGGATAAATCAGTCTGCGGTCACGGGTGACCAGTGCGGCCTCGATCCGGGTCGGTGCGGACGCATCCGCAACCGTGCTGGCCGATCCGGTTCGGATCGCAGCATTGATGGCGTCCAGATCGCGTTCGCTGGCTAAGGTCAGCGGCTGTCGGGTCGCGGGGCAACAAAGAATGTCCAGGAGGCGTTGATCCACGGCCGGCATGTTCAAGTGTGTGTGGTGATTCTCTCAGGCATGGCTAGCGCTTACAATAATGTTTTAACGCAGAAACTCGTCATGAGCGTCCACTCACGCGACAAGTGTCTGATCGGGCTGGTAATGGGTTCCCGTTCCGATTGGGAAACCCTGCGTTCGGCAGCTGAGCGACTGGAAAGCCTGGGCATAGGGCATGAGGTGCAGGTGGTTTCGGCGCACCGCACGCCGGATCGGTTGTTCGCCTATGCCGAGACTGCGCAGGATCGCGGGTTGCGCGCAATCATCGCCGGCGCCGGCGGCGCGGCGCATTTGCCCGGCATGCTGGCTGCCAAGACGCTGGTCCCGGTGCTCGGTGTCCCGGTTCAGTCCAAGGCGCTCAGTGGCCTCGATTCGCTGCTGTCGATCGTCCAGATGCCGGCCGGTATTCCGGTCGCCACCTTCGCCATCGGGCCGGCCGGAGCGGCCAACGCGGCCCTGTTCGCTGCGGCGATGCTGGCCGGCGACTACCCTGAGATCCGCGCCGCGCTGGCGCGCTTCCGCGAGCAACAGACTGATGCGGTGCTCGGCAATGCCGATCCGCGCATTCCGGCTTCCTCGTGACCGCGACCACGGTCGGAATCCTCGGCGGTGGCCAGCTTGCGCGCATGCTGGCGCTGGCTGGCGCGCCGCTCGGGCTGCGTTTTCTTGTGCTTGACACCGCCGCCGACGCCTGTGCCGGACAGTTCGTGCCGCAGCTGACCGCCGACTATCGCGATCTCGACGCGCTGGCGGCATTCGCCGGGCGGATCGATGTCGCAACCTTCGATTTCGAGAACGTGCCGGCCGACAGCGCAGGCTGGCTGGCGTCGCAGGTTCCGGTTTTCCCGGCGCCGCGCGCGCTGGCACTGGCGCAGGACCGGCTGGCCGAAAAACAATTATTCGGCGAGCTGGGTATTCCGGTTGCGCCCTACGCCGCAGTTGCGACCCGTGACGCACTCGAGGCGGCGGCCGGCGAGATCGGTTTGCCTGCGGTGCTCAAGACCCGCCGGCTGGGCTATGACGGCAAAGGCCAGTTCCGGCTGCGCGAACCGGGAGATATCGCCGCGGGCTGGGACGCACTGGGTGGCCATGAGCACGGATTGATTCTGGAATCGTGGGTGCCGTTCGATCGCGAGCTGTCGATCATCGCCGCGCGCAGCGAAGCGGGCGAGTTCGTGTGCTGGCCGGTCACCGAGAACTGGCACGTCGACGGCATTCTGTCGGCCAGCCTGGCACCTGCGCCGGTGACCGACGCGCTGGCTCGGCTGGCCGTAGAGCATGCCAGCCGCATTGCCGAAACCCTCGGCTACGTAGGGGTTTTCGCGCTCGAGCTGTTCCAGGTCGGCGATGCGCTGCTGGCCAACGAAATGGCGCCCAGGGTCCACAACTCAGGGCACTGGACCATCGAAGGTGCCGAGTGCTCGCAGTTCGAGAATCATCTGCGCGCAGTGCTCGGCTTGCCGTTGGGCTCGACCCAGGCGCGCGGCGTGTCGTGCATGCTCAACTGGGTCGGAGCGCTGCCGGAGTCTGCCGCTGTTCTGTCGGAGCCGGGCGGGCACTGGCACGATTACGGCAAGCAGGCCCGCGAAGGACGCAAGGTGGGCCATGCCACGTTCAGGGCGGAGTCGGCCGAAGCGCTCAGTGCCGCGCTGGATCGCGTGGCCGCCGCGCTGGGCCGTCAGGCGCAGGTCGCCCCGGTGATCGCCCGCCTCGCCGGCTGACGCGCGCCGACCGCCGAACTATCGGGCTTGTCGGGCTTCGCCGGGAAACACCACGACGTGTTCGATATCCGTGCACACGTTCATCCGCTGGCCGGGCTCGAACCGCTGATGACTGGGCAGCAGGGCGTAGGCGCTCTCGCCATTGCTCAGCTTTAGGGTGTACAGGTGTTCGGCGCCACGGAAACTCGCGTTGGTGACTTCCACGCTGAACCCATGGCCGACGCAGGAGCGCAGGTCATCGGGTCTGAGCAGTACCCGCACGCGGGTGCCGGGCGCGAAGTCCAGCTGGCTCGAGCTGGTCAGCCTACCCAGCGCCGTGTCGACCTGACGAGCGTCGACCACGGTGCCGTCGAGAAATCGCCCCTCACCCACGAACCGGGCGACGAACGGATCGGCCGGCCGGTGATAGACATCGAAGCCCGAATCCCACTGCAGTAATTCGCCGTCGCGCATCACGCCCACCCGATCGCCGAAGCTGAAGGCTTCCTCCTGATCGTGGGTGACCAGCAGTGCTGCGATGCCGAGCTGGTTCAGAACCCGCCGCAGCTCATCGCGCAGGCTGCCGCGCAGGTCGGCGTCCAGGCTGGAAAAGGGTTCGTCGAGCAACAGCAGGTCGGGGCGCGGCGCCAGCGAGCGCGCCAGCGCGACCCGCTGCTGCTGGCCGCCGGACAGTTCGTGCGGATAGCGTTCGGCGAACGCCGACAGGCCCAGCGGCGCCAGCGTATCGGCGACGCGCGCGGCGCGCTCGGCCCGGCTGAGCTTGCGCAGGCCGAAGGCCACGTTGCCGGCAACGGTCAGGTGCGGAAACAGCGCCAGGTCCTGAAACACGAAGCCGATCCGCCGCTGCTCCGGCGGCAAGCGCGTGACATCGATGCCGCGCAGCAGAATCTGTCCCCGTGAGGGTTGGTGGAAACCCGCCACGGCGCGCAGCAGGGTGGTCTTTCCGCAGCCGCTGGGGCCGAGCAGGCAGCCGAGCTGGCCGATGCCCAGCGTCAGGCTCACTCCGACCACGGCGGGCTGGCCACCGTAGTCGCAGCACAACCCCTCGATGCGCAGCAGTTCGGTGGGTCTGTCGATCACGATGCCGGAACGGGTGCCGAATCAGCGCAGACGGGTGGCAACGGCATCCCAGTCGACCAGATTCCAGAATGCTTCCAGGTATTTGGGCCGGGCATTGCGGTAGTCGATGTAGTAGGCGTGCTCCCAGACATCGCAGGTCAGCAGCGGCGTATCCGGCCCGGTCAACGGGGTAGCGGCATTGGAGGTGCTGACCAGTCCGAGCGAGCCATCCTCGCGCTGTACCAGCCACGCCCAGCCGGACCCGAAGGTGGTGATGGCGGTCTGGCTGAACTGCTCCTTGAACTGCGAAAACGAGCCGAACGCCTTGTCGATGGCTTCGGCCAGCTTGCCGCTGGGCTCGCCGCCGCCATTGGGCTTGAGGCAGTTCCAGTAGAACGTGTGATTCCAGATCTGGGCCGCATTGTTGAACATGCCGCCCTGCGACTTGTGGACGATGGTTTCCAGGTCCTGATCGGCAAACTCGGTGCCCTCGATGAGTTTGTTGAGGTTGGTCACATAGGTCTGGTGATGCTTGCCGTAGTGGAAATCGATGGTTTCCGCGGAAATATGCGGTTCCAGCGCGTCGCGGGCATAGGGCAGTGCGGGAAGTTCGATAGCCATGTGCAGATCTCCGTCGAGGTGGGGTGATGGCGGCGGCGCGCAGCCGAAGTCCGCCGGAGGGCTTACAATTCTAACCCGTCGTCGCCTGCCTTCCGTGTCGACCGCGTGAGCAATTGCGGGCAGGCGAACACCTACTTACCAGGAATGAATGCCATGAGCGCATCAGAAATGATCCAGCAGATCGTACAGCAGCACCCAGTGGTGCTGTTCATGAAGGGGACTCCGCAGTTTCCCATGTGCGGATTCTCCAGCCGGACTGTGGAGGCGCTGCGAGCCGCAAACTGCAAGAACTTCCACCATGTCAATGTGCTTGCCGACCCGCTGATCCGCGCCGGCCTGCCGCACTATTCGAACTGGCCCACCTTTCCGCAGTTGTTCGTTCAGGGCGAGTTGATCGGTGGCTGCGACATCACCCTGGAGCTGCTTGAAAGCGGTGAGCTGGCCCGCTTGGTGGCCGAGGTCGGCAACGTGGGCGAGGACGCCCGGTGACCGAAGCCGCACCCGCGTTACCGCCCGATCCGGCTCTGCTGTCCGGGCGGGTGGTGCTGATCACCGGCGCGGCCGGCGGTCTGGGTTCGGCGACGGCGATGGCAGTCGCCCAGGCGGGTGGCCTGCCAATCCTGCTGGGTCACCGCGTCCCCAAGCTTCAGCGGCTCTACGACCAGATCGAAGCGCAGGGCGCAGCGCCGGCGATCTATCCGCTCGACATGGCCGGCGCCAGCCCCGATGACTTTGCCGAACTGGCATCGCGCATCGAGGCGAACTACGGCCGGCTGGACGGCATCTGCCACTGCGCGGCGAGTTTTCAGGGTCTGTCAGGGCTCGAACAGACCCCGCCCGAGGACTTCCTGCGCCCGCTGCACGTCAATCTCTCGGCGGCCTGGCTGCTCTCGCAGGCTTGCCTTCCGCTGCTGCGGCGCAGCGCCGACAGCGCGTTGGTGTTCGTCATCGATGACCCGGCGAAGACCAGCCGCGCCTATTGGGGCGGATACGGCATCGCGGTGCGCGGCCTGGAAGGGCTGCTGGAAATCGCCGCCGCCGAGCTGGAAAACAGCACGGTGCGGGTCAGCGCGCTGCGTCCCGGCCCGATGCGCACCCGACTGCGCGGCCGCGCCTGGTTCGGCGAGGACGCCGGTCAATGGCCGGAGCCGGCGGCCTACGCGCCGGCGATGGTCCACCTGCTGTCGCCGGCCGGCATCGATCAGCGCGGTCGGATCTGGGCGCCAGGGCCCAAGCAATGACCACCCTGTCGGCGGCCCTGCTGCTGTTTTTGATCCTCGATCCGCTCGGCAATATCCCGATTTTCCTGAGCCTGCTCAGGCCATTGCCACCGGAGCGGCGCTACCGTGTGCTGGCCCGCGAGCTGCTGATCGCGCTGGCTGTCCTGATGGGATTTCTGTTCGGCGGAAAATATCTTTTGGAGTTCATGCACCTGAGACAGGAGTCGATCAGCATCGCCGGGGGCATCATCCTGTTCATCATCGGCTTGCGGATGATTTTTCCTTCGGCCCAGGGTCTCATGGGCGAATTGCCGGAGGGCGAGCCGTTCATCGTGCCGATGGCCATTCCCCTGGTCGCCGGGCCGTCGGGGATGGCGGCGGTGATGTTGCTGGCCAGCTCCGAGCCGGGTCGGCTGGCCGACTGGAGTCTGGCCCTGTTTCTGGCCTGGCTGGCGACTGCGGTCCTGTTGTTCGGCGCCTTCCGGCTGTACCGGATGCTCGGCATCCGGGCGCTGCTGGCGATCGAACGCTTGATGGGCATGCTGCTGGTGGCGATTTCCGTGCAGATGCTGCTCGACGGGTTGACCACCTATCTGGGCACTTCCGGCCTCTAGCACGGTCTGTCATCCAGGATTCAGATTGCAACCCGAAACTGTTATGCAGTAATCGTGAAGGGAAGCCGGGCCGATGATCGACGTCAAAGAAAGCTTCTATAGCCGCTTTCCCCAATTGGCCGAAGGGCCCGGCCAGGTGATCGGCAGGCCGGTCGTGGGCCTGTTGCGGCAAATGGTCGGCGAGGAACCGCTCAACCGCCTGCTGGCCAATCTGGATGGGCGGGTCGGCTTCGACTACGTCGATTGCGCGCTCAAGTGTCTGGATGCCCGCTACCGGGTCGCCCTGACCGACCTGGAGAACATCCCGGCCGAGGGCCGGTTGCTGATCGTGTCCAATCATCCGCTGGGCGCGATCGACGCACTGGCGCTGCTGCAATTGGTCGGCTCGGTCCGGCGCGACGTGAAGATTCTCGCCAATCAGGTGCTGATGCAGCTGCGCGGACTGGCGCCGCTGCTGGTGCCGTGCGATGTGTTCGGCGGCGGCGGTCGTCAGGTGCGCGAGGCGTATCGGGCCCTGGATCGGGAAGAAGCGTTGATCGTCTTCCCGGCCGGTGAGGTCAGCCGGCTCAGTCCGAGCGGAATCCGCGATGGTCGCTGGTCGGAGGGATTCCTGAGGTTCGCCCGCAAAAGCGGTGCCGCAGTCCTGCCGATCCACATCGCGGCGCGCAATTCGTCGACGTTCTACGGCGTATCGATGCTGGCGAAGCCGCTTGCCACTCTGATGCTGCCCAGGGAGATGTTCGGCAGGGACCGCTCGCACATCACCATCACCGTCGGCGGGACGGTCGACACCGGGGCCCTGTTCTCCAGCGCGCTGGATGATCGCCTGGTCGCGCAGCGCATGCGGGCTCATGTCTACCGGCTCGGCAAACGCAAGCCACCGATGTTCGCTACTTCCAGCGCCATTGCCCATTCGGAGAGCCCGGCTGCAGTGCGCAGCGCCTTGCAGTCCGCTCGCAATCTGGGCAAGACCAGCGACGGCCAGCACATCGTTCTGCTCGATCCGACTACCGACGACGCGGCGCTGCGCGAGATCGGCCGGCTGCGCGAGCTGACCTTTCGCCGCGTGGCCGAGGGTACCGGCCTGCGCCGCGACCTCGACCGCTACGACGCCTGGTATCGGCATGTGGTGCTGTGGGATGACTCGGCGTCCACCATCGCCGGCGCCTATCGCCTGGGCGAGGCGCGACGCATCCTTTCGGAGCGCGGCCGCGATGGGCTGTACTCGGCCAGCCTGTTCGATTATTCGCCTCGCGCGACCAGCCTGCTCCGGTCGGCGGTCGAGCTGGGTCGCAGTTTCGTCCATCCGGACTATCAGGGCGGGCGCAGTCTGGACTATCTCTGGCAGGGCATTGGCGCCTACTTGCGGGCGTACCCCGAGGTTCGCTACCTGATTGGCCCGGTCAGCCTTTCGGTAAGCCTTGGCGAAGTGGCCCGCTCGTGGATCGTCCACTTTCATCAGCATTACTACGGCGACTCAGAGGGTCTGGCCAGCGCGCGCAATCCCTATCGGGTGGATCCGGCGGTCGCCCTGCGCGCGGCCGAACTCTGGAAGGGGCTCGATGTCCGGGCCGGGCTGATTGAACTCAAGCGGCAACTGGCTACCCTCGGCGCATCCCTGCCGATGCTCTACAAACAGTATGCCGACGTCTGCGAGCCGGATGGCGTGCGGTTCCTGGCATTTGGCGTGGATCCGGCGTTTGGACACTGCGTCGACGGGCTGGTGTGCCTGGACCTGACCCGGATCAAGGCAAGCAAGAAAGTCCGCTATCTGGCCGGCCCGCGTGGCCTGTCTGCGCAAACGACCGATCAAAAATAATAAAATCAACGAGTTGTTTGCGATGGCCCGGCCCGGATCGAGCCTGGGCTGATGCCCGTACCGCGCCAGCTGCGACCGCAGCCGGCGACGACCCCCGACCGAGAGATACCGTTTATGTCGAGCCTCCCGGCTGAAACGCAGCCGGCTGCTGACCCGTGCAAGTCTGAATGCTGTCCAAAAATCGCAAGAAACTTGTCACATACCGTTGATAAGGTGTTAAATACCAGTTAACGACCGGGCCTGGGAGGCCTGTTGTTAGGGAAATCCGCGATTCAACACCGTCCTGCGCGCTGTGTCGTTGCCATCGGGTCTAGTGTGGTTCCCGTGAGGCAGTGCGCACCCATTCCAAAGGGTCCTCTACGATGAGAAACCGAAATTCCGTCCGTTTGTCCCGTCTTGCCATTGGGCTCGCTCTGGCGCTGGCCTCTGCTCCAACGTTCGCACAGAGCACCGCTGCCGCCCTGACCGGCCGCATCGTCGATGAATCCGGTGCGCCACTGTCCGGTGCCCAGGTCACCGTGGTTCACACCGAGTCCGGCACGGTCAGTCGTGCCACGGCCGATAACAATGGTCGCTGGAATGCCCGTGGTCTGCGCGTCGGTGGCCCGTATACCGTGACGATCAGCAAGGACGGATTCCAGTCGGTTGCCAGGGAAGACGTCTATGCCCTGCTCGCTGAAGTCTCGCAGGTGAACGCCGAACTGCGCTCGATGGCGCCTCAGCTCGATGCGATCGAAGTGATCGCCTCGGCACAGTCCCGCCTGTTCACTCCGGAGAAGATCGGCACCGGTACCAATATCGCTCGTGAGCAGATCGAGGCATTTCCCTCGATTCAGCGCAATCTTCAGGACTACGCGCGGCTCGATCCGCGGTTGAGCCAGACCGACAAGCAGCGCGGCGAAATCGCGGCCCTGGGCCAGAATGTCCGGTTCAACTCGATCACCATCGACGGCACCAGCATCAACGACACCTTCGGACTGGCCGCCAACAACCTGCCGACCGCCAAGCAGCCGATCTCGATCGACGCCATCGAGGAAGTGCAGGTCAATATCGCCAACTACGATGTCACCCAGACTCGCTACACCGGCGCCAACATCAACGCGGTGACCAAGTCCGGTACCAACGAGTTCAAGGGCAGCGGCGTGTTCGTCTACCGTGATGACTCGATGGTTGGCGACGGCGTCAACAACACCCCGTTTGCCGGGTTCCAGGACGAGACCACCTATGGCGGCACCTTCAGCGGCCCGCTGATCAAGGACAAGCTGTTCTTCCTGGTCAACTACGAAAACTTCAAGCGCAAGGCGCCAGGTCCGGACTTCGGCCCGGTCGGCAGCAATGCAAGCAACATCGTCAGCAACATCACCCAGGCCAATCTTGACGAGATCATCAATATCTCCCAGAGCGTCTGGGGCTTCGATGCGGGCGGTTTCGGAAATGTTCCAGGCCTCAATACCGAGGTGGAAGATTTCCTGGTGAAGCTCGACTGGAATATCACCGACTTCCAGCGCGCCAGCTTCCGCTACACCCGCACCGAGGAAGACACGGTCGTTCTCCCCAACATCAACAACAACACCCTGTCGCTGTCTTCGCACTGGTACACCCAGAACAACTTGATCGAAAGCTTCGTCGGCCAGCTCTACTCCGACTGGACCGACAACTTCGCTACTGAACTGAAAGTCTCGTTCCGCGATTTCGACTCGGTCCCGCTCAACCAGTCGCGGCTGCCGACCGTGCGCGTGGACTTCGGCGGTCAGTCGGTCCGACTGGGCACCGAGCAGTTCCGTCACGCCAACGTACTGGGCACCGAGACCCTGAACATCTTCTTCCAGGGCGACTATTACGCCGGCGATCACACCATCCGGTTCGGCGTCGATTATGAAGACAACGACATCTTCAACCTGTTCGTCGAATCCAGCTTCGGTAACTATCGATTCAACAACATCAACGACTTCCGTAATGGCGTGTTCCGGGAATTCACATTCCGACAGGCCAACGGCGCTGACATCAACGATGCTGCTGCCGACTTCTCCCTCAAGAACTACGGCTTCTTCCTGCAAGACACCTGGCAGATGACCGACAATCTGAGCGTGGTCGGCGGTGTGCGCGTCGACATCCCGGACGTGGGCGGTCGCCCCGGCTTCAATCAGAACTTCTTCAACGCCTTCGGCGTCCGAAATGACGCCACCATCGACGGCAACGAACTGTTCCAGCCGCGCTTCGGCTTCAACTACAACTTCGATACCGAACGCAGCACACAATTGCGCGGTGGTTTCGGCCTGTTCCAGGGTGCCGCCGCCAATGTCTGGCTGGCCAATCCGTTCTCCAACGATGGCCTGAAGATCACCGTGTTCGGTTGCGGTACCGCTGGTCTGGCCGGCTGCCCGGCCAACCGACCGACCTTCGAACCGGATCCGGACAATCAGCCGCAATTTGCCGTTGGCGGTCAGCCGGCGGCTGATGTCGATCTGATTTCGTCGGATCTGCAGCAGCCCTCGGTGTGGAAGGCCAATCTTGCCCTCGACCACGAGCTGCCGTGGTGGGGCTTGGTGGCCTCGGCCGAAGTCATCATCACCGAGGTCAAGGAGGGCATCGCCTACCAGCACCTCAACCTGGGCACCCCGACCGGGTTCGGTCCGGATGGTCGGCAGTTGTTCTGGCGTCCGGATGCGCTGAACCCGGCCAACTGGAACCAGGCCGGCCAGTTCCGCGGCGGTAGTTCGGCCGGGCAGAGCCGCGCCAATGCCACCGCCGGGTTCCGTGATGTCGTGCTGGCGGAAAGCACCGGCAAGGGCGGTGGCGAGAGCTTCACCCTGAGCCTGCAGAAGCCCATGTCCGAACGCTGGTTCTGGCAGCTGGCCTACACCTATACAGACGCCACCGAAGTCAGCCCGCTGACTTCCAGCCGCGCGATCTCCAACTTCTCCAACGTCGCCAACGTCAACCCGAACGACATCGTCGCTGGCCGCTCCAACTCGGCCATCCGCGACCGCATCACCGCTGCCGTCAGCTACCGGGTGCCGGTGTTCAACGACTACAAGACCGAAATCGGTCTGTTCTACGAAGGCCGCAGCGGTGTGCCGTTCAGCTGGACGTTCGACAACGACGCCAACGGCGATGGCATCATCAACGATCTGTTGTACGTCCCGAGCGGTCGTGGCGATGTATTGTTCGGCTCGGCCGCCGAGGAAGACGCTTTCTTCGCTTTCCTGGCGCAGAATCCGGGTTTGGCCCGGTTTGCTGGCGGCAACGCAGAGCGCAACTCCGAAGACAGCAAGTGGACCAACCAGGTCGATCTGCGCTTCAGTCAGGAACTGCCGGGCCTGTTCAAGGGCAACAAGGCGGAAATCTGGCTGGATATTCAGAACGTCCTGAATCTGATCGACCGCGATTGGGGTCTGATCGAGGAGGTCGGCTTCCCGCGTCAGCTGGGTGTCGTCGAATTCGGCGGCGTCGATCCGGCCAGCGGCAAGTTCGTCTACCGCTTCAACAACCCCGACCTTCAGACCCTGCGTGACGTCACCGGCGAATCGCGCTGGCGCTTGCAGTTGGGCTTCCGCTACAGCTTCTGATCCACCGTCGAAGTACGCAACACCGGAACGGCCGACAGCAATGTCGGCCGTTCCGCTTTGTGGGGCTGGAATGTATCGCCGTCGACTCGCCCAGGCTTTCACCAGCCGGTTGCGACTGCGGATGCTCAAGTCGATGAACTTGCGCGCGAGTAGCCCGTATATGGACTCCTCCCCTACCGCAAGCTGTTTTTTCTGGCTGAGATCAACGCGAACGTATATTCGGCATCGTGGTGGGGGCCGTCGCCCCCGTGCCTGGATGGGTCGTTCGAATCGCGGCTGCCTATCGGCTT
>JAXMJH010000117.1:0-8401 GCA_034376725.1 Lysobacteraceae bacterium | reverse complement strand
GGAATCGGGAATCGGGAATCGGGAATCGAAAGGGCTGGTCGCTCGCGCTTCGCTCACTTTACCGGGACAACGGCCCGTCATGCGAACCGCGTAGCCTGGCATAGGCCGAAGGCCGTATGCCGGGATGGCGAGGCGCTGGGTGGTATCCGGCGGTCCCGGCTTTCGCTGCGCTCAAGCCGGGCTACCCGCGGTGAGAATGATGCCGGAAGGTCGGCCGACAACCCGCTTTTGCGATTTCCCATTCCCTATTCCCTATTCCCGGCCCCTACAAAATCACCTCACCGGCATGCCCGGCGCGGCGCCGGTGTCGGCGTCTAGCAGAAACAGGCCGCTGTCGTCGTGGCCGGCAGAGAGAATCATGCCCTCACTCACGCCGAAGCGCATCTTGCGCGGGGCAAGGTTGGCGATGAACACCACGGATCGGCCGATCAGTTTCTCGGGCTCGCCGTAGCTGGCGCGAATGCCGGAAAAAATCTGTCGGGTGCCGAGTTCGCCGGCATCGAGTTCGAAGCGCAACAGCTTGGTCGAGCCTTCGACGAACTCGCAGGCGGTGACGGTGGCGATGCGCAGGTCGAGTTTGGCGAAGTCGTCGATGGTGGTGAGGCCGGGATTCGGGATTCGGGAATCGGGAATCGGAGAAGCAGAAGCAGAAGCAGAAGCAGGAGCCGGAGCAGAAGCCGGAGCAGAAGCAGAAGCCGGAGCCGAAGCCGGAGCCGAAGCCGAAGCCGAAGCCGAAGCCGAAGCCGAAGCCGAAGCTGATGCTCCAGGCTGGGTGGGCTTCAGGGATTCGGTGCTGGCTTCGGTCATGGCTTCGATGTGCTTGGGGTCGATGCGGGTGAGCAGGGGTTGGAAGGGCTGGATGCGATGTGCGGTGAGCGGCTGCGCCAGGTCGTTCCAGTGATCCGCCGGGGCGGCGAGGAAGGCTTCGGCTCGCGATGCGATGTCCGGGAGCACCGGCTTGAGGCCGGCGGCGAGCACGCGAAACAGGTTCAGGCCCTGGCTGCACACCGCTTGCAGCTCGGCATCGGCGCCGTCCTGTTTGGCGATCACCCAGGGCTTCTGGTCGTCGATGTAGCGGTTGGCTTCATCGGCCAAGGCCATCAGCTGGCGGATTGCGCGGCTGTATTCGCCCTCGGCGTAGCTGGCGCGCACCTCGGCCAGGGTGGCGACGAAATGCGCGTACTGCTCGGGCTGCGGCAGCGCGGCTGCGAGTTGGCCATCGAAACGCTTGGCGATGAACCCGGCGCAGCGGCTGGCGATGTTGACGAACTTGCCGACCAGATCGGAATTGACCCGCTGCACGAAGTCTTCGAGATTGAGGTCGAGATCGTCCACCCCGGCGCCGGTCTTGGCGGCGAAGTAATAGCGCAGCGGCTCGGCCGGCAGATGATCGAGCCAGGTGCGCGCCTGAATGAACGTCCCGCGCGACTTGGACATCTTGGCGCCGTTGACGGTGAGATAACCGTTGACGTGCAGCGCGGTCGGCGTGCGAAAGCCGGCGCCATGCAGCATGGCCGGCCAGAACAGGCCGTGGAAATTGATGATGTCCTTGCCCAGAAAATGGTGCAGCTCGGCCTGGCTGTCGGCGCCCAGATAGGCATCGAAATCGATGCCTCTGGCGTCGCACAGCGCCTTGAAGCTGGCCAGATAACCGACCGGCGCGTCCAGCCAGACGTAGAAGAACTTGCCCGGCGCGTCAGGAATCGGAAAACCGAAGTAGGGCGCGTCGCGGCTGATGTCCCAATCGCGCAGGCCGCCATCGACCCACTCCATCAGCTTGGCCTTGACCGCCGGATGCGTGCTGTCGCCGGTGAGCCAATCGCGCAGAAACCCCTCGAAATCGCCCAGCTGGAAGAAATAATGCTCCGACTCGCGCAGCTCCGGCACCGCGCCGGACACCGCCGAACGCGGGTTCTTCAGATCGGTCGGGGCATAGGCCGCGCCGCACACCTCGCAATTGTCGCCGTACTGATCCGGCGCGCCGCACTTGGGGCACTCGCCCTTGACGTAGCGGTCGGGCAGAAACATGCCGCGCTCGGGGTCGTAGAGCTGGGCGATGCTGCGCCGGGCGATGTGGCCGCCATCGCGCAGGGCCAGATAGATGCGGGTGGCGATCTCGCGGTTTTCTTCCGAGTGGGTGGAGTGGTAATGGTCGAAGGCCACGCCGAACTCGGCGAAGTCGCGCTCATGCCCGGCCTGGATGTCGCGAATGAAGGTTTCCGGCGCCACGCCGGCCCTTTCGGCGGCCAGCATGATCGGCGTGCCGTGGGCATCGTCGGCGCACACGTACCAGACGGTGCCGCCCTCCATGCGACGGGCGCGCGCCCAGATGTCGGCCTGGATGTAACCGACCAGGTGGCCGATGTGCAGCGGCCCGTTGGCGTAGGGCAGGGCACAGGTGACGAGAGCGGGGGTTGTCGCGGGCATGATCGGCGTGGTTGAAGGGCGAGTCGGGGATTATCCCAGATGCGGCAGGGCTTTCGCTTCGATGAGGCAACGACGGGTCGATGGTTTTCGACAAACCGGCGCTGGCGCGGCGCAGGTTTCGTGCGATTTCGCCGGCTTCCACCAACCGCCCGACCCGGTGCGCGCGGACCGGTTGGCGGCGGATCGCTGCGTCGTTCGGTCGCGTTCGGCCCCGATCTCGTTCTCGTGTCGATACCGAGCCGCGCGACAGGGTCGGCTACAATTGCCGTCTCGCCGAAGCCACATGGAAACCGCCAATGACCGACCTCGCCGCACAGGTCAAAGCTGCCATCGCCGCCCTGCACGATCCGCACACCTGCCAGCCGCTGGGCGAAGCCGCCGTGCGCGGGGTGGGCGTGGACGGCGACCGGGCCGCCGTGGAAATCCAGCTGGGCTATCCGGCGGCCGGCTGGCATGAGGCGCTGGCCGCGCAGGTCCGCACTGCCGTGCAGGCCGTGCCGGGCATCGCCAGCGCGGTGGTGCAGGTCGGTTCGCGGGTGCATACCCACAAAGTTCAGAAAGAGCTCTCGCCGCTGCCCGGCGTGAAGAACATCATCGCCGTTGCGTCCGGCAAGGGCGGCGTCGGCAAATCGACCACGGCGGTCAACCTGGCGCTGGCGCTGCAGGCCGAGGGCGCGCGGGTGGGCGTGCTCGATGCCGATATCTACGGCCCGTCGGTGCCGAAAATGCTGGGCCTGGAAGGCAAGCCTGACACGCCGGACGGCAAGAAGATCGTGCCCAAGTACGGCCACGGCCTGCAGGCGATGTCGATCGGCCTGCTGGTCGGCGAGGACACGCCGATGATCTGGCGCGGCCCGATGGTCACCCAGGCGCTGCAACAGCTGCTGGGCGAGACGCTGTGGGACGGCCTGGACTATCTGATCATCGACCTGCCGCCGGGCACCGGCGACATCCAGCTCACCCTGGCCCAGCGGGTGCCGGTGTCCGGCGCGGTGATCGTCACCACGCCGCAGGACATCGCGCTGCTGGACGCCAAAAAGGCGCTGAAGATGTTCGAGAAGGTCGAAGTGCCGGTGCTGGGCATCGTCGAGAACATGGCCGTGCACATCTGCTCGAAATGCGGCCACGCCGAGCATGTGTTTGGCGAGGGCGGCGGCGACCGGATGGCCCAGCAGTACGGCGTGCCCCTGCTCGGCGCCCTGCCGCTGGACATCCGCATCCGCGAACAGGCCGACGGCGGCCACCCGACCGTATCCGAAGACCCCAACAGCCAGGTCGCGCTGATATACCGCGACATCGCCCGCAAGACCGCCGCCCGCCTGTCGCTGCAGGCGAAGAACAAATCGATCGGGTTTCCGAATATTGTCATTCAGGAATAGCGGTGAGGCCGGGAATCGGGAGTCGGGAATCGGGAATGGTCAGGGCGAAAGCCACCGCACGAGCTACCGCAAGGCCAAACGTACTGATTCCGGATTCCGCCGCCCGATTTCGGCGCCGGCTTTTTCGATTCCCCATTCCCCATTCCCCACATCCGGCTTCACTATGACTATCAAAAGCGACAACTGGATCCGCCGCATGGCCGCGCAGCACGGCATGATCGAGCCGTTCGAGGCGGGTCAGGTCCGGCATGCCGGCGATGGCCATCGCATCGTCAGTTACGGCACGTCGAGCTACGGCTACGACGTGCGCTGTGCCGATGAGTTCAAAGTGTTCACCAACCTCAACTCCACCGTGGTCGACCCGAAGAATTTCGACGAGCGCAGTTTCGTCGACATGAAGGGCGATACCTGCATCATCCCGCCCAACAGCTTCGCGCTGGCGCGCACCGTGGAGTACTTCCGCATTCCGCGCAGCACCCTGGTGATCTGCTTGGGCAAAAGCACCTATGCCCGCTGCGGCATCATCGTCAACGTCACCCCGCTGGAGCCGGAATGGGAAGGCCACGTGACCCTGGAGTTCTCCAACACCACCCCGCTGCCGGCCAAGATCTACGCCAATGAAGGCGTGGCCCAGATGCTGTTTTTCGAGTCCGACGAAGTCTGCTCGACCAGCTACGCCGACCGCGGCGGAAAATACCAGGGCCAACGCGGCGTAACCCTGCCGCGCACCTGAAACCAGCGGCTGCGAATCTCCGAGCCGAACGCACCAGCACGGCACTTGCTGCGCTGGTGCGATACCCAGCGCCCGCCCTCAATCGAACCGCGAGTGGCGATACGCTGCAACGGCCGATAGCGGCACGAGGACTGCTTGCGATTGCCCCCATCAGATTGGAGTCCTGGACGGCGAGGGCTGCTAGATCAGCTTTCGGGCTTGGGTTGTCTGAAGTAAGGTTCTGTTTTTGCTGTGATGTTTCTCGGGTGCGCCCCGTCTATAACAAGGCTTTGGCGGCGGGTTTATGTGATGATTTGTCTTCGAGGAGGAGGTGGGCCGCAAACCCAAGCAACCAGTGGTTCTTGCTACTTAAAAGTAGTAATGCTATTGTGCGCAGCACCTACCACTGCTGGAGTTCGCCATGAAGTCCGTCTCTATCTCGCAGCCCGTTTGGGACGCCATCGCTAGCCGCGGAAAGTTCGGGGAGACTGAAGACGATGTTCTTAGGCGCGTCTTCAATATCTCGCCCCGCGCCGCCTCAGAGCCTGCGCCGCCCGCCCCAAGCCGTACCGCCCGCCAAAGCAAGGGTCGGCGCCGTTCCTTTGCCACTGATAAGCTGAGTTCCTATATTTCAGGGAATGAGTTGCGCGTTTCTTTCGCGAGTGGTGCGTCGCAGGCTTGGAAGCTCCCACCCAAGAGCGACAAAGCAGCATTGCGCGTAGTGCGAGACCTCGCTACCAGCTTCGCGGCGAAACATGGGGCTACCGTTGGGCAGGTAAATGCGGTGCGCAAGACTCTTACGGACGAGGGCTATCACTTGATTAAATAGTTGTAGCCCAACGACTAAGGATAGGTCGCGCGCAGTCACAATTTGATCCGGTTGTTGGACAAGCGCAGTCGGTTTGTC
The DNA here is from genome assembly GCA_034376725.1 of Lysobacteraceae bacterium. Classification (GTDB taxonomy): domain Bacteria; phylum Pseudomonadota; class Gammaproteobacteria; order Xanthomonadales; family Xanthomonadaceae; genus UBA11164. The sequence continues at coordinate 2,976 of JAXMJH010000117.1, read as the reverse complement.
CGGCAACCTGTTGATAGATTCTATCGGCAAGCCTAGCGCACCCTGCTTGCATGCCGCCGCCCCTATGAAGGCCAAGCCAGGTGCCATGTTGTCCAGTATCTTCGTCGTGAGCACCACATTGCTGTTTCTCGCGGGCGGGCAGCGTCGTCTCAGCGGGCAGATACACAGTTCGATTCAGAGACCCCGATCCAACTCCGCCAGCACGGCGGCGTCGCGGCCGTAGATGTCGCGGCGGAAGCTGACTCGGCCGTCGTCGTGGACATCCACGCTCCAGTAGGCCAGCAGTACGGTTACGGCGCGCGGCAGGTGGACGCGCTGGGTGCGGCCGGTGGCGATGGCGGCTTCGATCTTTTCGCGGCTCCATTCGACCGGGTCGGCGAGCAGGCGTTCGGTGAGTTCCAGCGGGTGTTCGACCCGGATGCAGCCCGAGCTGACCGCGCGTTCGTCGTGTTCGAAGATGGCGCTGTGCGGGGTGTCGTGCAGGTAGACGGCGTAGGGGTTGGCGAACCGGATGACCACGCGGCCCAGGGCGCTCTTGGGGCCGGCGTCCTGGCGGATGAGAATGCCCTTGGGTGCGCTCCAGTCGACCTGGGCGGGCGAAATTTCCAGGCCGGTGGCGGCATCCAGCACGCGCAGGCGGTTGGCCGCCAGGTAGCCGATGTCGCGGCGCACCTTGGGCACGATGTCCTTGCGGAAGATGGTCGGCGGTACGGTCCAGGTCGGGTTGAAATCGAGGTGGGTGATCTGCGATCGGTATTCCGGCGTTTTCCTGAACGGCTGGCCGACCTGCACGCGGGTGTGCCAGACCGGTACGCCGTCTTTGAAGTAGGTGGCTTCGAACCCGGCGATGTCGACCAGCAGGAATTCGCGGCTGCGCTCGTGCAGCAGCCAGCGGGCGCGCTCCAGATTGACCCGCATCTGGTCGATTCGCCATTCGATCGGCGCGTTCAGCTCGGCCAGGGTGGCCTTGCCGACTGCGCCGTCGGCGGTCAGGCGGTATTCGCGCTGGAACTGTTTGACGGCTTGTTCGAGCGCGCTGTCGAAGGTTTCCGGCTCGGCACTCTCGGCCATCGCGTAGCCGCCGGCCAGAAGGCGCTGGCGTAGTTGCGCCACGCGGGGGTCGGTCATGCCGGGCTTGAGCGTTTCGCCCGGTTCGATGGCAGGCCAGCCGCCGTTCTGTTGAACGTCGCGCAGCCGGCGCAGCCCGCGCTTGAGCTGGTCGTAAAGCGGGTGGGGCGGATGGGCCTCGGCGAACAATTCGGCCAGACGGCCCTGCTCGATGGCATCGGACAGGCCGCGCAGCTCGGCCTCGGTGTCGATCTGGCGGGCGTGGAAGTTCCAGTCCGGGTTCAGCCGGCGCGGGTCGACCTTGCCGTTGAGCAGATGCGACAGCGCGGTGAGCGCGGCGCGGCTGGCCAGCAGTTCGGTGTCTGCATCGAACCCGCTTGCAGCGCCCGCCCAGGCGTCGCGCAGCGTGGGGGTGAGGTAATCGTCCGGGTCCAGTCCGTCGGCCGAGACTTCGCCGAGCGACTTGATCAGCGCCCGCCGCCGCGACGGCTTGGTCCAGGCCGGGGCGTGGTCGCGCAGGCGGTAGAAGGCGTCCAGGGCTTCGGCCAGGCGCGGGTCGCCGATGCCGGCTTCGGCCGCCAGACGCTCGCGCAGGAGGCTCGCCGGGTCGGATGCGGCGACCGGCAGCGCGGCCAGAAACAGCACCGGCAATAGCGCCAGGCCGAGCTTGAATGGCCGCCGACGGCGCTTCGGCGATGATCGAGCGACCGCCGATGGCTCGGCGCGAAGCGGCCGGCGTTCAGCGAAAGGGGCTTGCCGGTCGGCGCTCGGGGAGGGCATCATGCGTCGGATTGTGCCTGAGTGAGGGCGAATGCAATGATTCGATGCCGTTCAGAATAGCGAAATTTCTTGGCCTGCTGATGCTTGCCCCCGCCGTGATGGCGCAGGGGCTGGCCGAGCGTTTGCAGCAGGCCGCACCGGCCGCCAGTGCCGAAGTGCTGCGCCTGGCCGCCGATGCGGTGAGCTGCGCCAATGATCGCCAGGCGAAGCGTCTGGCGGTGATCGATTATTCCCTGCCGTCGACCGAACCGCGTTTGTGGGTGTTCGATCTGCGCAAGATGCGCCTGATGTACGAGGAACTGGTCGCCCACGGCCGCAACACCGGCGAGCTGCTGGCCGAGCGGTTCTCCAACCAGCCCGGCAGTTACGCGTCCAGCCTGGGCCTGTTTCGCACCCTCAACACCTATGTCGGCCGCAACGGGTATTCGCTGCGCATGGAGGGCCTGGAGCCGGGCGTCAACGACAAGGCCTACGAGCGCGCCATCGTGATCCACGGCGCCGATTACGTCAGCGAGTCGTTCATCGAGCAGACCGGCCGGCTTGGCCGCAGCCTCGGTTGCCCGGCGCTGCGCCAGGATGTCGCCCGCGAGGTGATCGACAGCCTGAGCGACGGCCAGTTTGTCTTCTCCTATTACCCCGACAACCGCTGGCTGAACACTTCGCGCTTCGTCAATTGCGACAAGCCACGTCGCACCGGCCTGCACAGCGCGCCCTGAGCAACCCGCGCCAGGGCGACACGCGGGCACGGTTCCAAGACGATCCGACGCATTCTCTGGCCCACCCGCGCCAGCGCGGGCGGGCGTAGGTCAGCGGCGGTTTTTGGCGGTCGGCGGTCGTAGCTGCGGCCGGCAGTGCAGGCACCGGGAGGCCGAACAATCTCTTCAGCCCGTGGCGCATCCGGCGGTCCCGGCATTCGCTTCGCTCGTGCCGGGCTACGCGGAGTTTGTGGGTTTTGCGGGGCGGGCGCGGGTTCGAGCTCGCGTAGCCCGTATATGGACTCCTCCCCTACCGCAAGCTGTTTTTGCTGGCTGAGATCAACGCGAACGTATATTCGGCATCGTCGTGGGGGCCGTCGCCCCCGTGCCTGGATGGGTCGTTCGAATCGCGGCTGCCTATCGGCTTGTCGGC
>JAXMJH010000116.1:0-7517 GCA_034376725.1 Lysobacteraceae bacterium | reverse complement strand
GCCGATAGGCAGCCGCGATTCGAACGACCCATCCAGGCACGGGGGCGACGGCCCCCACGACGATGCCGAATATACGTTCGCGTTGATCTCAGCCAGCAAAAACAGCTTGCGGTAGGGGAGGAGTCCATATACGGGCTACTCGATGCGGGCTACTCGATGCGGAAAGCTTCGGCCAGCCCGACGCGGGCCGTAGGCATGACGGCTGCTCGCGTACTCTGCGGTTCTCTTTTGCAGTGCAGCGTGACAGGGGCGTGAAGATGCGTATGCTGGGCTTCCCCGAATGGGGGAGGGAGTGAAGCCCGCATCTGACGCAAGTCGGTGCGGGCTTTTTTTTCGCGTCGGCATCCATGCCATCATCGCGCCATGAATCTTGGCGATCACCCGGAACTGCTGGCCCTGGTCGAGTCGCGCCGGGCGCAGCTGGCCGAGGCGGCGGGCAGCGATGCGCTGGTGCGCGATGGCGCGCTGACCCGCCTGCTGCTGGCCAGCGATTTCGCCTTCGATGAACTGCTGCGCTGGCCCGATCCGCTGCGCTGGGCGCAGTGGCCGGAACCGGCGACGGCTGCGCCGGATCTGCTGGCGCTGCCCGAAGCCGACTGGCCCGGCACGCTGCGACGGTTTCGGCGGCGGGGTTCGCTTCGTCTGATCTGGCGCGATATCACCGGCCTGGACACGGTGGAGGAAACGCTGCTGGGCGCGACCCGGCTGGCCGAGGACTGCCTGAGCAGCGCGCTTTCGGCGGTCGACGGCCAGATGACCGCGCGGCACGGGCAGATGCGCGACGGGGAGGGTCAGCCGCAGTCGCTGGTGGTGTTCGGGCTGGGCAAGCTGGGCGGCGGCGAGCTGAATTTTTCCTCCGATATCGACCTGATCTTTGCCTACCCCGAAGCCGGCGAGAGCGACGGCGCGCGTCCGCTGGCCGCCGAGACCGGCTTCGTGCGCCAGGGCCAGCGACTGATCCAGTTGCTCGATGAAGTCACCCAGGAAGGCTTCTGCCACCGGGTCGACATGCGGCTTCGGCCGTTTGGCGACAGCGGGCGGCTGGCGCTGTCGTTCGCGGCGATGGAGGATTACTACCAGCGCGAAGGCCGCGACTGGGAGCGCTACGCCTGGATCAAGGCGCGGCCGGTGGCCGGCGACATCGCGGCCGGCGAGCGGCTGCTGGCCACGCTTCGGCCGTTCGTCTACCGCCGCTATCTGGACTACACGGCACTCGACAGCCTGCGCGAAATGAAGGCGATGATCGCCGCCGAAGTCGCCCGCCGCGACATGGCCGATCACATCAAACTGGGGCCGGGCGGCATCCGCGAGATCGAATTCCTGGTCCAGTCGCTGCAACTGATCCGCGGCGGGCACGAACCCGCCCTGCGCAAGCGCTCGCTGCTGGCCGCGCTGCCGGCGCTGGTCGATGCCGGCCACTTCAGCCCGGCGGTGGCCGAGGCGATGCGCGCGGCCTATCTGTTCCTGCGCCGGCTGGAAAACCGCCTGCAGATGATGGCCGACCAGCAGACCCACCGGCTGCCCGACGACAGCCTGAGCCGGCAGCGCATCGCGCTTGCGCTGGGCCATGCCGACTGGAGCGTGCTGGATGCTCAATTGCAGGCCCACCGCGACCGGGTCAGCGAGGAATTCTCGCGGCTGCTGGCGCCACAGCCATCGGCGGTGGAAAAGGCTTCGACACTGGATCTGTACTGGACCGCGCTGCCGGATGGCGATGGCGATGGCGATGGCAGCGAGGCGCTGGCCGGGCTGGGCTTCGCCGATCCTGCGGCCGCCGACGCGGCGCTGCGCGCATTTGCCAGCGCGCCGGCCACGCGCTCGATGAGCCCGCGCGGACAGGAGCGACTGCGCCGGCTGATGCCTTCGCTGCTGCACGGCCTGCACGAGATCGACGCCCCGGACCGCTGCCTGGGCCGCCTGCTGGAGCTGCTGCAGGCGATCGTCAAGCGCAGCAGCTATCTGGCGTTGATCGAAGAGCGCCCCGGCCTGCGGCAACGGCTGCTGTCGGTGCTTTCGCGCAGCGCCCTGCTGTCGGACCGGCTGAGCAAACAGCCGCTGCTGCTCGATGAGTTGATCGAGGGCGGGGCCAGCGACACGCCGCTGTCTGCCCAGTCGATGGCCGACGAGCTGGCCCGCCTGCTGCGACCGGCCATGCTCGACGACACCGAAGAAGCCCTGCGCGCGCTCAACGTGTTTCGCCACGCGGTGTCATTTCGCATCGCCCTGGCCACGCTGGACGGCGCGCAGTCGCCGGTCGACTCGGCCCGGCAGTTGGCCTGGCTGGCGCAGACCGTGGTGCGCGCCACGCTGGATCTGGCGACACACGAGTTTTCCCGCCAGCACGGCCCGGCACCGGGTGCCGGGCTGGCGGTGATCGGCTACGGCAGCCTGGGCGGCGAAGAACTGGGTTTTTCCTCCGACCTGGATCTGGTGTTTCTCTACGACGCCGACCCGGCGGCGGTTTCCGACGGCGCGCGGCCGCTCGAGGCGCCACGCTGGTACGCCCGGCTGACCCAGAAGCTGGTCGGCCTGCTGGGCATCCGCACACCGTCCGGGCGGCTGTACGAAACCGACCTGCGGCTGCGGCCGGACGGCGCCGGCGGCCTGCTGGTCAGCAGCGTCGACAGTTTTCGCGCCTATCAGGCCGGGCGCGCCTGGACCTGGGAGCGCCTGGCCCTGGTCCGCGCCCGTGCCGTGGCCGGCGCCGGCGCGGTCTGCGCTGCCTTCGAGCAGACCCGCGCCGAGGCACTGGCCCAGCCGCGCGATGCCGACCGGGTGCTCGCCGACGTGCTGGCGATGCGCGAGAAAATGCGTCAGTCGCTGGATCGCACCACCGCTGACCGGTTCGATCTCAAGCACGGCCCGGGCGGGCTGGTCGATCTGGAGTTTCTGGTGCAGGCCAGACTGCTGATCGCCGCCCACACGCACCCGGCGCTGTGTCGGCCCCGGGCCAGCGACGACCTGATCGAGGCGCTGCGCCAGGCCGGACAATTCGACGACGCGACCGCCGCCGCGCTGGCCACCGCCCACGCCAGCCTGCTGCGCGCCGCGCTGGCCTGCACGCTGGACCGCCTGCCCCGGCTGATCGTCCCGGATGCCGACATCACCGCCGCACGGGCCACCGTACGCGCCGCCTGTGCGGCGGCCGGGCTGGATTTCGACAGATCAAAGGCCGAGCAATCGGGCTAACTTTGCCACCACGTCAGGCAGCTCGCGCAGTGGCCGTACCGGCCAGTCCGACGGCTGGCCTTGCAGCGGCCGGGCGCGGCCGGTTTCCAGCAGCGCCGCGATGAATTGCCGGTGCCGGCGGGCTGCGACCGCCGTGCTCGCCTCTCCGCTCGGCCCGAGCGCGATGGACACCGGAACGCCGGTGGCGCAGGCCTCGCTGATCAGGTTGATCGAATCGGGCGAGGCGATGATCCGATCGGCGCCAGCCAGAAACGCCGCGTAGGGATTTTCGCCGTCGCAATCGCCGAACCACAGCCGCGCGCCGCGCGGCGCATAGCGCGCGCGCACCGCATCGGCCAGCCAGGCGGGCGTCCGCCGCGAGCCGCTGACCCACAGCGTGCCGCCATCGCGCGTCAGCCAGGCATCCAGGGTGTCGGCCAGGTGCGCCCACCAGTCGGCATCGAGCGGTACCCCGGCGATCGGCCCGCCGAGCAACAACACCGTGCGCGGCGCGGAATCGGCGGCCAGCGCCGGAAATGCCACCGCGCCATCGGCCAGCCAGCGATCATCGATGGCGTTCAGACTGCCCAGCGTGGTGATGACGTTGGCGCCGCGCACGCGATCATGGCGGGGCACCACAAGGGCATCCCAGTGCGCCGGCGCGATGCGCGGGTCGAGAATCTGCACCACCCGGCTGCCGCGGGCGCGCAGCACGCGGGTCGCCAGCGCCGCCTGCCGACCGCAACCCACAGCCAGCAGGGGTGGCTGACCTAGCGCCTGGGCGAAGTCTTCGCCGAATGCGCGATCGCTGCCCGGCAGCCTGCGCGGCGCAAGCCAGCGCCAGGGCGCGCGCGCCGGCACGGTCCATTCGCGCACCGGGCTGTCGGCCAGGGTGAGCGCCAGCGCCTGGGCCAGCGCCAGCGCCTGCCGCCGATTGCCGGCGGCGCCATCGCTGAGCGCCCAGATCCCGGCCATGTCAGGCCGCGGCCCGGCGCTCGATTTCCGCCAGCGCCTCGGGCAGATCGGCCGCGCTGTGAATCGCCACGCAGCGCGGTTCATCCGCGTCCACGTCGTGCTCGGCCTCGTGCGCCCAGGTGACGTGATACGGAATATGGATGCCCCAGCCGCCGAGTCGGACCACCGGATCAATGTCCGAGCGCAGCGAATTGCCGACCATCGCAAAACCCGACGCCGGCTGGCCGAATTCGCGCAGCACCCGCGCGTAGCAGGCCGGGTCTTTCTCCGAGACGATCTCGATGCGCTGAAACAGATCGCTCAACCCCGACCGCGCCACCTTGGCCTCCTGATGAAACAGATCGCCCTTGGTGATCAACACCACCGGATGCACCGCCGCCACCGCCTCGACCGCCGCCCGGATGCCCGGCAGCAATTCGACCGGATGCTGCAACACCCGCTTGCCCAGCTCGACCAGCCGATGCAGATCGCTGGCCGAAATGCGCTCGTCGGTGAGCACGATGGCCGCCTCGATCATCGACAGCGTCATGCCCTTCGCGCCATAGCCGAACAACGCAATATTCCGCCGCTCGACCTCAAGCAACCGATCATGCACCCGGACATCGGCCAGATCGATGTAATTACCGACCACCGCCTCGAATTCGGCATGCGCCGCCTGGTAATAATCCTCGCTGCGCCAAAGGGTATCGTCGCCGTCGAATCCAACCAGCCCAATCGGATGAAGTCTCGTCATCCGGCCATGATACCGCCTGCCTTCGGCAGCGAGTGCCCGCCACCCTCTCCCATCACCAGCACCAGTAGGAGCGGGCCACGCCCGCGACCGGAATGTTTCGGTTCGCCGGAGGTTATGGGTTTCGATGCGCGTCCTGGCCGTCCCGGATTTTCGCTGCGCTGCAATCCAGGCTACTCGAATGAGGCTTGGCAGCTTGGTCACGCAGCGACCGACACACGCTGGACGCCGACGAAGTCGAGCGGCTCCGGCAACTCGCCGTTTACCTCCAGACACAGCTCGATCGCTTCGCGGATTCGCGACATCAATTCATCCAGCGATCTGGCCTGACTGTGACAGCCGGGCAACGCCGGAACCGAAGCGACAAAGTAGCCCTCGGCATCCTTTTCAACGCTCACATCGAATTGTCGCGTCATCACGTTCTCCCACAGTGCTGCCCGCCCCGAGTTTACAATGCCGCCGCCGTCGGCAGCAGGTGCCGCCACCCTCTCCCCAACCCCTCTCCCCTCAAGGGAGAGGGGCTTCAAAAGGCTCAACGGGAAAGGGGCTTGAGAGCAAGGACGCTGCCGTACCACTTGCGAAAGCCTTTCGTGCGCCTGGCTGGCGGCTTCGCTATGCTCTGCCCAGGCAGGGGATGGAACCTTTCGCACGCCAATGACCGACCGATTGCTGTCGCTGGCCCGCTCGATGCGGCGGGAACCCACAGATGCCGAGGCGCGGTTGTGGCAGCACCTGCGCGCCGGGCGCATGGCCGGGGTGCGTTTTGGACGGCAGGTGCCTATTGGGCCCTATGTCGTCGATTTCGTCTGTCAGGAACGCCGGATCATCATCGAAGCCGACGGCAGCCAGCACGCCGATGCCGTCGCATACGACCAAGCCCGCGCCGATTGGCTGGCCGCGCAAGGCTATAGCGTTCTGCGGTTCTGGAATCACGATATCCTGGCGCGCACCGAGTCGGTCCTCGAAGCCATCCACGCCGCGCTAAAGCGCTGACCGCACTGCCGAACGACAACCGCGCCGCTTTTAAGCCTCTCCCCCCTCCGAGGGGGAGAGGTTTGGAGAGAGGGGGGCGGCGCCGCAGGCGCCGTACTTTCCCAGCCACCGCGCATCCGCGCCGCTCGGCAATCGAGCGACACCCACAGCGCCAAAACAACAGCGCCTGCCTTCGGCAGCAAGTGCTGTCACCCTCTCCCCAACCCCTCTCCCCTCAAGGGAGAGGGGCTATAAATGCCGAAGCCTTTTCCGTTCGAGGAGCGCGGCGCTCTGGAGTCCCCTGGCGCATAGGCCTGAAGCGAGCAGTGCGGCGCTCTGAAGCCTCTCCCCTCAAACGAGAGGGGCTTGCAAACGCGCGCCGGCCCGGACGGGGCGGGCCGCCGATTCCCTGCGACGGCTCAATCCCTGCCGTGCGGGGCGTCCAGGTTCAACACCGGGCCGGCGGGGACTATGCCGGTTGGGTTGATGGTGTTGTGGCTCTGGTAGTAGTGGTTCTTGATGTGATCGAAATTCACCGTACCGGCCACCGCCGGGTGTTGGTACAGCTCGCGCAGGTAGCCGGACAGGTGCGGGTAGTCGGCGATTCGTCGCAGGTTGCATTTGAAGTGGCCCACGTACACCGCATCGAAGCGCACCAGCGTGGTGAACAACCGCCAGTCGGCTTCGGTGAGCGCGTCGCCGCACAGGTAGCGGCGGGTGGCCAGGCGCTGGTCCAGCCAGTCCAGCGTCTCGAACAGCGGAACCACCGCCTCCTGGTAGGCATCCTGCGTGGTGGCGAAGCCGGCGCGGTAGACGCCGTTGTTCACCGTGTCGTAGATGCGCGCGTTCAGCGCGTCGATCTCGGCGCGCAGCGGCTCCGGGTAGTAATCGCCCGGCGTGGCGCCAACGGCATCGAAGGCCGAATTGAACATGCGGATGATTTCCGACGACTCGTTGTTGACGATGGTGTCGCGCCGGGTATCCCACAGCACCGGCACGGTGACCCGGCCGCAATAGCCGGGATCGGCGGCGGTATAGACCTGATGCAAATATTGCGCGTGGTGCAGCGGATCGGCCACCACGCCCGGCCCATCGGCGAATGTCCAGCCGTGCTCGCGCATGTACCAGTGAGTGACCGAAACCGGAATCATCCCGGCCAGCCCCTTCAGATTGCGGAAAATCAGCGCCCGATGCGCCCAGGGGCAGGCCAGCGACACATATAAATGGTATCGCCCCGGCTCGGCGGCAAAGCCACCCTCGCCGCTCGGCCCGGCCGCGCCATCGGCGGTGATCCAATTGCGAAACTGTGCCTTGCTGCGCTCGAACCGCCCACCACTGGCCGACGTGTCGTACCACTGATCGTGCCAGATGCCATCAACCAACAAACCCATGACGCTGCTCCCGAGTAACCAATGGCCCCAGCCTACCCCCTGGCCCACCCAGCGCCCACCGCAACCCGGCGACGCAGCGTTGCAGGCGAATCAGCGCCTGCCTTCGGCAGCAAGTGCCGTCACCCTCTCCCCAACCCCTCTCCCCTCACGGGAGAGGGGCTTGGATCGGTAGGAGCGGGCCACGCCCGCGACCGGGATGTTTCGGTTCGCCGAAGGTTATAGGTTTCGACGCGCGTCCCGGCTACGCGAAAGCCTCCCGCTCCGCGCCAGACGGCGCTTTG
>JAXMJH010000115.1:0-5342 GCA_034376725.1 Lysobacteraceae bacterium | reverse complement strand
GGCCAGCACACCCGCGCTGATCAGATGCGCCACATCCACCGTGCCTGGAAGGGATTTTCGTGTCCGTGCCATCGTCGCTCTCCGCCATGGGGTTGACGGAGAGCTATTCTGCCCTATATTTTTCTATCTGAACAGTATTGGGCCTAAAGCGCTCTCTCCAACACCTCGAAGCGCAAATCGTCGCGTTTGGGCACGCCGAAACGCTCGTCGCCATATGGAAACGGCTTGGTGATCCCGGTGCGCCGATAGCCGCGCCGCTGATACCAGGCGATCAGCTCATCGCGCACATCGATCACCGTCATCCGCATCAACGCGCAGTGCCATTCATCGCGCACGATGCGTTCGGCCTCGGCCAGTACCTGCTTGCCCAGTCCGTCGCCCTGCAGCCCAGGCCGGACCGAAAACATCCCGAAATAGCCGGCGCCATCGTCCACCGCGATATGCGCGCAGGCGACCAGATCGCCATCGCGCTCGGCGATCAGCACCTGCGAGCGCGGTCGCTCGATGTCGGCGCGCAGCAAGGCCGGCTCGATCCGCTGGCCATCGAGAATGTCGGCTTCCGAAGTCCAGCCCGCGCGACTGGCCTCGCCGCGATACGCCGAAGTGACCAGATCGACCAAGGCGGGAATGTCGTCGACGGTGGCGGCGCGGTAAACGAGTGAACGCATGATCCAGGCCAGAGCGGGGCGCGGCGGCCAGTTTAATGCGCCTGCCGAAAGCCCGCATGCCGGGCGCAGTGCGCGCCGCCGCGCGGGCCTGCGCCTGCCGGCGAACACCCGCCCAGGGTGACGTGTCGCGCTGGGTCATCCCGGGCGGTCGCAGTGCAGGGCAGCGAGCGGAAGCATCGACGGTATTCCAAGCTTCCTGCGTTTGCTCGAAAGAACCGGAGTTCCGTTCAATCGCGCTGTTCTGGCGCACATGCTTGGCAATTCAGAAACGTGAGCGATAGCACGAAACCACATTCCGCTTCTGTTAACAATCGTCAACGCTGCGTGAAGTCACATGCATGCGCCATCCCGGCGCAGGCATACAGGCCGAACGCGGCAGTTGCGGATGGCGAATGCGTTCGCGGTCCGCCGCCGGGAGTGAATACAGGCAGCAGCGAAATTCGCCGTTGCTTGCCGAGTGCCGATAGCCAAGCCGAGGGAATGCGTTGGATACGGAAGTCCAGGCCTGGCCATGTGCGCCGGCAATCGAAACAGCGCTGCGCACACGACGACTCGCCGCGCTGTCCGGTCGAATCGCGCATCGCCTGCTTGCGCTGTCCGTCCTGCTCCTGTTCTGCTCGCTGGTGCTGGCCACCGGCGCATTGGCGCAAACCCGGCTGATCGAGCGCTACTCCTACGATGCGGCGGGCAACATCATCGGCATCGACGCGACTGTCGTCGACGGCCCGCCGCGCGTTGTCGATATCGCGCCGGATCGGATCTTTGCCGGCACCGAGCGGGAGTTCGTCATCACCGGCCAGAACCTGGCCGGCGCCTCGGTCAGCACCGAGTGGCCGGGGCTCGGCATCGTGTCGGTGCAGGCCGAGGACGAGCGCATCACGCTCACCCTGTCCGCCGCGCCCGGCGTCGATCCGGGTGCAGCGACGCTGACGATCGGTTCCTCGATCGGCTCCGATACCGTCGAAGTCCTGGCCCGGCCCGCCCTGCCCAAGCTGATCGCCAATCCGGTGCCCGTGGTGGTGCGCGCCGGCGGTGGGCTGGAGCGGCTTGAACTTTCTCTGGCCGAGCCGGCTTCGGGCGACTGGTTGCTTGAGATTGCGCTCGACGACAGTGCCATTGCCACGCTCGCCACAGGGCAGATCGAAATAGTCCAAGGCCAGGTCACCATCGGCGGCGGGCTGGCGGTGATCGGCGAAAGCGCCGGCTCAACCCGGCTGCGGGTGCGCACCGAAGGCGAAGTGCTGCTCGACACCAGTGTGATTTCGACCGCTGCTGTGGGACTGTCCACCGGCGATTGGGAGTTTTTCTCACGGCCTCTGGGCGTGCGCAAGTTGCGCCCGATCCAGCTCAACGACCGTGGCCCGGTGGTGGGCGTGCTCGGCGTGGTGCGCGCGGTCGAACTGCCGCCGAGCACGGCGCCGGCACTGGCCACCAGCCCGATACTGGGCGTCGCGCGCAGCGCTGTGCTCACCGGCGTCAGCCCAGGCAGTATCAGCCGCGACGCCGGGCAGGCCGAGCTGACCTTGTCGGGCGCCGGCCTGTCTGGCGTCGATCACGTGGCAGTGATTCCGGATACCGGGTTGCTGGTTTCGGCGCCGGTCCCCGCTGCTGACGGGCGCAGCGTTACGGTGGCCTTGTCGATTGCTGCCGATGCCCCGATCGGATTGCGTCGCGTGGCCGTGCGCGCCGGTGGCACGACGGTGCATGCCGCCAGCATCGAGGCCGATCAGTTCTACCTGGCGGGCAATCTGCCGCGCATCGACTCGGTCGCGCCGATTCTTCTGAACCCCGGCCAGACTGCCCTGCTGACGGTGCGCGGCGTCAACTTCAGCCAGACCGCAGCGGTCACCATCGACCTGCCGGACGGCAGCCCTGGCGGCGTCGTGCTCGATCAGCCGCTGACCATCGGCTCAGAGCTGATCGAGGCCATGATTCATGTGGACGCCGACGCGCCCGCCGGACCGCGTCGGGTGCGGGTAACCACTGCGGCCGGCGCCACGTCGGGCGAACCGGGGCCGGAGAACACCCTTGAGATCACCCGCGACCCGCTGGTGACCATTCCCTTGTTCGATACCCGGCATCTGACCGTGTTCAAGGGCCGCCCGCCGTCGCCGGACATCGCCGTGGGCCCGGTGGTCGCGCGGCTTGGCGTCGGCAAGGGCGCGCTGGTCGCCGATATCAGCCCCGGCCTGCTGGAAACCGGGCGCGAGATGCAACTGGCGATTTCCGGCTATGGCCTGGGTGCGGTGTCGGGCCTGACCATCGAGCCTGGCGACGGCCTGCACATCGGCCCGCTGACCGGCGATGATCGGTCACTGGAAGTCCGGATCGATGTCGACCCGGACGCCGCGCGCGGCCTGCGGGCCCTGCGCGTGATGACACCGGATGGCCCGATGGCGCTGGCGCGCCCGGAACTGGGTACGGTGCGCGTGGTATCGCCCCAGCCGGTGGTGGAAGGCATCAACCCGGTTTACGTCCGGCCCGGTGGCCCGACCACCACGGTGACCATCACCGGGCGCAACTTCCAGCAGGCCCAGGCGGTGCGGATCTTCCCGCAGACCGATCTGCAATTGGCCGCCTTCTCGGTGTCGGCGGATGGTAGCCAGATCACCCTGCCGGTGACCGCTTTGGCTTCGGCGGTGACCGGGCCGCGCGTGGTTCAGGTGGAAACGCCAGCCGGCGCCACGCCGTCGGAGCCGCAGGTCGGAAATCAGTTGTACATCGGCGACCCGCAGACTCGGCTGGTCACCTTGGTGACCACTCCATTGGTCGGCGTTCTGCGCGATGTGCCGGTGCTTGCGCCATCCGAACAGATACAGGTTCATGGCACCCCGTTGGGCGTCAATCGGCCCTTCGTCCGGGAGGTCACAAACGTGCTGCCCGCCTATTCCCATCGTGTGGGTCTGGCGCGCGGCCCGGTGCTGTTCGGCGTTGCGCCAGCCATCGTGCCGCGTGGTTTCGCCGGCGATCTGATTCTGCCCGGCGCAGAGCTGGGCACCGATCTGGAGATCGCCTTCGAGAGCGGCGAGGGCATCGAAATCACCGGTGCGCCGGTCGTCGAGTTCGACGCCGATGGACACCCGTCGGTTCGGGTGTCGATCGCGGTGGACACCCAGGCGCCGGATCTGGCCAATCGGATCATCGTTCTGGACCTGTCGGACCCGTTGACCGGTCCGGTCGCGGTGCCGTTCGCCGCACCGCATGCCGGCCAGTTGCAGGTCGCCGGCGCCGAGCCGGTAATCCAGTCGATCAGCCCGATCCTGACCCTGCCCGATCGGCTGCTCAACCTGCAGATCCGCGGCCTGAATCTCGATCAGGCAACCAGCGTGCGGGTGACGCCGGACCAGGGGATCGCGGTCGGCAGCGGGCTGAGCATCGGCGCCAACGGCACCGAGCTGACGGTCAGTCTGGACATCGGCGACGCCGCCCAGGCCGGGCCGCGTCTGATTCAGGTCATCGGCCCGGCCGGCGCGTCCAGCGCTGTCGCCGATGCGTCCAACACGCTGACCATCGTGGAGCCATGACATCGCCATGACCAGACGATGGCCGGCACGCGTCAGCCTTTGGGGGACTTCCCCTTTCCAGCAGCTTTGTACTTCGACGTTTTGCGAGGGAGAAATGATGAACACGTTCAATCGCGGTTTACGCCTTGCCAGCGCGGGCATCCTGCTCGCCTTCGCCTCGAACGTCGATGCGTTCGACAGCGGTTCCACCGGCGCCGATGGCGCTTTCAACCCCACCGTGGACCGGGTGGTGCCGCTGCCCGACGACGGGGTGTTCAACTTCACCAGCGTCAATATCCCGGCCGGTGTCACTGTGCGGTTCGAGCGCAACACGCTCAACACGCCGGTGCGCATTCTGGTTTCAGGCAACGCCACCATCGACGGCGTCATCGACGTCAGCGGCCAACCGTCCGCGCCGGTAGGAACGGCCGGGGATGGCGTCATTGCCGATGACGGACTTCCCGGACTGGGCGGTCCTGGCGGCTTCGATGGCGGGCGTGGTGGCGTACCGGGAACCACGTCCGGCGTTGCGGGCGCACAGGGAATTGGGCCGGGGGGTGGGTTTCCGGCTGTTGGACAGACTAGCGTTAGTGGCGTCGTTTACGGCTGTGGTGGAGCAGGTGGTGGCTACAGCAGCAACGGAGGTACGGGTGGTTACATTGGCCCTGGCAACATAGGAGCCTGCGCTACAGTCAATCGGCCTGCTGGTGGTTCCAGTTATGGAAACGAACGTCTGTTGCCCTTGATCGGAGGTTCGGGTGGTGGTGGTGGGTCGGGTGGACAGAGCTTTGCCGGTTCTGGCGGCGGTGGTGGTGGTGGTGGCATTCTCGTTGCTGTCTCGGGCACGCTAACAGTAACCGGCACCATTCGAGCTAACGGAGGCCGAGCGGGTCTTGCTGCCGGGTCTGGAACGGGCGCAATCGGTGGTGGTGGATCAGGCGGTAGTATTCGTCTCATTGCAAGCGCCCTTGCAGGAAACGGCGCATTGACAGCGACCGGAGGCTTAGGCGCCACATCAGAACCGAATATCGGCGGCCCAGGCGCCGTCGGCCGCATTCGCCTCGAAGCCGAAACCATGACCCGTACCGCTGGCACCACGCCGCAGTTCAGTTTCGCGGCGCCGGGGCCGGTGTTCCTGGCCGGCATGCCCAGCCTGCGCATCGAAAGCGTG
>JAXMJH010000114.1:0-57716 GCA_034376725.1 Lysobacteraceae bacterium | reverse complement strand
AGTCTTGTCCAACGAGGTATGAGCCTGAACCCGCCAGCCTGATTCCAACGAGGTATGAGCCTGGAGGGAGGCGTGAGCCGGCGCACCGGGTCGATCATCACAGCCATGGTGATCGACATGAACGAGTCTCAGGTGCGCACGCTGGCGCAGGTGCGCGAGGTGCTTGCGGGCACAACCGCGTTGGAGTTCCATTGCGCCCAGGACGATACCCAGCGCTACGCATGGATCGGATCGGTGCTCAAGCGCTTGGGCTATCGTCAGCTCAAGCGTGCCGACCGGGGTGCGGTGCTCGCCTACCTGCGGCATCTGAGCGGCTACAGCCGCGCTCAGGTCACGCGGCTGGTGCAGCGCTGGTGCTCCGGGGCGGCGCTGGTCAAGCGCTACCAAGTCCCGGCTCATGCCTTCGCACGCAAGTACACGGCCGCCGACGTCGCCCTGCTGGCCCGTGTGGATCGGGCCATGGACACGCTCTCCGGGCCCGCCACCGCCTGTGTTCTGCGCCGCCAGCACGCGGTCCACGGCGACGCCCGCTACGCACGGCTGGCCACGCTGTCGGTGGCGCACCTGTACAACCTGCGACGCAGCGCCGGCTACCGGGCCGAGCGGGTGGTGCTGACCAAGACGCGGCCCACCCAGGCCGTCACCATCGGCGTGCGCCGCGCCCCGGCGCCCGACGGACGCCCCGGCTTCATCCGCATCGACAGCGTGCACCAGGGCGACCTGGACGGCGTCAAGGGCCTGTACCACATCAACGCCGTCGACTGCGTCACCCAATGGGAAGTCGTCGCCAGCGTGCAGACCCTCTCGGAAGCCCACCTGCTGCCGGTGATCGAGCAGATGCTCGACAGCTTCCCATTCCGCATCCTCGGCTTCCACGCCGATAACGGCAGCGAGTACGTCAACCACAAGGTCGCCCGACTGCTCGGCAAGCTCAATGCCGAGTTCACCCGCAGCCGGCCCCGCCACAGCAACGACAACGGCCTGGCCGAAACCAAGAACGGCGCGGTCGTGCGCAAGCTGTTCGGCTACGCACACATCCCACAGCCACAGGCCGCGCGCTTCAACGCCTTCTGCCGCGACACCCTCAACCCCTTCCTCAACTTCCACCGACCCTGCCTGTTCGCCAGCGACCGGCCCGACCCCAAGAAACCCGGTCGCATCAAGCGGGTCTATCGCCCCAAGGACGCCATGACGCCGCTGGACAAGCTCTCCAGCCTGCCCGACGCCGCTGCCTTCCTGCGACCGGGAGTCACCCTTGCCGACCTGCACAAGCAGGCCAGAAAGCAAACCGACATCCAAGCCGCCGAAGCCGTCCAACAGGCACGCAACGCGCTGTTCAAACCGGCAAAGCGACGTTCCGCCTGATCCAAAACGCCAACTGCCAGACCACACCGACTACACTCGCAGATCCTATCCACCATCGACTCGGTGCGAGCCAAAACACGCCCGCTCCAGGCTCATACCTGAATTGGAAAAGACTAGTTCCGTTAACCGGTCGTCCCGATGCGCTCCTCCGAACGCCGGATGGCCGGGCCTCGTGGTGCCCGCCTCAGTCGATCAGATCGGCAATCGGCCGATCGCCGATTCGATCCCGCCACGAGCCGGGTGGGTCGTCCTGCAGGCACAGGGTGCCGATATGGGACAGAAATTCCGTGCGCGGCATCCGACGCGCGCCCAGGCTCAAAAGGTGATTGTTTTCGACCTGCGCGTCGATCAGCGGCCAGCCCCATTCGCGCAGCACGCTGGCCAGACCGGCCAGTGCCGCCTTCGAGCCGCCGGTCTCGGCGCTGTACATGCTCTCCGCAAAGAACGCCCGGCCGATGGCCAGGCCATAGAGGCCGCCGACCCGGTGATCGTCCTGGTGGATTTCGATCGAGTGGGCATGGCCCAGCCGATGGAGTGCCTGAAACGAGGAGCGAAGGGCGGGCGTGATCCAGGTGCCGTGCTGGCCCCGGCGGGGAATTCGCGCGCAGGTGTCGACCACGTCCTTGAAGGCGGTGTCGGCGGTCAGTCGCCAGCCGCTCAAGCGCAGCGCCCGACGGCTGCTGCGCGACAGATGCACATCGCTGGTATGAAATACCGCGCGCGGATCGGGGCTCCACCACATGATCGGCCGTCCGGCGCTGTACCACGGGAAGATTCCGTTGCGGTAGGCGTTCAGCAGGCGATCCGGATGCAGGTCACCGCCGATGGCCAGAAGTCCGTTGGGGTCCTCAAGGGCCAGCGCGTGTGGGGGAAAGGGCGCAGTCGGATCGCTGCCGAGTATGGGAAGTTCGATGGGTTTCATGGGTCTCGGTCAGTAACATGGGTCACGAAATGGAGCATGCAACAAAGCCGAGCGGCGATACTGTTCTGTCGCCTGCACTTCCTGCACGCACCAGCGCCCGATGGCATCCCTGAACTCGGGATCCGTGAGCCAGTGCCTGCTGTGTGTGGTGCGCGGGAGGAACCCGCGCGCCAGCTTGTGTTCGCCCTGGGCGCCGGGCTCAAAGTGATGAAGGCCTTCGCGCAGACACAGTTCGATGCCCTGGTAGTAGCAGGTTTCGAAGTGCAGGCCGGGCAAATCCACCCGGCTGCCCCAGTAGCGACCATACAGCCGGTCGGCGCCGCGCAGGCACAGGGCGCCGGCGATCGTCTGGTCGCCGGCGCGGGCCAGGATCAGAACCAGTGCCTCGGGCAGCCGCGAAGCCAAGTGATGAAAGAATTCCAGCGTCAGTGCTGGTGAATTGCCTTTCTCGATAAAGCCGGCGCAGTAGAGCGCGTGCATATCGGCCAGGTCTGATTCGCTGGCTTCGGTGCCTTGGACATGATCGAAGCGGATCCCGGTGCACGCCACGCGCTGGCGTTCGGCGCGAATGTTCTTTCGCTTCTTGTGGGTCAGCGCGGCCAGAAAATCATCGAAGGTCCGCCACGGCTCCAAGCCTTCCGCCGCCGGGTTGCGCCAGTGAAACTGGACATCCTGACGGGCAAGCCAGCCTTCGGGGCAGTCGGCGGCCTCGTGGTCGGGGAGAAAGTTGACGTGCAGCGACGACCAGCCGCGTCGCGTTGCTTCCTCGGCCATATGGCGGCAAAGCTGCGCGCGCGCGGCGCTGTCGCGGGCCAGCAGTCGCGGGCCCGGCACGGGGCTGTAGGGCACCGCGACCAGCCACTTCGGAAAATAGTCGAGGCCGTGCCGGGCGTAGGCATTGGCCCAGGCATGGTCGAACACGAACTCGCCGTGCGAATTGTCCTTGAGGTAGGCCGGGGCGGCGGCAATCAGGGTGTCGCCATCCCACAACGCGGCATGCCGGGGCGTCCAGCCCCAGCGCGGTCGCAGACAGCCTGTTCGCTCCAGGCCATCCAGGAAGGCATGGCAGATCAGCGGGTTGCGTTGGTCGTGAAGAGCGTCCCAGGCCTGGGCTGGAATCTCTCGAAGCGCGTCATGCAGTGTCAGGGTGAGCATGCGCCAAGGCTAAACGATTGCATTGTCGGGGCGGGTGAGGAAACCATCGAACCACAGGTCTGACCAGGTCCGTTCCCGGCAGGTTTTCGAAGCCTCCGGTAAAATGCCGGTTTTCCGAAGTTGCCACGATATGAGCTGCCGAACCCGCTTCGCCCCAAGCCCGACCGGTTATCTGCACATCGGCGGCGCCCGCACAGCGCTGTATTGTTGGCTGGAAGCGCGCCACCGGGGCGGCGAGTTCGTGCTGCGCGTGGAAGATACCGATCGCGAGCGCAGCACACCGGAAGCGCTCCAGGCCATTCTCGACGGCATGGCCTGGCTGGGCCTGGATCACGACGAGGGTCCGTACTACCAGACCTTGCGGCTCGATCGGTATCGCCAGGTGGCCGAGGATCTGGTCAAGGCGGGCAAGGCCTACTACGCCTACGAGACCCGCGAAGAGATCGAGGCCATGCGCGCGTTGGCCATGGCGGCCGGTCGCAAGCCGCGCTACAACGGCGCCTATCGCGAGCAGAATGCGCCGCTTCGCGACGACCCCAATCGGGTCATCCGGTTCAAGAACCCACTGTCGGGCGACGTGGTGTTCCAGGATCGGGTCAAGGGCCGGATCGCCTGGAGCAACGAGGAGCTGGACGATCTGGTGCTGATCCGCTCCGACGGCTATCCGACCTACAACTTCGCGGTGGTCATCGACGATCTGGACATGAAGATCACCGAGGTGATCCGCGGCGACGACCACGTCAACAACACGCCCCGACAGGTCAACATTTACGAGGCCTTGGGCGCCCCGTTGCCGGCATTTTCGCACCTGCCGATGATCCTTGGCCCGGACGGCAGCAAGATGAGCAAGCGTCACGGCGCGGTCAGCGTGATGCAGTATCGCGAGGACGGCTATCTGCCTCAGGCGCTGCTGAACTATCTGGTCCGTCTGGGCTGGTCGCACGGCGACCAGGAGATTTTCAGTCGCGAGCAGATGATCGAGCTGTTTTCGGTCGAGGATGTCAATCAGTCCGCATCGCGGTTCGACTTCGACAAGCTCAACTGGGTCAATCAGCAGTATTTCAAAAACGGCGACCCGGACGACATCGTTCCCGAGCTGGTCTGGCATCTGCGCCGGATCGGCGTCGATCCCGAGCAGGGACCGGCGCCGAGCGATGTGCTGACCGCATTGGCCGATCGGGTGAAAACCGTGGCCGAGATGGCTCAGCGTGCCCAGGTCTGGTATCGGCCGCTGGAGGCTTACGACGAAGCTGCCGTGCGCAAGCATCTGACCGAAGCGGCGCGCGAGCCGCTGGAAAGCATCCGCGGCCGGCTGTCCGCGCTGCCGCATTGGTCGCCGGACGCCGTGCAGGCTGCGCTGGCCGAGACCGCCGAAGCGCTGGGCCTGGGTCTTGGCAAAGTCGCGCAGCCGCTGCGCGTGGCGATGACCGGCACCCAAGTGAGCCCGTCGATCGAGCAGACGGTGTATCTCGCCGGTCAGGACGAGGCGCTCAGGCGGATCGATGCCGCGCTGGCCCGCATCGAAGCGGGCGGCTGAGTGTCGGTTTCGCTACGATAGCCGGATGACGCACGTTCCGCACGACAACCGATGCACAGACCCTGCGAGTCATGTCGACGACGCCCAGGCATTCGTCAGCGAGGTCGAGCTGGCCTGTGCCGAGCGCGGCCTGCGGCTGACCGAGTTGCGCGGGCAGGTGCTGCGGCTGGTCGCTCAGGCAGGGCAACCGGTCAAGGCCTACGACCTGCTGGACAGAATGAAGTCCGAGCGAGGCGCCACGGCGCCGCCCACGGTGTATCGGGCGCTGGACTTTCTGCTGCAGAACGGTTTCATTCATCGACTGTCTTCCATCAATGCTTTTGTTGCCTGTCATCACCCCCGGGTGCAGGGGCACTCGGCGCCATTTCTGATCTGTGACCGGTGCCAGCGCACGGTCGAGATGGAGGATGAGGAAACGGCAGTCCGGTTGCAGACGCAGGCCCGTGCGCTGGGCTTTTCGCCGCAGGGCCAAACGCTGGAAGTTCATGGCCTGTGCGCCGAATGCTGCAAGTCCGAAACGTGATGGGCACGCTGGCCGGGGCGCGAAGCCTCCTGCTGCCGCTCGCCGGCCTTGGGGCCTGCCTTGCCGTGTGCTGCGGCATTCCCGCCGTCGCCCAGGATTATCCGCTCGCCGATCCGGTGCCCGAGCCGCTCCCGCCCGAGCCGCCGGCGGGAGTGGTCACCGTCTCGCCCTTGTCGCTGCTGGGTGAGCATGTCCTGCCCGGCAGTCGGGCCACCCTTGCCTGGCGCACTGGGCAGAATTACTTCGGGGCCGATCTGGAAAGCCCGGTGCTGGTCGCACACGGCGCTCGACCCGGACCGGTTCTGTGTCTGGTGGCCGGTGTGCACGGCGATGAAATCAACGGGGTGGAAACCGTCCGCCGGGTGATGACCGGTCTCCAACCGGCCGCCCTCTCGGGTACGGTCATCGGCGTACCGGTGGTCAACCTGTTCGGTTATCAGCGAAGTTCGCGCTATCTCCCGGATCGCCGCGACCTGAACCGGTTTTTTCCCGGCAGCCGAAATGGCAGCATCGCTTCGCGCATCGCATTCAGCTTTTTCCAGGACGTGGTGCAGCGCTGCGATGCGCTGGTGGATTTCCACACCGGATCGTTCGATCGGGCCAATCTCCCGCAGGTTCGCGCCAATCTCAACAGTCCACGGATACTCGATCTGGCGCGTGGTTTCGGGTCGACGGTGGTGCTGCACAGCGCCGGTAGCCGGGGCATGTTGCGCACGGCCGCATCCGAGGCGGGAATCCCGGCGGTCACCTTCGAGGCCGGGGCCCCGGCGCGGCTTCAGGAAAACGAGATCGGCACCGTCGCGGCGGCCATCGAGCGCCTGATGCAGCATCTGGGCATGGTCGACGGAGTCGGTCCGGCGCCGCTGGCCTCTCAGGCGGGCTGGGTGGAGGAGATGCAGCCGGTGTTCTATGCCTCCCGTTGGCTGCGCGCCGAACACGGCGGGCTGCTGATCAGCGAAGTGGCACTCGGCGAGATGGTGGATGTGGGCCAGCGTCTGGGCCGGATTATCGACCCGCTCAGCAATCAGGTGTTCGAAGTACGCTCCAGCCTGTCCGGCAGGATGCTGGGCATGGCCGAGAATCAACAGGTTCTACCCGGATTCGCTCTTTACCATGTGGGCCTGATGACCACCGAGCGC
The DNA here is from genome assembly GCA_034376725.1 of Lysobacteraceae bacterium. Lineage (GTDB taxonomy): Bacteria > Pseudomonadota > Gammaproteobacteria > Xanthomonadales > Xanthomonadaceae > UBA11164. The sequence continues at coordinate 51,075 of JAXMJH010000114.1, read as the reverse complement.
GAAGCCGTCATTGAGAACGAAGCCATCGACTTCGAGCTGGTCGAAGACGAGGAGACCCGAGGGCGGCCGCGCGAACCTTCGGCCGATCCGGAACCCGAGGACGGCTGAACCGCAGGGCGCGGAAAGTGCCGAACGCCGCTTGCATCGAGCTCCGGGTGACGGCTCATGCCGTCACCCGGCAGATAGTCGGATCAGAAAAAGGCTCTAATGCCGAATGCCAGTGAGCGGCCGGGCAGAGGGGCGATTTCCTTCAGGAATGAAGTGTGGGCCCGGGCGGTCTGGTCGGTCAGGTTGTTGCCGTCGAGGAAGATCCCCCAGCCGTGGCTCGCTCCGTCCCAATGGTAGGAAAGGTGGGCGTTGACCAGGGTGTAGCCGTCACTGGGCGACTCGAAAGTCGCTACCCGGTCCTGATCGGCATAGCGGACGAGTCCTACGCTGGCGCGCAGACCGTCCAGCCGCCAGGCCAGATCGGCGCCGATCCTGCGTGAGGGAATGCGGGGCAGGTCGCCGCCGGCGTCGAGCCGGGCGCGCACCCCGTCCGCGAAGGTTTTCAGCTTCCACTCACCGCTGGCATTGTCGGCCAGGATTGCCGCGAGCTCGACTTCGTAACCGGTGAAACGGGCATCAGCCTGCGACCAGAGCCTGACCGGCAGGCCGTCCTCGATCTCGTCGGTGCTGGACAGGAACACGAAGTCATCGAAGCGGTTGTGATACACCGCCACGCGTCCCTCCAGCGGCCCCCGATGCAGATGCAGGCCGAGTTCGGCACGTTTGGAGACTTCGGTGTCCAGCTCGGCGTCGCCGATTTCGAAACTCTGGGTGGCGACGTGCGGACCGTCCGAAAGCAGTTCTTCCGGCGCCGGTGCGCGTTCGGCGCGGTCGAGGTTAAGGCTCAGATGCCAGTCCTCGCCCAGGTTGTAGCGAAACGCGCTGGAAAGATTGAACGCGTTGAAGGTCAGATTCTCGCCATCCTCGGGCTCCACTTTCACCCGGTCGTAGCGCACGCCAAACTCGGTGCCCAGCGCCCCGAAGGTTTTCTGCTCCAGCCAGAACAGTCCCCAGTCGCTGCTGTCGTTGGCCGGCACGAAGGCCTCTTCGCCGACCGCCGAGAATTCGCGCTGGCCCCGCTGCACGCCGTAGGCACCGCGCCAGCCGTTCCATTCGCCGTGCACCAGTTCCAGGCGGGCCTCGACGGCGTCATTGTCGAACCGGGTGCCGACCTCGTCGCCTTCGAATTCGATGTGGCGGTAATTATTGACGCCAACCTTGACCTGCACCGACTCATGGCCGGCGAACGGGTTGTAGAGCCCGGCCTTGAAATCCCAGCGAGTCTGGCCGAGGTCGATGCGAACCGGACCTTCTTCTTCTTCCTCGCCTTCGTCTTCTCCCTCTTCCTCACCATGAGCGCCCTCGGGTATCCCGTAGAGCGTTTCGAACCGGCTGATGGCCGCGCCGATGAAACCACGCTCGCCGATCCAGGACAGCCCGAAGCCACCGGTTTCGGTCTCCACCGCGCTGTTTTCGAGGGTGCCGCGTGAGCCCGGCTCGTCCTCGGTGCGCAGGTCCGGCGCCAGGGCGAAGCCGGGAATGTCGAAATCGTCGGTGTCGCGGTTCAGGTAGTCCAGATGCCAGGCCAGTTGGCCAACAGAGCCATCCAGACGGACCATCCCGGTGAACTCGTCGGAGACCGAGTTGCCGCGCAGCTCGGCCCGGCCACCAAATGCCCGCTCGGGCAGGCTCTCGTGGATGCGGCCGTCGACGACGTTGACCGCGCCGCCGATCGCGCCGCTGCCGTAAAGCAGGCTGGCCGGGCCCTTCAGCACTTCGATCTGGTCGGCAAGGAAGGGCTCGATGCCGACTGCATGGTCGCCGCTGATGGTGGACACATCGAGCGAGGCAATGCCCCCGCTGAGCACTTGCACGCGGGCGCCATCAAGCCCGCGAATGACAGGGCGCGAAGCGCCCGGCGCGAACGAAGAGGAGTGCACTCCAGGTACGCCGGCCAGGGTGTCGCCCAGCCCGGCGGACTTCATCGCGTCGAGTCGTTCGCCGGCGATCACATCCACCGGAATGATCATGTCTTCGACGGTTTGCCCAAGCGGCGAGGCGGTGACGATCAGCGCGTCGAGCCGCTTGGCTTGCGAATGGTCGTGGTCGGCTCCGTGCTGCGGTTGAGCCTGTGCCTGTGCCAGGGACATGGACGACAGTGCCAGCCCGATGGCGACTGCAAGCAGACGAAGTTCGGGTATGCGAGGGATCGATGGTGATGACGATGGCATGGATTGGCGTTCTCGTGCGGTTGAGGAAGGCGGGTGTGGAAAATGAAAAAACGACTGCTGTTTCAGCACGAGCGGAATGTTATACTATTTCAACAATGATGCAACAATATAACAAAACCGCCCGCCCCGACGTGCTCCGGACCCACGCTGATCCGTCGGTTCGCCTGCCTGCCGCCAAACCGCGCCGGGCGGGCCTGCGCCGCTGGCACCGGATTAGCGATCGGTTCGGGGCGGCAGGCTCGCTGGTCTGTGCGCTGCATTGCGCACTGGTTCCCGTGCTGATCGCACTCGCGCCCGGTCTGGGTCTGGGATTGCTGGCCTCGGCTGGGTTCGAGCGGGCGTTCCTGGTTTTTGCCACCGTGCTGGCCTTGGTCAGCCTGATTCAGGGCTACCGGCGGCACAGGGCGTATCGCGCCCTGATGTTTCTGCTGCCTGGCCTTATCGCTGTCTGGAGCACGCAGTGGATCGGCGGCATGGCCCATGACGGCATCACTCATGCTGTCGTGATGACGCTGGGTGGTACGTTGATCGGTGTCGCGCACGTTCTGAATCTGCGCCTGTCGCACGCGCATGTGCACGATGCCTGCTGCGGCCATTGAGTCGGCCTGGTATCGCAAGGCCCTTACCGGTCGATTCGCGGTAGCGTTGGTCGGGCTGAAGGCCGGAGCTTGGGTCGCGCTGTCGCGGGCTGCGTCCAGGCACTTTCGGTGATCTTCTGCGTTCCCGGCTTGCGTCGCGCTTGAGCCGCGCGCATCAGGATGCTGCAAGGCGGATTGCAGCGGCGGGTCAAGCCCGCGAGCTGGTCTGTGGTCGGGCGTGGCGGTTACAGGGACGCTGCGCTTGGTGCGGGCGCTTACCGGTGCTACCCTAGTCGGCTATCCGAACACAACTTCAAGGATCCGACATGGGCAAGGGCGACAGAAAGACGGCGAAAGGCAAGCGGTTTGCGGGCAGTTACGGCAATTCGCGTCCTCATGGCGCCGTGACGCCGGCGTTCGCCACCAGCTCTGCGGCCGTGAAGACGCCGGCCAAGGCTGCGGCCAAGCGCGCGCCGGCCGCCAAGAAGACCGCAGCCAAGAAGGCGTCCTGATCCGACCGGCCGAGTCCGAAAGGCCTCGGCCGAAGTCCGGCTCATGAGCGGTTCAATGTGCTCGGGCGGTTCATTCGGCTCAGTTGGCGAGCGCCGCGCCGGGTGGTCAGGCAACGGGCCGGATCGGGTTGGTTGCCGACCGCTGGCCTTGCAGCCAGAGATCACGCAGCGGAGTGCCGCCCAGCCAGTAGCTGAGCTCGGCGGGGTGGTGCGCATCCCATAGCGCCAGGTCGGCGCGCTGACCGACCGCCAGACGGCCGCGATCGCTCATGCCCAGCGCACGCGCGGCGTTGACCGTGGCGCCGCGCAAAGCCTCCTCGGGCGTCAGTCGGAAGCTTGCGCACGCCAGACCCATGGCGAGCGTCATCGAAACCAGGGGCGAGGTGCCGGGATTGCAGTCGGTGGCGATCGCCATGGCCACGCCGGTCTCGCGAAACAGCGCCACGGGAGGCTTGCGGGTCTCATTCAGACAGACGAAGGCGCCGGGCAGCAGCACCGCCACGGTGCCGGCCCGGGCCATGGCGCGCACACCGTCTTCGTCCGTGTACTCGAGGTGGTCTGCGCTCAGGCCGGAAAAGCTGGCGCACAGCGCCGCTCCGCCCAGGTTCGACAGTTGATCGGCGTGCAGTTTCACCGGCAGGCCCAGTTCGCGGGCGCGCCGGAAAACCCGCTGCACCTGGTCGGCACTGAAGCCGATGCCCTCGCAGAATGCATCCACGGCATCGGCCAGGCCGGAATCGACCACCGCCGGCAGCATCCGTTGGCAGATTTCGTCGACGTAGTCGTCGGCTCGTCCGGCGAATTCGCGCGGGATGGCGTGCGCGGCCAGCAGCGTGGTGCGTACGTCGATGGCCAGTTCGCTGCCGATCCGCCGGGCCACCCGCAGCAGTTTGAGCTCGCTGTCCAGATCCAGGCCATACCCCGACTTGATTTCGAGCGTGGCTACGCCCGAAGCCATCAGTGCACGTGCGCGCGGAAGAGACTGCGCCAGGAGTTCGTCCTCGCTGGCGGCGCGCACTGCATCGACGGTGCCGAGAATCCCGCCACCGGCCTGGGCGATTTCGGTGTAGCTGCGCCCGGCCAGTCGCTGCTCGAACTCGCCACTGCGGTCGCCGGCAAACACCAGATGGGTGTGGCAATCGATCAGGGCGGGCGTGAGCAAGCCGCCACCGGCGTCGAACACCGATGCGCCTTCCAACGTCGCCCGATCCGCCAGGGCGCTCGCCGGACCGACGTAGGCGATCCGACCGTCGCGGCTGGCCACCGCGCCGGATTCGACCAGGCCATAGCCGCTGTCTTCCGACAGCGTGCACAGGCGGGCGTTGACGATTATTGAGTCGAACCGGTTCATGGCGACATAGGCTAGCATTGGCGCATGCGAGTGCTCCTGGTTGAAGACGATGCCCTTCTGGGCGACGGCATCCGTACGGCGCTGCGGCGCGCGGGCATGACGGTGGATTGGCTGCGTGACGGCGAATCGGCGCGGCTGGCCTTACGGCAGGACAGTTTCGACCTGGCGGTGCTCGACCTGGGCCTGCCAAAGGTCGACGGCATGGACGTGCTGAAGACGTGTCGCAGCGTCGGCAACGCCGTTCCAGTGCTGATCCTCACCGCCCGCGACCAGCTCAAGGATCGGCTGGCCGCGCTCGATGAGGGCGCCGACGACTATCTCACCAAGCCCTTCGATGTGCCCGAGCTGATTGCCCGGCTGCGCGCGCTGTACCGGCGCAGTCGGGGCCGGGCCCAGTCGCGGCTGACCGTGGGCGAGCTCAGTGTCGATGTCGCGCAGCGGCAATTGTTCTGGAAAGGCCAGTTGATCGACCTGCCGCGGCGGGAATTCAGTCTGCTGCTGACCCTGTTGGAAAACGCCGGAACCGTGGTTTCGCGCGAAGTGCTGGAGCAGCGCGTCTACGGCTGGGACGAGGATGTCGACAGCAACGCGCTGGAGGTGCATGTTCATCACCTCCGCCGCAAGCTGCCGCCGGCGATGATCCGTACCGTGCGTGGCGTGGGCTATGTGCTCGATCCGGAGATCGGGAGCGGATCGGTTTGATCTCGCTTCGACGCCTGCTGACGCTGGGGCTTGCGGCGATCATCGTGTTCACCACGGTGGTCAGCGGCTGGTTCAGCTATCGCGAGGGGCTGCGCGAGGCCAACGAGTTGTTCGATGCCAAGCTGGCGCATTCGGCGCGGGTTCTGCAGGGACTTCTGGACGACTCGCTGTCCGGGGCACCGGATGTTCCCCCACCTGAGCCGCTGGTCATCGAAGTGTGGCGTGCCGGACCGGAGCACGTGGCTGATGGCGAGGGCGAGCTGGCATTCGTCCAGGGCCACGTCTACGAAACCGAACTGGCGTTTCAGGTCTGGGATTCCAACGGGCGGCTGCGGGTGCACTCCGAGGACGGCCTGGTCGAGCCGCTGGCCCCCCTGCAAGCCGGGTTTTCCAGGCAGACCCATCTGGGCCAGCGTTGGCGGGTGTTCGCGGTGCGCTCGGAGAGCGGGCACTGGTATGTGGTCGGCGAGGAAAACCAGATTCGCCGCTCGCTCGCGCGCCAGATCGCCGCCGGTATCGTCATCCCGCCGCTGCTGACGCTGCCGCTGATGATCGGTCTGGTCTGGCTGCTGCTGGGCTGGGGCGTGCGCGATCTGCGTGGATTGGTCAGACAGATCAACGCCCGGGCCGGCGGGCGGCTTGATCCGATTGCCGTGGGCCGCACGCCGCGCGAAGTGTCGGTGATCATCGCCTCGGTCAATGCGCTGCTCGGGCGGCTGCGCTCGGCGCTGGAGCGTGAGCGCCGGTTTACCGGCGATGCCGCGCATGAGCTGCGAACACCGATCACCGCGCTGCGAATTCATCTGGACAACCTGCGCTTCGCCGATGATGCCGTTGAACGACAGCACGCCATCGAAAGCCTGGAGCTGGCCCTGCAGCGGCTGTCCCGTCTGATCGAGCAGATGCTGCTGCTGAGCCGTCTGGAGCCCGGCGAATCGGTGCCGCATCGCGCAGTGCTGGCCTTGCGGCCGTGCGTGGAGATGGTGCTCGATGAGCCAGCAATCACCAGGCTCGCTGCCGGTTTCTCGCTTGAGGTGCGGTTTTCCGACGAAGAGCTGTCGGTGCTTGCCGATGCCACCAGCGTGGAATTGCTGGTGCGCAACCTGCTCGACAACGCGTTGCGCTACACGCCTGACGGCGGCATCGTGCGGCTCAGTCTGGCCGCCGAGAATGGCGATCAGGCCTTGCTGACCATCGAGGACTCCGGGCCGGGAATCCCTCCTGAAGCCCGCGAGCGGGTCTTCGAGCGATTTCATCGTGAGCTGGGCACCGAGCGCGATGGCAGCGGCCTGGGCCTGTCGATCGTGCGTCGGCTGGTGGATGTGCTCGGGGCGCGGATCGCGCTGGACGAAAGCCCGGCGCTGGGTGGTCTTCGGGTCAGGGTGTGGCTGCCATTGACCCGCGCCGATGACTGGTCCGGGAGCTGGTCGCCGCCAGACGACTCGCCGTGATCGGCAAGCCTCGGGCGGTGCTGGCGATGATTCGGCCGGTCAGCCGATGATGGCTCCGGCCGCGCGCAGCGCATCCGGGTCCAGCCCGGCGGCTCGGACAATCTCGTCGCTGTGCTGGCCAAGGGCCGGCGGCGGCAGCGTGTAGCGGACTGGCGTTTGCGACAGACGCAGCGGGCTGGCGATCATCGGCACACCCTCGAGGTCGATGACCAGGCCGCGCGATTGGGTGATCGGATTGTCCAGCGCGTCCTGGACGGTATTGATGGCGGCGGCGGGGATGCCGGCGGCCGCCATTCGCGCCAGCCAGCCAGTGACCGTGTCGGTCGCAAAAATCGCCTGCATTTCGGGAATCAACCAGTCCCGATTGACTACCCGCGCCGCGTTGTCGCTGCAGCGCGGCTCGACCACCCATTCGGGCTTGCCCATCAGGTTGCACAGCGCGCTCCAGAGCCTCTCGCTGGCAATGGTGAGTACGAACTCCCCATCGCTGGCGCGGAAATTCTGGTAGGGCACGATACTGGCGTGCGCATTGCCGTAGCGCCCCGCCGGTTCGCCGGAAAACAGACAGGCGCTGGCGATGTTCGACAGGCCGGCGAGCTGCGAGTCGAACAGGCTGACCGCGACCCGCTGTCCCGGCCCATCCGGGCCGCGGGCCAGCAGCGCCGCCAGGATGGCGATGGCGGCGTTCTGTCCGGTCGCCAGATCGGCCACCGCAACCCCGACTTTTTGCGGCTCGCCTTCCGGCGCGCCGGTGATCGACATCAGGCCGGTCTCGGCCTGCACTGCGAAGTCGTAGCCCGGCCGCTTCGCGGCGATCCCGACCCGACCGTAGCCCGAGATCGAACAGTAGATCAGACGCGGGTTGATGGCCCGCAGCTGCTCGTAGCCCACGCCCAGTTTCTCCGCAGTGCCGGTGCGGTAGTTTTCGATCAGCACATCCGCCTGCTTCACCAAGGCTTCAACCAGTGGGCGCGATGCCGGATTGAGCAGATCGATGGCCAGCGAGCGCTTGTTTCGGTTGCAGCAGGCGAAGTAGGCCGACAGGCCGTCACGGAACGGCGGCCCGAGGCCTCGGGTGTCGTCGCCTTCCGGCGGCTCCAGCTTGATGACATCGGCGCCCAGGTCGGCCAGCATCATGCCGCACCAGGGGCCTGCCAGCACCCGCGAGAGTTCCAGAACCTTGATGCCTTCGAGTGCCTGCATGTGTCGAATCCATTTGCTCGCGGGGCGCGTGTCGAGTCATTTTCGCATGTGCTGAGTCGCAAAGCCGTCGCCGCTGACGCACAATCGGGTCATGTCCGATCCCATGTCTCCCCAATTGCCCGGGTTCGCCGTTGCTGCACCGACGGTGATTGCCGAGCAGGCGTGGCTTGATGGCGGCTTCAAGCGCGATGTTCGGCTGAAACCGGGCGCGGACGGCTGCTGGTTGGCGGTGATGCCCGACGCCGAGGGGCCGCTCGCCGGTGGCCACCGGGTTTCCGGCTGGCTGCTGCCGGGACTGAGCAACCTGCACTCGCATGCCTTCCAGCGGGCGATGGCGGGCCGGACCGAGCGCCAGAGTCACGCCCGCGACAGCTTCTGGACCTGGCGCGAGACCATGTACCGCGTTTCGACAAGCTTCGGTCCGGACACTTTGCGCGATGTCGCCGCCTGGCTGTACGCGGAAATGCTGGAAGCCGGCTACACCTCGGTTTGCGAGTTCCACTATCTGCACCACGACCGCGACGGCCAACCCTATGCCGATCCGGCGGAGATGTCGCTCGCCCTCATCGAGGCTGCCCGCGACAGCGGTATCGCGTTGACGCTTTTACCCGTGCTGTACCAGCGTGGCGGTTTCGATGGCCGGGAACTGGATGTCCGGCAGCGTCGCTTTGGCCACGATATCGACGGGTTTCTCGCGCTGCTGGAGCGGCTTTCGAGCCAGGCCGACCCGTCGTTCCGCCTTGGCCTGGCATTCCACAGCCTGCGCGCGGTGTCCGAAGCGGCGATGTCGGCGGTCCTGATGGCGCTGGCCGGCAGCACGCTGCCCGTGCACATCCACATTGCCGAACAGCTCGGTGAAGTGCACGACAGCCTCGCTGCCACCGGCGCACGACCGGTGCAGTGGCTGCTCGACCGAATGCCGGTGGACCGGCACTGGACACTGGTTCATGCCACCCACATGGATGCCAGCGAAATCGCTGGCGTTGCCTCCGCTGGCGCCACGGTGGCCCTGTGTCCGACCACCGAAGCGAATCTGGGCGACGGATTGTTTTCGATGCGCGAGTTCTCCGAAGTCGGCGGGCAGTGGGGTATCGGCTCGGACAGTCACGTCTCGGTGTCGCCGGTGGAGGAGCTGCGTTGGCTGGAGTACGGCCAGCGGCTGATGTACCGGCGTCGCAACCTGTCCGCCACCGCGGCCTACCCCTCGGTAGGCGAAAGCCTGATCGCAGCGGTGCTCGATTCCGCCAGCGCGCCCTGCGGCTCGTTGCGTGGTCGCTTCGCGGTCGGACACCGGGCGGACTTCATCGTGCTCGATCCGCAGGCGCCGGCGCTGCTGGGCCACACCGGCGACAGCGTGCTCGACGCCTGGTTGTTTTCCGGCAACCGGCCGGCGGTGCGCGAAGTGTGGGTCGGCGGCCAGCGGGTGGTGGCCGATGGCCGACACCGCGACCATGATCGGCTGTTCACCCGCTACCGGGCGGCCGTAGGCAGACTGTTCGCCGCTCAATGATGCCCCCGGAAGTGCGGGGTGACCTCGGGTTATGCAGCTATACTTCGGCAGCCTTTCCCTGCGGCTCTGGTGGTTTCAAAATGTCGCTGCCGACCGTTTCGGGGAACCGATTGATGTCCAATCTTGACTTGGCGTGCGCGAAGCTTATGCGGAACACTATTTCTTCGATGGTTTTCTTTCTCGCCCTTGCGCCGGCCGCCATGGTCGTTTCTCCCTGCGTGGGCTCAGCCGAGCTTACGGTCCGCATCGACGCGCGAACCGCTAATGGGTTCGAAGACGGTTTGACCCAGATGCGCAACGAATTGACCGAGCCTCAGCAGGCTCAGTTGACCATGGCGCTGCTGAAGATCCGTCTCGACGTCGCTGCAGTCGCGAGCGATCCAGCCGCCCCGGCCGAGGCGACCACCCGCGCTGATACCGAGGTGCGGACAAGGCTCCATGGTTTGGATTACGCTGAAATCATTGCATTGGCGCAGCTGCAAGAGACCTCGAACGTCGCCGCCATGGCTGAGTTGGCGGGCGAGTGGCAATTAGGAACGGCGGGCATCGCCGGCACCCAAGCCGTCCACCTGTCGGGAGACGGACGCCTGAGCCAGCCGGCGGTGCAGCGTTCGGTCGGACGAAACTACTGGTATCGATCCGGTGAGCGCGTCGGCCTGTCGTTCAATGACGGCTTCGCGACCTTGCTGGGTACGATCGCTTCCGACGGGACCATGGCAGGTGTCGGCACCAGTGTTCAGGGTGCCCGCTGGCGTTGGACGGCGTCGCGTGAAGCCGCAGCAGCGGAGTCTTCGACGATTCCCTGATGCCCCACGGGAATGCAGCGATCGGCCCGTCCTGGAGCCGGTGGAAGTCTGGCATTGCGTCGGTCTTTGGCCGACCGAGCGTCTGAATCGACTGTGTGCCCCAACCCTTTGCCTGCGTCCTACTCCCGGTGCCCGCGATGGGGCTTCGCACCGGCGAAAACATGTTCTCACGCGTTCCAAAATTTGCCTCGGCCGGCAGAATCCCTGCACGCTTCCCGCGTCAGGCTGGAAAGAGTGCAGCGAACTCTCAGTGCCTCAGTCCAGGTGCCAGCACCGAGGCATCGCCGTCGCTCGGACTCACATCGATGGCCAACAGGCGGGCCAGCAGCGGATAGACGTGGACGTTGTCGAAGGCCGGAACCACCGTGCCGGGCGCGATCATCGGTCCGTTGGCGATGAACAGGGCGCGCATCGTGGGATGGCCGGGGTCGAATCCGTGGGCGCCGGGTTTGACCTTGCCCTGCCAGCGCGCCAACTGCTCGCGGGTGACGATCTTCCAGCCGACGTCGGCCTGGCAGACGATGGCGGGAATCCGCGCGTTGCGGCCGTAGTGCCAGCGTTCGGGGAGTTCTGCCTTCGGCCAGCATTCGAATCGGTCGTGCCGGCCAAGCAGGGCGCGATTCACCTCAGCCTCCCGGCCCGGCAGCGGCTCGATCCCGACGACCTCGCCCAGGGTGCGGACTTCGACGGTCGCCGGATCCAGCCAGTCGTCCAGGGTCGCCACGCGCTCGGCCGAAGTTGCGGCCATGCCGTGGTCGGAGACCACGATCAGATGAACCGCGTCGGCGAGGCCGCGTGCGCTCAATCCGTCGAGCAACCGCGCCAGGGCGCGTTCGACGGTGGCGATGGCGGCATTGGCTTGCGGCGAGTCGATTCCGAAGTCGTGACTGGCGGTATCGACATGTTCGAAATACAGAGTGATGAAGTGCGGGCGCTGGTCCGGTGCGCGGTCGAGCCAGCCGAGCACGGTATCGACCCGTTGCTCCGGCGGCAGGTCCTTGGAAAACACCCGCCAATCATCGGGCCGCAGACCGCCGATTTCCGCTTCCGAGCCGGGCCAGAACAGGGTCGACGTGCGCAGCCCCTGCCGTTTGGCGGTGACCCAGATCGGCTCGCCGCCCCACCATCGGCCGTCCTCGACCGCTTCGCGTCGATGCAGGGCGAAGTCGCCGAGCGATTGATCGCGCATGGTGTTGTGGACTATGCCGTGGCGGTCCGGCCTGAGGCCGGTCACCAGCGTGTAGTGGTTCGGGAAGGTCAGCGACGGGTAGCTCGGGTTCATCCATTCGGCGCGGACGCCCCCATCGGCCAGGCGCTGGAGGCTGGGCGTGAGACCGCGCTCGAGATAATCCGGATGAAAGCCATCAAGCGAGATCAGTATCACCGGGACCGGTTGGTCGGTGGGCGCAGGCTGAGCGGCCGGCGGACGGGCGGCGCAGGCCGCCAACAACAGCGGAACCAGCAGCGCGGTGAGGATGTCGTAGCGTCGAAAAAAGCCGCGTTGGCGGTGGCGGGATCGGGACCTGTTCATCCGGTCGAGTCTGCCACAGCCACGATGACGGTAGCTGCCTCGGCAGTGATCAGGTCACGTGTGTTTCCTCGTGGGCCAGCAGCCAGCGCTTTATGGGCAGTCCGCCAGCGTAGCCGGTGAGGCTGCCGTCGCGGCCGATCACCCGATGACAGGGCACCACGATCGGCAGCGGATTTCGGCCGTTGGCGGCACCCACGGCGCGCACCGCGCGGGCGTTGCCTATGGCCTGGGCGATATCCGAATAGCTGCGTGTGTTGCCAAATCCAATCTCGCTCAGCGCCTGCCATACGCTTCGCTGAAACGGCGTGCCGAGCGGATCGAGGCGTAGCGTGAACTGCCTGAGCTCGCCCGCGAAATAGGCGCGCAGCTGGGCGCTGGCCTCGGCCAGTGCGCCGAGGTCGCGCCGCCAGCCACCGGCCACCGCCAGCGGATGGACGGCTGGCGCCGGCGCGTCGGCGTGCTCGAACAGAATGTGCCGCAAACCCTGGTCGCTGGCGGCCAGGGTCAGGGTGCCGATGGTCGTGGTCAGGGTGTCGTAGCGCATTATTTGGGTTCCTCCGGGTTGGCTGCACGCTGCGTGCTGGACAGTTGCCACAGGTGCACGGTGGCGTAGCCGCGCCAGGGCCGCCAGGCCTCGGCGCGGCGTTCGGCCTCGCGGGCGCTGACCGGCGTCCCGTTGCCGAGGACCTGACGCAGCACCAGATCGCTGGCCGGAAAGGCGTCAGGGTGGCCGAGCGCCCGCAGCGCGACGTAGTGCGCGGTCCACGGCCCGATGCCGGGCAGGGCGGTCAGCTGGCCAACGAAGTCATCCAGCCGCTGACCGGCCGAAAAATCGATCTCGCCGTGCGCGACGGCCGCGGCCAGGGCGCGCAATGTGCCGGCGCGGCTGCGGGGCAGACCGATTCGCTCCAACGGCGCATCGCACAGGCGCTCGGGGGTCGGAAACAATCGGTCCAGTTCGTCGAAGCCGGCTGGCGTCGGGCCGCAGGGGATGCCGTATTCGGCGACGAGGCGACCAGCCAGGGTGCGCGCACCGGCCACGCTGACCTGCTGGCCCAATACCGCGCGAACCGCCGTCTCGAACCCATCCCAGCCGCCGGGCACGCGCAGACCGGGCCGGCGGCGCAGGCCGGCCGCCAATTCAGGGGCCTGCGCCAGCGTGTCGGCGATGGCGGCAGGATCGGCGTCCAGGTCGAACACGCGCCGTACCCGACCCACCAGCCCGGGCAGCGCGCGCGGATCGGCCCCGTGCAGTTCAAGGCGCAGTTCGCCGCGTCCCGCGACCGGCGAGACGCGCAGCCAGACCGGTGCAGCCGGAGTGCCTGCAACACGTTGGTAGCTGCCTTGCCGAATCCGGTCGATGCCGGGTAACGACCTGCGGGCGAGAAACTCGATCACCGCCTCCCAGTCGAACGGTGGACGAAAAGCCAACCGCAGGTTGAGCCCGCCCTCGTCGATTGTGGCGCGCTGCCGTCGTACCTGACGTGGCGCCATGGCACAGGCTGCGCGAAACGCCGCATTGAAGCGACGCAGGCTGGCGAACCCGGATGCTTCGGCGACGGCCGTCACCGGCAGTTCGGTTTCATTGAGCAGTTGCCGGGCCAAAAGCAGGCGATGGGTATCGTGCACGGCCTTGGGTCCGACGCCGGTCTTCTCGACGAACAGCCGATGCAAATGACGCGTGCCGACGCCAAGCTTTGCAGCCAGATCGGCCACCGAGCTCTCGGTCAGCGCGCCTTCGGCGATCATCGCCAGCGCCCGATCGATCAGCGCCTCGCCCAGCCGATGCGCCATCGCGCCGGGTGCCAGTTCAGGCCGGCAGCGCAGACACGGGCGAAAGCCAGCGGCAGTCGCTGCCGCCGCGCTCGGGTAGTAGCGGACATTCCGTTTCAGCGGCGCAGGCGCCGGGCAGACCGGTCGGCAGTAGATACCCGTGCTCAGTACGGCGGTAAAAAACAGACCGTCGAACCGCGCGTCCCGGCTGAGACGCGCCTGTTCGCAGACATCCGGAGCAGGCAGGGCGGTGGCGGCAGCAAAGGTCATGGCGAAAGGCTAGCACCCCGCACAGCCGCCGACTCGCCGTTTTCGGACATGGATGTTCGGGCCTGGTTGCGCTGTGGCGTTGCTCGGCCAACAGCGCGTGAGAACTCTTTCAGCGTTGCGTGTGCTGAGCTTCGCCGCTGACTGGCGGGCGGTAGGCCGAGGCTGACAGCCTATAATTCCACCATCTGATACGAGACCCGCTTATGACCATCGGCCCGTGGGCACGCAATGATCCGGCGCGGCGCATTCGCGCTCCGCGCGGCAGCGAGCTGAGCTGCCGGAGCTGGCTGACCGAAGCCGCTTACCGGATGATCCAGAACAACCTCGATCCGGAAGTGGCGGAAAATCCGGCCGAGCTGGTGGTCTATGGCGGCATTGGCCGCGCGGCCCGCGACTGGGCCTGTTATGACGCCATTCTGGCGGCCTTGCGCACCTTGGGCGACGAGCAGACCCTGCTGATCCAGTCGGGCAAGCCGGTCGGCGTGTTTGCCACCCATGCCGATGCGCCTCGGGTGTTGATCGCCAATTCCAACCTGGTGCCGCACTGGGCCACCTGGGAGCACTTCAACGCGCTCGATCGGCAGGGCCTGATGATGTACGGCCAGATGACCGCCGGCTCGTGGATCTATATCGGCAGTCAGGGCATCGTACAGGGCACCTACGAAACCTTCGTGGAGATGGGTCGGCAGCATTACGGTGGCGATCTGTCGGGCAAGTGGATACTGACCGCAGGCTTGGGCGGCATGGGCGGTGCGCAGCCGCTGGCCGCAGTGATGGCCGGGGCGTGCATGCTGGCGATAGAGTGCCGTCAAAGCAGCATCGACATGCGCCTCAGGACCCGGTATCTCGACGAGCAGGCCGACGGCATCGACGACGCGCTGGCCCGGATTGCGCGCTACACCGGCAGCGGTCAGGCGCGCTCGATCGGCCTGCTGGGCAACGCCGCCGAAATCCTGCCCGAACTGGTCCGCCGCGGCGTGCGTCCAGACGCGGTCACCGACCAGACCTCGGCGCACGATCCGCTGCACGGTTACCTGCCGGCCGGCTGGACCGTTGAGCAGTGGCTCGACCGGCAGGTCAGCGACCCGCAAGCGGTGGTGACCGCCGCCATGCATTCGATGCGCAGCCATGTCGAGGCGATGCTGGATTTTCAGGGCATGGGCATCCCGGTGTTCGACTACGGCAACAACATCCGTCAGATGGCGCTGGAGGACGGCTGCGCGAATGCCTTCGCTTTCCCCGGCTTTGTGCCGGCTTACGTGCGACCGCTGTTTTGCCGGGGTATCGGGCCGTTTCGCTGGGTGGCGCTGTCGGGCGACCCGGAAGACATTCACAAGACCGACGCCAAGGTACGCGAGCTGCTGCCCGACGATACCCACCTGCATCGCTGGCTGGACATGGCGCGCGAGCGGATCGCATTTCAGGGGCTGCCGGCGCGGATCTGCTGGGTCGGCCTCGGCGAGCGTCATCGACTCGGCCTAGCGTTCAATGAAATGGTGCGCAACGGCGAGCTGAAGGCACCCGTGGTGATCGGCCGCGATCATCTCGACTCCGGCTCGGTCGCCAGCCCCAATCGGGAAACCGAGGCCATGGCGGACGGTTCAGATGCGGTTTCCGACTGGCCGATTCTCAATGCGTTGCTCAATACCGCCGGCGGCGCAACCTGGGTCAGCCTGCATCACGGCGGCGGCGTGGGCATGGGTTACTCGCAGCATGCCGGTGTGGTGATCGTCTGCGACGGCAGCGCGGCCGCCGACCGGCGCATTGCCCGGGTGCTGTGGAACGATCCGGCGACCGGCGTCATGCGCCATGCCGATGCCGGCTACCGGATCGCCATCGACTGCGCGCGGGAAAACGGACTCGACCTGCCCATGTTGCAGCCCGACGATGCCGGCTGAGCCGCCGCTGGATGCGCTGATCGTCGGTGCCGGGTTTTCCGGGCTGTGCGTCGCCATCGCCCTGCGCAAGGCCGGTCGCCGCTTTCGGGTGCTGGAGCAGGCCGATCGGCTGGGCGGCACCTGGCGCGATAACCACTATCCGGGCGCCGCCTGCGATGTGCCGTCGAATCTGTACTGTTACTCGTTTGCGCCCAATCCCGACTGGTCGCGCAGTTATCCACGGCAGGCCGAGATTCAGGCCTATCTGGAGCGCTGCGTCGATGACTTCGGCGTGCGCGACGCGCTGTCGTTCGGGCAAGAGGTCCATTCGGCGCGCTTCGATGAGTCCGACAACCTCTGGCGGGTGACGGTGGCTGGCAGCGCAGACCCGATCACGGCGCGCGCACTGGTGCTGGCGACCGGCGGCCTGAGCCGGCCCAAGCTGCCGGAAATTCCAGGCATCGGCGACTTCGCCGGTACGCTGTTCCACACCGCGCGCTGGCCGACCGAAGTCGCGCTGGACGGCAAGCGCATCGGCCTGATCGGTACCGGCGCCAGCGCGATTCAGATCGTGCCGGAACTGGCGCCGCTGGCCGCGCAGCTGACGGTATTCCAGCGTACGCCGCCGTGGATCGTTCCCAAGCCGGATTTCAGGGTGTCGGTGCGGCACAGGGCGGCGCTTCGGCGTTGGCCCGCGCTACAGCGACTGGATCGCTGGCGGCTCTACCTCCAGCACGAAGTCTGGGCGATCGGCTTCACCCGATGGCCAGGCCTGCTGCGACTGATACAGCCGTTCGCCAATGCCTTCCGCCGCTACCAGGTGCGAGAGCCCGGCCTGCGCGCGAGGCTGGCGCCGGACTACACCATCGGCTGCAAGCGGGTGCTGCTGTCGAATGACTATTACCCGGCACTCGTCCGCGAAAATGTCCATCTGGAGACCGACGCAATCGCGATCATCGAGCGCGATGCCGTGGTGACCGCCGACGGCCGGCGCCATGCCTGCGATGCGCTGGTGCTCGCGACCGGATTCCATGCCGCCGAGGCGGGTGCGCCGTTTCCGATCTACGGCTGTCAGGGGCGGGAACTGAATGCAGTCTGGGGCGGTGGCGCGAGCGCCAGCGCGTATCTGGGCACCACCGTGTCGGGTTTTCCGGGCCTGTTTGTCATGACCGGGCCGAACACCGCGCTCGGACACAACTCGATGGTCTACATGATCGAGGCGCAGACTCGCTACGTGGGCGACGCGGTGGCCGCCTTGGCGGAGCGGCCGGGCATCAGCCTCGATGTCGATCCGCAGATCCAGCTTCGCTACAACCACTGGGTACAGAAGCGTCTCGCCGCTTCAGTCTGGAATACCGGGGGGTGTTCGAGCTGGTATCGGACGGCATCCGGTCTGAATACCACGCTCTGGCCGGACTTCACCTTCCTGTATCGTCATCGCACCCGGCGATTCGATTCGGAGAACTATCGGGCCGTCTTTCCGACAGGCCAGCAGCCTGGCGACCAAAGCCCGACAAGCTGCTAGTCCGTTGCGTTCGCTACCGCGCTCACATCGGCTGGTGGGTCGTCCGCCGCAGTCGCGAATCGGCCCGTGCTTTCTGGCGCTGCGCAGACCGGCGGAATCACCAGCGTGGTGTGCTCCTCGAGTACGGCCTGGGGCAGCTCGACGAGCCGCAGACGGTCGACGCGGCATGCTTCCAGGGGCATGAGCGCGGCCTCGTAGAGGATCACCTGATGATCGGCCGGGTACCAGCGCAGAAGCTTTTCGACCAGCATTTTGATGTCGCGCGGTTCGGCATGGAAACGTTGGCATTCCGTATCTCCGGTCAACGCCACCTGCCACAGCAGCACCAGACTGGCCGGCTCCAGCGCGACATCGTTGATGAGAAACCAGGTCGATTCCATCGATTGCAGGCCGTTTCTCCCGGGGTCGATGCCGATGTCGGCGAACAGACAGGCCTCGGCCGAGATTCCGGGTTCCATCCGCGCCTCCAGGCCCGCTTCGCGGGTGAGCCGCATGATCCGGTGCGGCACATCGGCGAATACGCCGGGATGGCCATAAAACACCGCACAAACCTGCTTGCCTGCCCGAACCGCTGCCATGATCTCGGCTTCCATTTCACGATAGGTTTCCCGGCGGTCTTTGCCGTTGGCGTAGTGTCGGATGAGGTCGAACGTGTCGGATCGGATGTCGCGGATGCATCGGGTGGAAAAGCTGTCGGCCAGACTGAATATCGTGTCGGCTCGCTGGATTTCCGAGATCGTGCGTTCGCTGGCGTGGCGGAAAAACTGAATGCCGCAGCCGACCACGACCAGACTGCCCGGGCCTGCTCGCTGCGCCGGTCGACTTTCGGCAGGCGTCCGGCCGGCGACTACCACGCAATTGCGCCCCCTCGACTTGGCGTCGTAAAGCGCGCCGTCGGCATCGCACAGCAACTGCTCAAGATCCAGGGTCTTGTCGTCGGCCCGCGCAACCCCGAAGCTGAGCGTCACGTCCACCCACTTTTCGAACACCGCCACCGGCGCGATGCGGACCCTGAGCGCTTCGATCAGGGCAATAGCCCGGTCCAGATCATCGTCGAGCAGAAAGGTGAACTCCTCGCCGCCGCTCCGGCCAGCGATTCCCCGCTCGCCAATCACATCGGTGATCCAGCCGCCCAATGCTTGAAGGACTGCGTCGCCGGCCGCGTGGCCGTGACGATCATTCACCTGCTTGAAGAAGTCGATGTCGGCAACCACTGCGGTCAACGGCTGGCCGGTGAGGGCGAACCGATCGAAGGCGTCCTGGCCCAATTGGCGCAATCGCCGATAGTTGAGTAGTCGGGTCAAGCCATCGTGCTCGGACAACCAGCGATAGCGCCGCCGCTCACGGATCGAGCGACGCAACAGCCCGGCGAGCAGCAGCGCAATGACCAGCATCCCCAAGGCGCCGACCGCCAGCATCCAGCGCCAGCGCTGGTTGGCGGCCAGGGCCAGGCTGGCGACTTCCTTTTCGGCCTCCAGGCGTTGGATGCGTTCATCCATCAGCGCCAGCTCGAACTCGCTCCGCTGGAATCCGAGTCGCCGGTCGCGGGCTTCGCGTTCGGCTTCGCTGCGGGCCGCAAGCGCTGTGCGGTAGTGGTCGTTCGCCTGGGCGTGCTCGTCGCGCTGGCGCAGGGCATCACCCAGTAATTCGTGACCCTCGGCTTTCCATTCCGCAGAGACCTGATCGCCGGACGCGCTCAGCGTTTCCAGAAGCAGATTCAAAGCCTCGACGGACCGGCTGTCGATGCCGACAAGGGCTCGCGCGATCTTCAGATTGGCGTTCCACTTCCCCAGCTCATAACCCGCCGCTTCGGCCAAACGATGCGCCTCCCGACCCAGACGCAGGGCCTCTTCCTGCTGGCCAAGGTGCAGCAGCAGGCTGGCCTGCCCCAGAACCGCGTTGCCGAGAAAAACGGCATCGTCCGCCGCGCGGCATGTTTGCTCGTGTCTGCCCCGGCTCGCGATTGCCGCCTGAATCTGCCCGTCCCGCTCCAGCGACAGGCTCAGATCGGACAACGCGCGGCACAGGGCGGCCGGAGTGGCATCCTCCCTGCCGTAGATCAGATCGATTGCCGACTGACTGATCTCGACGCCACGCTGCGGCTCTCCGGCCATCGTGTACAGGTAGCCGGCAGTGCTCAACAGGTCGATGGAGGCCGGGTCGTTGCGATCGACCAGCGTCATGCCCTCGTTGAGCCACAGAAAAGCCTGCGCCCAGTCGCCCAGATTGGCGGCAAGGCTGATGCCGGTGGTCAACACCTTGCGGCGCAGATCGTCCGGAAGCTCTTCCTGAAGCAGGGTAGCCAACTGCTCGAGCGCGCTGCGCGAGTCGCCAGACAATGCGACATTGCGGGTCTGCACATAGGCGATACGCAAACGCTGGTCCGCGCGCAGGTTGGGGTTGGTTGCCAACAGGGCGTCGATGGCCGCCTCGGATTCGCGCCAGTGGCGGGTGAACGCCGTGCGCTCGATTTCCGCGATCGCCGCTTCGCTGTCTGCCAATCGCGGCAGGGACGATTCGAAATCGGGGGCAGAAAGGCACGACAGGGGCCACGCCAAAACACCGACCAGAGCCAGCCAGGTGAATAGCGATGCGCGAGCGGCCATGCCGGTCATTTTCGATCGTGCCGGTCAGTGGTGGTTGGCTTTGGTGGACAGACGGGTAGCGAACTGGCCATTCTTGAGGCCGGTCAACTGGCCAATCCGTGCACAGTCCACGTTCAGCAGCGACGCGACTCCCTTGTGATTGCAGCCGACTTGTCTGGTCATGCCTTCGCGATCCTGTTTGCAAGCCGTTTCGAGATCGACATCCTTGCCGAGTCGCTTCATCACAGCCAAAAGCTTCGACATGGATGCCATCCCTGATTCTGGTCGCGTGGATTTGGTTGACGCGATGAACGCCCCGGCCCGGCGTGTCGCCTGCATCGGCCAATCGAACCGGCGCAGTACATTCTGGCAGACCGGCAGTCTGAAGATCCCCGCGCCGGATTGTGCACGCCGGGACTGAATTGGGAAAGTGTTCAGCCGCCTCGGGCCTGCAAATTCAAGAACTGTCGACGTGTCTTCGGCCCGAAGGTGGCGAAGTGCGGGTCGGGGCGGTCGCGGTAGTTTTCCCGCAGAGCGGCCACTCGATCGCTCTTGAGGTGCCGGGCCAGGATATCTGGGGCCACCGGGTAGATGCGCAGTGCATTGAGGCCGAACACCTTGGCGCGGATCGCCGGGGTGATTTCCGGGTAGCCGAAGCGTTCGCGGAATTCGGGGCTGATCTGGAATGTGCGAAACGCCTGAATCTGATCCTGCGGGCTGCCGTACCAGATCGAATCGGTGCCCCAGAGAATATTGTCCTCGCCGACGTATTTCAGCAGCTTGCCCAGCGCATGTGCGGCCGAGTCCGGGTCGCGCATCAGAAAGCGCCAGGTCGAACCCAGTTCGGCGTACACGTTGTGCTGGCCCGACAGCCCGGCCTTGCGAACCGAGCTGACCAGGGCGTCGATGCCGTCGCCGCGGTTCTCGTCGTAGGGGCCCTCGGGTTTTTCGGTCACGAACCCCGAGTGGTAGATCAGGAAATTGACATCCGGATAGCGCCGGGCAACCCGGCCGACATCCACGCAGGTGCTGTGCTCATAGCTGCGTGGCCCGAACGGCAGACCCTTGTGAATGGCGATGTTGCGGATGCCCAGCGCGCGGGCCTTTTCGATCATCGCAAGGCCTGCGTCGTCATCGAGATAGAAGCCCGGCTGACCGTCCGGGCCCCACTGGGTGTAGGTCTTCCAGGCCGCGATCCGGAAGTTCTCGGCCAGCCAGTCCATGCGCTCCAGGTCGCCGGGCTGGTTCGGATTCACCCGGCCATGCAGATACAGACGGTGGGTGCCCTCCAGTTTTTCGACGATGCCCGCAGTGGCGGCGGCCTCCTCGATCTTGAGCGGTTCGCCGGCCAGCGTGGACGGCACGAACGACAGCACGACCAGGGAGGTATCGGAGTCGAGAAAGATGTCGCGGATGAAGGCGTCCGGCCCGAGACACTGGAGATGATCCAGCGGGCCGGGCAGGGCAGCGGCCGCACAGCGGTCGTCGGATCGGGTGAACGACAGCGGGCTGGCGCCGTCCGGCACGGTCTTGAGCCATTCGCCGGTGGGATTGACGAAATGTCCCTGGACATCGAAAACAAACTCGTTGCCGGTCAGCGCCGCGTCGGCAGCCTCCCGGTCGAGCGCGCTTTCGAGCGCGAGATGATAGTAGCCGCCGGTTTTTCCGACCGCCGCATAGGCCGCGTTCATCGCCAGCAGCGTGGTTGCGGCAGCGCAGCTGGTCAGCATGAACTTCCGGCGCGAAACACCCAGTCGGCGCGCCCCGTCTTGGCTGGTGGCGCGTGCCAGTCGATTGGCCAGGTCGTGGTATGGCGCCAGCGGGACCGGCGAGAACTCGCCGTTCGACGTGGAGTCGAGTTTGACGGGGAGTCGGTTGCCATCCGGATCGTTGCCAGTCGCCATGCCGGTTGCCTGTTTTGACCGAACCGCAATAGTAACGCCACTGGGAATGCGATGGGCGATTCGCTGCGCATCGCCCAGTGAAGTCGGCAGACCGCAGTTGCGGGTGTCCGGACGCCGCAGCCGCCGGTAAACTGCGCCGATGTCCGAGCACAGGTCCACTCCGAACGACAGCCAGGGCGGCGAAGCGTCCTGGTTGAACCGTACGGTTTCAGCGCTGCCCGATCTTGCGACATCCGGGATCGCGCTGTGGGTCTGGTTCGACCCCGGCCAGTGGCGAACTGCGCTGGTCGGCTATGCGGTGCTGATCATGCTGGTCGAGTTCGTCCTGATCCACGCCAGCGGCTTCTTCGGCGTCGCCGGTGATTCGCCCGGGTCTGCGCCTTTGGGACGCCGCGCGGCGATCGGATTGCTCGGCATGTACCTGGTTTTCGTGGCTTCGTTCGCGTGGAGTTTCGCCGAGCCATTGGTTTTCCTGGGGGCGGCCTGGTTGCTGTTGGCCAAGGCGTGGCCGCTTCTGGTCGGAACCGTCGGCCGACCGGTTGCCAGCCAGGCACAGCGCGGCATGTGGGCCGCCTCGACGATGTACTACCTCCTTGCGGTAGGTCTCACCACCGTGCTGCCGGTGCCGCGCCTGGGGATCACCGGAAACGGTGCGCAGTACGGCATGGAGGGTCAGAGCGGGCTGTGGGTAAGTCAGCCGCAAACCGCCGTCGTCGCGCTCGCCATCTACTTCGGACTGGTCGGGCTCACCCGACTGATGGGTTGGGATCGCGCCTGGGGCAGACAGGCCGAAAGGTCCGGCTGACCGCCATCGACACGGCAACGCCAGAACGTTAAAAAAAGCGTAAAGTCTGGCAGTCCGGTACGGCGGACAAGGGGCTTTGCGCCGTGCTTCGGGCACCTATTGACCCGACACCCACACACGCGATCAGGAACGATCACCATGCGAGAAAATTCTGTTGTGCTCACTGCGCTCCACCGCGCCCGGCTGTACCGGGCGGTCGCGGCTGCTTTACTGGTTTGCTCCCTGCCGGCCATGGCCCAGGACGACGCCCCCGACGACGGCACCGACGCTGCCCGGCTGGATCAGGTGCAGGTGATCGGTTCGCGCCGGATCGGCGGCAGCGAAACCCAGACCATGCTCCCGGTCGATGTGTTGCCGATGGACAAGGCCGCCACTCAGGGCGCGCAGTTCGATCTGGCCCAGACCCTGCAGTTCATTTCGCCCTCATTCAATTCCACGCGCCAGACCGGCGCCGACGGCGCCGACCTGATCGACTCGGCAGCGTTGCGCGGCCTGGGCTCGGACCAGACCCTGGTGCTGCTCAACGGCAAGCGCCGGCATAGCGTGTCGCTGGTCAATCTGTTCGGGGCGCGCAATCGCGGCAACACCGGCACCGACTTCAACAGCATTCCGATGCTGGCCGTGGACCGGGTCGAAGTGCTGCGCGATGGCGCCGCCGCTCAGTATGGATCGGACGCCATTGCCGGTGTCATGAACGTCGCGCTGAAGAAGAATCTCGGCTGCGAGGCGATCGCCGGCTACGGCGAGTACACCCGGGGCGATGGCGAAAACTTCATCGGCTCAAGCTACTGCGGGTTCGGCGTCGGCGATGGTGGCGTGATCGCGCTGACTGCCGAATATCTGGATCGGGGCCGGTCCAACCGTGCCACCGACATCAACCCGATGCGCATCATCGGCGACAGCAAGGTGGAAAACCTGACCTTCTTCGCCAACGGCGAGATCCCGGTCGGCGATGTCGCCCTGGCGTATTTCAACCTCGGAGTCCAGGACCGCGACGGCTCCTCGGCGGCCTTCGCACGCGGCGGCATCGGCTCCGACGACATTCCCTCGCGCAACTCCGCCGCGATGTTCCCGGACGGCTTCGTGCCGTTCATCAACGGCGATATCGACGACCGCTCAGGTACCGCAGGTGTGCGCTGGGACATCGGCGAGTGGCGCGCGGACCTGTCCACCACCTACGGATTCAACCGGTTCGAATATCTGATCGACAATACGCTCAACGCCTCGATCGCCAACCTCGACCTGATCAACGGCGGTGCCGGCATCAGCCCGACCGCGTTTGACGCCGGCGGTTTCGATTTCCGCCAGAGCACCACCAACCTGGATTTCAGCCGGTATTTCGATGGCGTTTTCCAGGGCCTCAACGTGGCCTTCGGCGGCGAGTTCCGCGACGAGAACTACACGATCTTCGCCGGCGAACCGGGCTCGTTCATCGACGCCGACGGTCCGGGCGGCGGCAATGCCGGCAGTCAGGGGTTTCCGGGCTTCCAGCCGGTCGACGAGACCGACACCGACCGGCACAGCTGGGCCGGTTACCTCGATCTGGAGGCCGATCTGACCGACCGTCTGCTGGTCGGTTTGGCCGGACGCTACGAGGACTTCAGCGACTTCGGCTCCACGCTCGACGGCAAGCTGTCGCTCGGCTTTCGCGCCAGCGAAACGCTCATGCTGCGCGGCTCGGCCAGCACCGGATTCCGCGCGCCATCGCTTCAGCAACGCCTGTTTTCCTCGACGTTCACCGATTTCGTGAGCGGCGAGCCGGTCGATGTCCTGCTGGCCCGAAACGGCGGCCCGGTGGCGGTGGCGGCCGGCATTCCCGACCTGGCAGAGGAAACCTCGACCAGCGTCAGCGTCGGATTCACCTGGCAGCCGATGGACAATCTGGCCATCACCCTGGATGCCTACCGGATCGAGATCGACGACCGCATCGTCCTGTCGGGCCGGTTCGACACCACCGACCCGAATATCGGCGGCATTCTGGAAGGCCTGGGCGTGGGCGAGGCGCAGTTCTTCGTCAATTCGATCGACACCCGCACCCGTGGCTTCGACCTGACCGTGGCCCACGACACCCCGCTTGGCCAAGGCCAGCTCAACACCTACCTCGCTTTCAATTACAACGATACCGACGTGACCGGCATCAATGCCCCGGCCTCGCTGATCGGCCGCGAGGACGTGTTGCTGGAAGATCGCGAGCGGCGCTTCATCGAGCAGGGCGGCCCGCGTTCCAAGGGCACGCTCAGCTTCGATTACAGCCAGGGCAAGTGGAACGGCCTGTGGCGTTTCATCTACTTCGGCGAGCAGACGCTCGGTACCTTCTCCGGTCCTCCGGAGCCGAACCAGAAGTACGATGCGCGGCTGTCGGCCGATGTCAGCCTGACCTACAGCTTTACCGATAACGTCAAGCTGACTGCTGGCGGCGCCAATATCTTCGACCAGTTCCCGAGCCGGCAGAATCCGGATGAGACCGACAATGGCCACATCTTCGAGAGTGTGCAGTTCGGGCTGAACGGCGCGGCCTGGTTCACCCGGCTGTGGGTCGCTTTCTGATTATCAAGCCGTCATCGCGATGCCCCGGACCGGAATCCGGGGCGTCGCCCGACTGGCTCAGCACAGCGTAACGGGAATGGCCCTGTCGGAGGCGCCGAACCAGGCCTCGCGCTCCGAGCGGCAGTAGGGGCCGCCCATGGCGAATTTCCGGCAGGCCTGCGGTCGACGCTCGTAGATCGTGCACAACAGGCTGCGCGGGTCGACTGCGCGGCATCGGCCGTCTTCGTCCTTGGCCATGATGTGCAGGCCGCGCTCGTCGTGTTCGGTCAGCCAGGCCGGTGGCCGGTCCTCGGGCATCAACACCACGGTCAGCCGGCAGCACACGGCCTCGCAGGTTTCGCACAGGACTGCGGCGGCGGGTTCGCTCCGTTCAGGACGGGGTGCCGCCAGTGGGATTGTCATTGGCCATTGTCCCACGATCGGCCGCCGACCGTATTCGCGGTCCGCGCGGCCGTCGGCTGGCAGTGCTATGCCCGGATTGCCCGAGGCCTCCGATCTGGCGACATGGCCGGATGCGTCGCTCAGGGCGTGCGTTCGCGCACCGGTATCGGCACATTGCACAGTTCGACGCGACCGACCGGATCGAGAAACCAGTCTTCGCGACGGTTGCGGCGCGCTTCCATCAGCTGGCCGAACGCTGGCGTGTCGGTGCGAAATACTTCCAGGGCGACGCGCTCGGCTTCGGGCAGGTCGGCGGCCAGGGTCATGCTGATCTCGACGTGTTGGGCCGGGTCGGCGTAGAAACCCAGCGGGCCGGTGCCGCGCGGCAGGGTGGAAAGTTGCTCGATGCCGGCAAGGACACGCCCGGCCAGAGTGATATTGCGATCGAGATGGCGCGGCGCGTGGCCGATCACCACATACAGGCCGGCTCCACTGCCGCTGTCGGCGGTATTGCCGCGCGAAACACCGAGCGCGCCATAGCAGTGGGCCAGCCAGGCGCGTCCGGTAGCTGGGTCGCGCGCCGCCGGAAAGCCATTGCTGAATCCGACCTGCGGCGCGTAGACATCGCCATCGGCGAGCGGCGTGAACGCCAGTCCTTCGGCCGGGCGGTCGAATTCGGCGGGAAGCGACGCCCTGGCGGTGCCGTACGGCCGCGACAGGGCCGGATCGTCGGCCGCCGGATCGCCCCACTGAACGACATAGTTGTCCTGCGAGCGCAGCACGGCCAGGCCATTGAAGTAGCCCTCATGCGCCAGCTTGCGGATATTGTCGGCATGCTGTGGAGCGAAGTCCGGGGCCAGCTCGATGACGACGCGCCCGCCGGGCAGATTCAGATACAGCGTGTTGTGTGGGTCGGGTTGGCGCCAGTCGGCAGCAGTCGATTCGGCCAGTACCTGCGACAGGGTCGGCCCGGTCGGCGGTTTGGCAAGTTGGGCAACGGATACGACTGGAAACGCCAGCGCGAGAATCAGTGCAGAACGATGGACGAGGGTGGGCATGGGCAGGTTCATGGCGGCTTCTGGCAGGACGCGTTGCGGGCAGGTGATTCTATGCCGGTGGACTTCACGGCGCAGTATCCAGGCCGTGCAACGCCTTCGCGCGGCGCTGTGAGGCGGCCCGCTCAACAGCGGCGGTGCGCTCAACTGCCGCGTTGCCGCAGGGCCGCGCGCAGCCAGATTCGGCAAAGCCACGGCACGATTGCGGCATAGCATGCAGTCGCCAAGGCCATCCCGGCCAGCGGTACGGCATTTGCCAGTGCCAGCCCCAGCAAGGCCGGCGCAACGGCAGTGGCAAGTACCATCAGGCCGAGATACACGCCGCGGATCAAGCCTAGTCGACGGTGGCCGAACAGTTCCACCCAGACAGCGCTGACGATCACGTTGTTTCCACCCGCGCTCAGGCCCAAGCCGGCGAACAGCAACCAGAGCGCTGCCAGCCCGTTCATGCTGGCGAGCGCGATCATGGCCAGAGCGCCGGGCAAGGGGAACCAGGCCAACAAGCGCAACGCGCCGAATCGGTCGACGAGGCGTCCATTGATCCATGTGCTGACGGCTTGCGCGGCCGCGAACAGCACGATGGCTGCGGCGACTTCGGTGACCAACCATCCGCGCAGCGTTGCCAGCGTGCCCTGGTGCAGAAATACCGCTGTGATGACGAAGGGCGAAATGAGTGCGATTGGCAAAACGGCCAGGAATCGACCCGACACGAACAACCCGAGCCGACTCGCCGGTGCCGTTTCCTGGCGGTCGGCCCCAACCGGTGCCGCATCGCCGGGAAGCTCGGCGGCAAGCCGGCGCAGCGCGGGCAGCATGACGATCAAGACGAATGCCGCCACACTTGCCCAGAGCCAGCGCCATTCGACATGCCCAAGCAGCGCGGCAAAGCTCAGCGGTAGCAGCGCTTCGCCCAGAATGAAGCCCAGGGTCGCCAGCGCCAGCACTCGCCCGCGTCGGCTGCCGCCATGACGGGCCGCGACCACGATGGCAACGTGCCCCGTGAGTCCCTGGCCCCCCAGTCGCAGTGCGAACAGCGCCAGAAACAGAGCCGCTGGATGGCGCGCCATGGCCATTGCCATCGCGGCTGCGGCCAGCACGGATAGCGCCAGGGTGATCGCTCGGCGCGCCGGCAGATGATCGGCGATGGCACCAAGCCAGAACATCAGCATGCCGCTGGCCAATGTGGCCCCGCCGTAGATCAGACCCCAGGCGCGCTCATCGAGGTCGAACTCGGCGCGGATCGGAGTGCCGAACAGGCCAATGAAGAAGGTTTGCCCGAAGCTCGACAAGAAGGCGGCGATCAGCCCGAAGCGTGCGGCACGCGCCGAATACACCTCGATGGCTGGATTCACGGAATGCGGCCTGTCGAAAAACCGCTATTGTCGCTGGTACAGCAAACGCGTGCAGTACCTGGAGCCGATCAATCGCCTTCCTGGAGCGCCGACAACTGCTCCTGCATTTGCCCGATGACTTCCTCCCAGTGGCGTGGGTCGCCGAACCAGGGGAAGGCGGCCGGAAACGCCGGGTCGTGCCAGCGGCGGGCGATCCAGGCGTGATAGTGCAGCAGACGCAATGTGCGCAGCGGCTCGATGAGGTGGCGCTGCATCGGATCGAATTCGGCGAACACGCGGTAGCCTTCCAGCAGCCATTCGAGCTGCTGTTGCTGCTCGGCAGGCGTGCCGGAAAGCAGCATCCACAGATCCTGCATGGCCGGGCCATTGCAGCAGTCGTCGAGGTCAACGAAATGCGCCTGATCGTCGCGCCACAGCAGATTGCCCGGATGGCAGTCGCCGTGCAGTCGCAGCTTGGCGACCGGCTCGGCCAGCGCCCAGCGCTGCTCGGCCGCGTCGAGCAAGCTATCGGCGAGCACGGCGAAATTCTCCTCCAGCTCGGGCGGCAGCCATTCCCCGTCCAGGATGAAATCGACAGCGGCATCGCCCTGTTCGGCCAGCGACAGGGTGGGGCGGTTGGCAAACGGTTTGCGCGCGCCGATCGCGTGCAGGCGGCCCAGACACTGGCCGAGGTGGCGCAGGTTTTCCCGAACGCCAAGCTCCGGCGCCCGCCCGCCCTGAAGCGGAAACACGGCGAATCGGAATCCGGCATGCTCGTGCAGCGTCCGCGCATCGATGGTCAGCGGTGCGACCACCGACAGGCCGCTGTGTGCCAGCTCGGCGCTGAATTCGTGCTCTTCGACGATCGCGGCGTTGGTCCAGCGACCGGGGCGATAAAACTTGGCGACCAGCGCTGGTCCGGTTTCCTGGCCGATGCGGTAAACGCGGTTCTCGAAGCTGTTGAGCGCCAGCAGCCTGCCATCGCACAGCAGACCGAGCGATTCCACGGCGGCGATGACCACGCCGGGGTCCAGTCCTTCATACGGGCGCTGCTGGGTGTCGGGCTGTTGCATCGCGGGATGCTATCCGGTTTTGTCCTGGACCGAAGCATAGGCCATCGGTTGGGTTGACTATGTAGAGATTGATACTAGTATTCAGTAAACACTAGTCAAGTCCACGTCATGAGCGAAGCAGACGACAGCGTGCAGCGCAAATTCCAGAAAGAGCTGGCGACCGGCGTTGTCGCGTTGGTTCTGCTGGCCGTGCTGGCGCGCTCCGAGCAGGCACTGTACGGCTATCAGATCGCCAAGCAGATGGAAGCCGGCGGGGGCGCCCTGGGTGGCAAGCTCAGCTCGCTCTACCCGGTGCTGCGCAATCTCGATGCCGCAGGCTTGCTGGACAGCTTCGTCGAGCCCTCGGAAAGCGGACCGCCCCGGCGCTATTACCGGATCACAGAAAGCGGTCGGTCGGCGCTGACCGGCTGGCGGTCGCGCTGGGTCGAGGCGCGGGAATTCGTCGACTCGATTCTCGATACCTTGCCAGAGGATCGCTCCCGATGACGTTTCGAAATCCGCCGGATCGCCTTAAGCCCGCGCCCGGCATACATGTTCCGCCATTCCCATTTTCGACGGAGAGTCTCCGATGAGCGCCACCGATCTGCCCCGCACCATCGATCAGTACCTGGCCCGACTGCGCGTTGCGCTGCGCGACGCCGATCCGGCCATGCGCCAGGATGCACTCTACGATGCCGAGGAATACCTGCGCGCCGAGCTGGCCAGCAATCCTGGGTCGAGCGAAGCGGAGGTGGTGTCTTCGGTAGCCGGCAGCTACGGCGCGCCCGAGGAAGTGGCCGATATCTACCGCGATACCGAGGTGACCGTGGCGCGAGCGCTGCGCCCGCCGCTGCCGCCACGGCGCAGGAGCGTCCTCGGGCGATTCTTCGCGGTGGCGGCTGATGCGCGCACCTGGTCGGCGCTGTTCTACATGATGCTCTCGGCGGCCACCGGCATTTTCTACTTCACCTGGGCGGTGACTGTCCTGAGCCTGTCGGCGGGCCTGGCGCTTCTGATCATCGGCGTACCGTTCGTGATCCTGTTTTTCGCCTCGGTGCGGCTGCTCTCGCTGGTCGAGGGCCGGATCGTGGAGACCCTGCTCGGCGAGCGCATGCCGCGCAGGCCGACCTACGCAGCGCAAGGCGAGCCCATCCTGACCCGAATCGGAGCGATGTTCACCGATCCGAGAACCTGGAGCACCCTGGTCTACATGTTGCTCATGCTGCCGCTGGGCATCATCTACTTCACGCTCACCACAACCGGGCTGACGCTGTCGCTGGGGCTGATCGCTGCGCCGTTTGCGCAGATTTTTGGTGAGGCGGGGCTGATCCGGATCGACGATGCCGAGTTCCTGTTGCCGGTCTGGGCCTCGCCGCTGACGGCGGTGCTGGGTGTTGCTCTGCTGTTCACGCTTCTGCATGTGATACGCGCCATTGGCCGCAGTCATGGACTGCTGGCCAAGCACCTTCTGGTGAAAGTGAGCCGGAGTGACTGATTCGCGTCGAACCGGTCGCGCCGTGTCGATTTCTGCCCACCGCCGTCGACGTGCCGAACGGTGACAAATATTCTTTTTTGTCAGCAATTTATCGGTTGACGTAGAGCGTCGTAGAAAGCTTGAAGCAATTCACGCTCGTCCGGTGACGGTCGTCCTTTGCGTTTGCCACACCACATCGACTCCGATTGGCACGGCCGTTGCAGCGGAATCGTTACACCTCAGCGAGCATCGCCCCCATGAATAACGTCATTCGCTTTCCAGTCCAGCGCACCCGCAGGCCAGCGCGGGTCCGACCGTTCGACCGGGATACCCTGCCGTCTCCACCGGAGCAGCCGCACACCGTGGATGAGCAGGGATACTACGACCTGGCCCTGGAGCAACTGTTGCTCGTGCTGGCGGGGAAGTCTGCCTCGCCCGAATGTCAGCATCTGCAGGCCGAAATGCGCCGGCAGTGGCCCTGCCTTGCCGGCATGGAGGCGGCGCGGGCCAGCCAACCCTGGCGCTGAACGGGGCTTGCGGGATCAGGGGTCGCAGCGCTCCAGAGCAGTTGCGTCCCCGGCCAGCGCGGGCAGCAGATAACAGTGGGAACCGCACGGGGTCAGCCCGGCATTTCGGAATGCCGTTCGATACCAGGCCGCAGTGCGCGCGTAGAAGCCCTCGCGGTCGCCCTCGATGGCGTCCCCGCGACACCAGGTTTCCAGGAAGGCAACGCCACAACCCAGTTCGGCGAAGCCCGACAGACCGCGACGCAGCTCGGCAGTCGGCAGATAGTGGATGACGTCGGAACACACCAGCAGATCGAACGGGCGATCGAATCGCAGTTCGCCCAACTGGCCGAACGACAGCGGCCGGATGTTGCGCGATCTGCCATAGCGCTCGACGACGTACTCGCTGGAATCGAGACCGAGATACTGAACCCTGGGCCGAATCCGGCGCAGCGGCGCGCGCCAGGCGCCTTCGCCGCAGCCGATGTCGAGCACTCGGGCAACGGGCCGGCCGAGATGGTACTCGGCCACGCCAACCGCCAAGGCCACCTTCCGGGCCAGCATCGCCGGCGTGGTCAGTCGACCGGCCGTCCTGGGGTACCAGCGCTGGAAGTAAGCCTCGTCGTAGCGCTTCAGCATTGTCGTCAGACCGGCGCGCGACGGATGAACTCGCAGACTTCCGGGTAAACCTGTTCGCGCCAGCGTCGGCCGCTGAAGATGCCGTAATGACCGGCACCCTCGACAGTGAGGTGCTTGCGGCTGGCTTCGGGTATCCCGGTACACAGGCTGTGGGCGGCCTTGGTCTGGCCCGTGCCGGAAATGTCGTCCAGCTCGCCTTCGATGGTCAGCAGCGCCGTGCGCTGGATCTTTTCCGGCGCCACCCGCTCATCGCCGACCATCCACTTGCCGCGCGGCAGCAACTGGCGCTGAAAGACCACGTCGACGGTGTCGAGGTAATACTCCGCCGGCATGTCCAGCACCGCGTTGTACTCATCGTAGAAGCGCCGATGCGATTCGGCATCCTCCATGTCGCCGCGCACCAGTTGATTGTAAAAATCCCAGTGCGACTGGAAATGCCGACCCGGATTCATCGCCACGAAGCCGGTGTGCTGGAGAAATCCGGGGTAGACCTTGCGGCCGCTGCCGGGATAACCGACCGGCACCCGCTGAATCAGCGTGTGCTCGAACCAGCTCAGCGGTTTGGTGGCGGCCAGATCGTTGACCTGGGTCGGCGAGCTGCGGGTATCCACCGGGCCGCCCATCAGGGTCAGCGTGCGCGGCGTCGTCTCACCCTTGGCCGCCATCAGCGAGATGGCGGCAAGCACCGGAACCGTGGGCTGGCAGACAGCGATCACATGCAGGTTTTCCGCGCCGATGCCGCGTATGAACTCCTGAATGTAGGCGACGTAATCGTCCAGATGGAACGGGCCGCGATCTTCGGGGACCATGCGCGCGTCGATCCAGTCGGTGACATACACCTTGTGGTCGTGGAGCAGGGTCTTGACCGTGTCGCGCAGCAGGGTCGAGTGGTGCCCGGACAGCGGCGCGACCAGCAGCACCGGCGGATCGTCCTTGAGCTCGGCAATGGCGTCGCCGTCGTCGGAAAAGCGTTTGAAGCGCAGCAGGCGGCAGAAATCCTTCTCCAGCACGCATTTTTCGACCACCGGGATCCGCTGGCCGTGGGCCTGGACCTGATAGATGCCGAACTCCGGCTTCTCGTAGGGTTTGCCGAGCCGATAGGTCAGCTCGTAGCCGGCCGCCAGACGGGCCGCGCCGGGCAGGCGAGACAGCCAGCTGTCGGGGGCCGAGAACAGTTTGGAGCCCGCTTCGGACCAGTAGACCAGGGGGCTGATCATCGATCGGTAGAGTTCGTGCGCGTGATAGAGCATGCGTATCCTCCGCGGATTGTGCAGTGCAGCATAACCGGTTTGCCCAGCGCGCGTCGAACCCGCGCCGTGAGGCCGTGGGATAATCCCGCTTTCTCCCAGGAATCGAAATCATGGCCGGAATCTACGATTTCACCGTCACCACGCTGGAAGGCAAGCCTCAGCCGCTGGCCGATTTTCGCGGAAAAACCCTGCTCATTGTAAATGTCGCTTCAAAATGCGGTTTCACGCCGCAGTACACCGGCCTGGAGAAGCTCTGGCAAAGCTATCGCGAGCGCGGTCTGGTCGTGCTGGGTTTCCCCTGCGACCAGTTCGGCCACCAGGAGCCGGGCGGTGCCGAGGAAATCCGGAATTTCTGTTCCACCGAGTACGAAGTCAGTTTTCCGATCATGGCCAAGATAGAGGTTAACGGCAGCGGAGCCGATCCGCTTTACCGCTGGCTCAAGTCGCAGAAGTCGGGATTTCTGGGCACCAGTGCCATCAAGTGGAACTTCAGCAAGTTTCTGGTTGGGCCAGATGGCCAGGTGGTGGGCCGCTACGGCCCGACCGACAAGCCCGAATCGCTGGTCGAGGACATCGAGGCCGCACTGGCCGGTTGAGCGGTGCATTCGCGGTCGAGGGAGGAAACCTGAACGCAGGTTGGTCGCCATGATCGTATTTTTCTCCCTGGTGGGCATTGGCCTTTTGGCCGGCCTGATTGCGCAGATCGAGAGTCTGCGCCGCGAGGTTCGCGCGCTGCGCGACGTGGTGGAGGCGCAGAACGGCCGATAGCTGTCGACATCCCTGCGCGCGCCAGCGCTTTGTCTACAGGCTGCGCTTCGTGGCGGGCCAGTGGCGCCGATGGCGGCTTCACGCCGGTCGCGTCAGACTGTGGCCATGGACGTTTCGATTCGTGCGCTCACCAAACGCTGGAACGGCACCGTGGTGTTCGAAAACCTCGACCTGGAGGTCGCCTCGGGGTCTTTCGTGGCGCTGGTCGGGCGCAGCGGGGCGGGCAAGTCCACCCTGTTGCATCTGATTGCCGGAATCGACCGGCCCGATGCCGGCAGCATCCGGGTCGGATCGGCGCAACTGGATGCGATGGACGACGCCGGTCTGACTGCGCTGCGTCGGGAACGCATGGGGCTGGTGTTCCAGAACTTCAATCTGCTGCCCAGCCTGAGCGCGCTCGACAACGTGCGCCTGCCGCTCGAGCTGGTCGGCGTCCGATCGGCCGCCGCCCGCGTGCAGGCCGGCGCGCTGCTGGCTGAACTTGGACTCGGCGCGCTGGCCGATCGCTATCCCGAGCAATTGTCCGGCGGCGAGCAGCAGCGCGTGGCGGTGGCCCGCGCGCTGGCTCACCGGCCCGGCCTGGTGCTGGCCGATGAGCCGACCGGCAGCCTGGATCTGGAAACCGCCGCCGTGGTGCTGAACCTGCTGGTCGAGGCCTGCCGCACGCGGGGAGTCACCCTGGTGATGGCCAGCCACTCGTCCGAGGTGATGGGGCGGGCTCAGCGCGTGCTTCGGTTGGACGCCGGCCGTCTGGTCGAGGACTGATCGCGCGTGCGCCGCTTGCTTGCCGCCCTTTGGAATGCGCATCGCCGGCATCCGGCGCAGCTGATCCTGCTGGTCGCCGGCCTGTCGCTGAGCGTGGCCGTGGTGGTTGCCATCGATCTGACCATCGTCAGTGCCCGCGATGCGTTCGCCGAAAGCCAGCGCTGGCTGTCCGGCAATGCCAGTCACCAGCTGCGCGCGGTGGAGAGCCGGCTCGATCAGCGGCTGCTGGTCGAGCTGAAGTCGCGCAGCGATGTGCGCCAGAGCGCGCCGGTGGTGGAGGGCACCGCGCGCATTGCCGACAGCGGCGAGCGGGTGAGAGTGATGGGCGTGGATCCTGTCGCCGAAGCCGCATTTCGGCCCTGGCTTGCCGTGGCGCTGCAGGGTGGCGGTGTGAGCGCCGGCTCGCTGGGCGCCATGCTGGGCCGGGATGACGCACTGGCCGTCGGCACCGGGCTCGCCGATCGGCTCGGCCTGTCCGAAGGCGCAGCGCTCACGCTGCGGGTTGCAGGCGCGCTGCACTCCATGCGGGTGGTTGCCGTGCTGGCCGATGGCGGCCCCGATGGATCGAACGAGGATCTGCTGGTGATGGACATTCCCGCCGCGCAGCGCGTGCTCGGCGTGCCGGGTCGACTGAGCCGGATCGATCTGCGGCTGGCCGACGGGGCCGGCGACCCGCTGATTGCAGCGCTTCCCCCGGGGCTGATCCTTACCAGAACCGCGGAAGCCGATGCCGACCTGGCGCAGATCAGCCGCGCATTCGAAACCAACCTGCAGGCCCTGAGTCTGCTGGCCCTGCTGGTCGGGGTTTTTCTGGTGTTTCAGACCCTCACCTTCCTTGCCCTGCGCCGGCGGGGGTTGATCGGGCTGCTGCGGGCGCTGGGCGTCAGTCGGCGCGAGCTGGCCGCGCTGTTGCTGAGCGAGGCGGCGCTGCTGGGTTTGCTGGCCGGGTTGTCGGGCATCGCGGTCGGCATTGCGCTGGGCAATGGGCTGCTGGAGACGGTGGCGCGCACCTACAACGACCTGTATTTCCGGCTCAGCGTGTCCGATGTCGCGCTCTCGTTGGGCGTCCTGGCCAAGGCTTTGATCCTGGCCGTGGCCGGCGCGCTGCTGGCGTCGTTCCTGCCACTGCGCGATGCCCTGCGGGTGCCCGCGCTGGCCAATCTGCGCCAGCGGCTGGACGGTTCGCGGGCCACGCGCCGCATCGCCGGCAGCCTTTGGCCCGCGCTGCTGTTGCTGGCAGCCGGCGGCGCGGCGTTGCGCTTTGGACCGGATGCGCTGTGGTTCGCGTTTGCCGCCATTTTTCTGATGCTGGCCGCTGCGCTGGGGGTGATTCCCTGGTTTGCCAAGCTGCTGCTGGACGGCGTCCATCGCTGGCTTGGGGCGCGGCTTCCGGCCCTGCCGACCCTGGTGTTGAGCAGCTTGCGCGGCAGTCTGGGACGCACCGGCATTGCCGTGTCGGCGCTCACCCTGGCGGTCGCCACGTTGATCGGCATGAGCACGATGATCCACAGTTTTCAGCTCAGCGTCGGGGCCTGGGTCGATCGCAGCCTGCGCGCCTCGTTCTACCTGTCTGCCGAAGATGGCGGAACGATTCCCGGCGCGTTGATCGAAGACCTGAAGGTGGCGCCGGGGGTGACCGCCGTCAGCCAGATGCGACGGCGCGCGGTGAGCGCCACGGAGGGCAGCTTTTCGGTGATCGGAGTCGATCTGCCCGAGAGTGCCTTCGACGGTTACACCTTGCTGGCTGGCGATTCCGAGGCCGCCTGGCGACGCTGGAGCAGCGGCGATGCGCTGATCAGCGAACCGCTGGCCAATCGGCTGGGCCTGGGGCTCGATGCCGTCCTCACCGTGCCTTCGGTCGATGGCCCGGTGCGTCTGAAGATTGCCGGTGTGTATCGCGATTACGCCAGTGCGCAGGGTGCGGCGACCATCAGTCTGGCGCGCTACCGGGCGCTGTTTCGCGACACCGGGGTGAGCAATGCCGGCATATTCGCCGAGCCCGAGGCCAGAGCATCGCTCGAGGCGGAACTGCGGCAGCGGATCGAGCCGCATCAGGGCGTTGGCCTGATCAGCGCGAAGGAGATCCGCGCGCGAACCATGGATGTCTTTGCCCGAACCTTCGCGGTGACCGACCTGCTGCGCCTGCTGGCCGGCGCGATCGCCGTGGTGGCGGTGCTCGGCGCGCTGCTGGCGCTTCAGCTGGAGCGGTTGCCTGAGCACGCGCTGCTGCGCTCGCTGGGGGTGGGTGGGGCCGGGCTGGCCAGCATCCAACTGGCCCAGGCTGGTCTTCTGGGCGGTCTGGCCGCGCTGCTGTCGGTGCCCTTGGGGGTGGCCATGGCCTGGCTGCTGATCGAGGTGATCAACCTGCGATCATTCGGATGGAGCATGGCGCTGGAGTTGCCGCTCGACCAAGTGGTCGTGGCGATGCTGCTTGCGATCGGCAGCGCGGTTCTAGCCGGGCTGTTGCCGGCCCGTCGAGCGGCTCGGATGAATCTTGCTCGGGTGCTTCGGGAGCAACCGCTGTGAGGTGGGCAGGGCCGGCGCTGGCGGCGGTCCTCATGCTCGCCGGCTGCGGCCGACCGAGCGCTCCGGATCAGTCTGCGACGCTGGGCAATCTGCTCGGTCCCGTCCCGGGGACGGAGTTTCGGTCGGCGGATGCCACTGCGGCCATCCAGTTTCCGATCGATCACGGCCCGCACCCTGACACCCGCATCGAATGGTGGTATTTCACCGGCAATCTGCGCGACGCGGATCAGCGCCGGTTTGGCGTGCAGTTGGCACTGTTTCGCTTCGCGCTGCGTCCCGAATCCGAGGCCGGCGGCGACGACTGGTCGAGCGGTCAGCTTTACATGCGGCATTTGGCGGTGTCCGATCTGGATACCGGGCGATTCGTTCATGACGAACGGCTCGAACGCGCGGCCCTGGGCCTTGCCGGGGCGAGCAGCGAGCCGTGGCGGGTCTGGCTGCCGCGCTGCGAGGCGCGCTCGGAGACGCCGACCGGGTTGTTTCCGCTGCGGCTGAACTGCGACGGCGAGGGCCATGACGGTCGATTCGGCATCGATCTTCTGCTCGACACCGAGGCCGGCCCGGCGCTGCACGGCGACGCCGGATACAGCCGAAAGTCCGCTGCACCCAGCGGGGCGTCCCACTACTACAGTTTCCCGCGTTTGCAGGCGAGCGGCGAGATCAGTCTCGGCGAGGGTTCGGGCTCGTCCAGTGCCGCGATCCCGGTGTCCGGCCCGGCCTGGATGGACCACGAATGGGGCTCGGCGGTGCTGGCCGACGACCAGGCAGGCTGGGACTGGTTTTCGGTCCAGCTCGACGATGGCCACTCGCTGATGTTCTTCCATATCCGCGACCGGGCCGGCCATCCGGTGGCGGCGCGCGGCAGTCTGATCGGGCCGGACGGTCGCGTCCTGCCGTTCGCCGAAGGCACGATCGATGCGCAGCCGACCGCGTGGTGGCGCAGCCCGCATTCGGGTGCTCGCTATCCCATCGCCTGGTCCCTGCATTCGCAGTCATTGAACCTCAGGCTGGAGATTGCCGCCCGCCACCCCGACCATGAGTTGAGAACCCGGGTGCGCTACTGGGAAGGCAGCATCGAAGCCCGGGGCAGTCACCAGGGACGCAGCGTGGCGGGCGAGGGATTTCTGGAGTTGACCGGATATTGAGCGGGAGTCGGGTCGTGCCGGGGTCGCCACGTCTCTGGCGCCATCGGCCATACCCGCCGTCGGGCTGCTGGTTCCGCACGAACCGTGTCCACGGCCGACATCGAGGCGTCCTGGACGACCGCGCTATGCGGCCTGGCCTGTGCTGGTGCTAAGCTGCCTGCCGGCTGATCATCGGGCGACCTGTCATGTACCTTTGGACCAAAACCTTTCACATCCTGTTCGTGATCGCTTTCATGGCATCGGTGTTCTATCTGCCGCGCATTCTGGTCAACCTGGCCGAGGCCGGCGAAAACCGGGCGGTGCGCGATCGGCTGGCGCTTATGGGCCGGCGACTGTACCGATTCGGCCACGTCATGTTCGCCATCATGCTGGTGCTCGGCGTGCTGCTTTGGCTGGGCTTCCGAGTGGCGCCGCACTGGTGGCCGCCGGTCGCCGCAACCGGCGGCTGGATGCACGTCAAGCTGTTGCTGGTCGCGGGTATCTTCGGTTTCTATCTGCATTCGGGGATCTTGCTCAAGCGGGCTGCTGCTGGCGGCGTACTGCCGTCCGGAAAGATGCTGCGGCTCTATAACGAGATTCCGCTGCTTCTGACGATTCCGGCAATCTGGCTGGTGTTGGCCAAGCCCCTGTAGAACCCGTCGCGCAGCGGTGCTTGCGTCCCTCGCCCGTGCAAGCGGGAGAGGGGGCGCCACGGGCGAGACGGTAGAGCAGGGTGGTTCGGCCCCCTGCCTGGTTTCGTTCGATCAGCGGCTGTAGCGCCAGCTCTGCATCCGGCCGTCGCGGTACGGCATCACGCCATGAAACGGTCGGGGGTCGTCGTCGAAAACCAGCGGCAGGAAGTTTCGATCGCCTTCCCAGAGCGGCAGTTCGGCGATCCGGTTCAGCGCCACCCACTCCAGCGTGCCTTCGGGGTTCTCGGTAAATGGCGTGCCGGTGAAACGGGTGATCAAAAAAATGCCGGCGAACCAGTCCTCGCCGTTTTTTCCGAATCCGGGCCAACTGATGGTGCCCCTGAGCTGCATCTCGGGACACTCGATGCCGGCTTCCTCGCGGATTTCCCGGCGCATGCCGGCGGCCAGGTCCTCGTCCGGCTCGATCTTCCCGCCCAACCCGTTGTATTTGCCCAGTTGATGATCGTCCGGGCGGGCGTTGCGATGGACCAGCAATACCCGCTCGCAGGCCGGATCCATGACGTAGCCGAGGGTGGCGAGGATGGGCGTATAGGGCATCGGGCAAGCCTGGGCTGAACGGAGGAGGGCAAGTTACCCAAATTTTACCGGTTGCGGTGTAGCCTGAGCGCCCTGCCGACAGGCTGCTAGCTGCGCATTGCCTTCACAGGCGGCACAATAGCGGACCCGGGCATATTCCCGACGACAGTCAGAACGATCCAGGAGTGGCGAAAGATGAGTCTTGACGTACGCATGATTTCCAGTCTGGCCTTGGCGTGTCTGCTGATGCTGGCGCCGTCCGCATTTGCGCAGGATTCCGGAGCGCAGGATGCCGAAGCGCAGGACGCCGCGAGCAGCGACCTGCAGGGCAACCAGCGCATGGAGCTGGCCAAGAATGAAGGTTTCCAGTCGGCGTTTCCCAAGCCCGGCAATCCCACGCCGGAGTATCCGCCGGAGCTTCTGGAGAAGCAGGAAGGTCCGATCTACGTTTGCTTCAATGTCGACGTGTCGGAAACCGGCGAGACCCGCGATGCCCTGCCCAGCTGGGGCAGCAAGGGTTGTCCGGCGCGAGAGGATGCGCCCGACGCCCGCTACATCTATTCAGCGATGAATACACTGCGCCAGTGGCGCTTCGAGCCAGCCTTCCGTTGCGTGTTTCCCAAGCGCGAGAAGCCGCATCCGCAGTGCCGGGGTTTCTACAAGGATGAAATCCCGACGGCGGTTCGCCTCGCCTTCCGCGTGGTGTTCGACAACAGCGCCGGTCAGGCGGAAGTCCGCATCGAGCGCTGATCGGTCGACATGAAAGGGCGCGGCCGGGCGGCGAAATGGACCTGGCTGCTGCTTGCCTACCTGTGTCTGGCGCTTGGCCTGATCGGCGTCGTGCTGCCGGGGCTGCCGACCACGCCGTTTATTCTGGTCGCTGCCTGGGCCGCTGCCCGTGGTTCGCGACGCCTGCATCGCTGGTTGTTTCGTCACCCGCTGTTCGGCCCCATGGTGCGCGACTGGCGGCGCGAGGGCGCGGTCAGCCGGCGGGCCAAATGGAGCGCATCAGCAGCCATGGTCGCCTGCGCGGGCGTTCTGACATGGGCGGCACCCAGGTTCTGGATGGCGGCGATCGCCATCGCGATCATGGCCGTCGTCTCGCTCTGGCTTTGGTTTCGGCCTGAGCCGCGTGGCGGGAGTTTGCGTTCGGCGGTCGGGCCAGCCGATGTCGCCGATGGTCGGCACGCCGACCAGGAGCATGGGCGATAGAGGCAGACCGGGCCGCACGGTGGTTCGCACTCCGGACGTCGGGTGCGAGGTCCGAATGCGCAGTGGCGCAGACACAAAAAAGCCTGACGGCAGCCGGATTTGGCTGCCGTCAGGCCGTTGCTGGTTTCCGGCTCAGTCTCAGTCGCGCGGTGCGCGGCGCGCCGTGTTGCCCGGCTTCGGGCCGCCCGGCTTGCGGGCGCCAGCGTGGGCAGCGTTGCGCGGCGGTGCGGTGTGACCGCGACGGACGTGAGCGCGCGGCGGACGGGCACCGCGGTTCTGCGGTCGGCCAGCACCCGGTCCGGCGCCGTTTCCGCCGTGCAGGCGCAACGGCTGACTTGGGGCAAAGCCTTCTATTTCAACCAGATCCACGTCCTTCTTGAGAAGTCGCTGGATGGCGCGAAGCAGGTTGGCTTCAGCCGGAGCAACCAGAGAAATCGCCTCGCCCAGCGCGCCGGCGCGGCCGGTACGACCGATCCGGTGCACATAGTCTTCGGCCACCATCGGCAGATCGAAGTTGATCACCACCGGAAGGCTCTGGATATCCAGGCCACGCGCGGCGACATCGGTGGCCACCATGACCGTGGCGCGACCGGACTTGAAGTCCTTCAGGGCACGCAGGCGGGCGCCTTGGGTCTTGTTGCCGTGGATCGCGACGGCGGCGATGCCGGCACGCTCGATCCGCTCGGCCAGACGGTCGGCGCCGTGCTTGGTGCGGCTGAACACCAGGGTCTGCCGGCGGCTATCGAGCGACAGCAGGTGCAACAGCAGGTCGTGCTTGCGTCCGCTGTCGACCGGATGGGCGCGGTGAGCGATGGTGGAGGCGACTGCGTTGCTCGGCGCGACCTGGACTTCCATCGGATCGCGCATGAACTCGCGGGCCAGCTGCTTGATGGCCGCTTCGAAGGTGGCCGAGAACAGCATGGTCTGACGGGTGTGCGGCAGCGTGCCGAGGATGCGCTTGATCGCCGGGGCGAAACCCATGTCAAGCATGCGGTCGGCCTCGTCGAGCACCAGCATTTCGATCTGCGACAGATCGACGCTGCGACGGTCCAGATGGTCGATCAGCCGGCCCGGCGTGGCAACCAGGATGTCGACACCCCGACGCAGGGTGTCGAGCTGCGGGCGCATGGCCGCGCCACCATAGATGGTGGTCATGCTCAGGCGCACGTGGCGGGCGTAGGCGCGGATGCTGTCGTGCACCTGCACGGCCAGCTCGCGGGTCGGCGCGATGATCAGGCCGCGCGGCCGGCGCGGGCCCCTGCCGGCGCTTTCGTTGATGGCCAGCCGATGCAGCATCGGCAGTCCAAAGGCGGCGGTCTTGCCGGTGCCGGTCTGGGCGCCGGCCATGAGGTCGTGTCCGGCCAGTGCCAGCGGGATCGCCTGCATCTGGATCGGGGTAGGGGTGGTGTGGTTGAGATCGGCAAGCGCGCGCAGCAGTGCGGGCGACAGCCCGAGGGTGTCGAAAGACATGGAAAAGCTCCAAGTAAGGCAGGCGTCAGGCTGTGCCATCGGCCATGGTCTCGGAGCGTTCCCGTTGAACCGCGCTGCGAGGGGATTTTTTACGGAATCCGCCGGTTGGCGGGTGACCCGGGCTCCGGGCGATGTCGAGTTCGGTGCGGTGCAGCGGTGGCGCCGGAGGGCGACAAAACGCGGCAGGACCTGTTGGGAAACGGACGACAACGCTGGAACGCCGGCCACTATAAGCGAAACCGGCCCCGTGTACCAGCGCCGTTTCGCACCGCCATTCAGATAGTGGATGGCCGGTCACCGAGTGTCGACTGAACTTGCGGGTATGCTGCGGGTCGGAACTGGTCTTCCTGTCGACCGATAGAGGTACCCCGCATGTTTCCATGCACGTTACGTCCGCTGGCTGTGTTCCTGCTGTGCGGCGCGCTTGCCGCCACCTTGATCGCCAGTCCCGCTGCCCAGGCCCAGGGCCTTGAGGGCGCGCCCGCGCCGGCGCTTGAGCTGCCTGATCCGCAGGGCGTCGAGCGCAGCCTCGGCGATCTCGCCCAGGGGCGGCCGGTGATCGTGCTGTTCTGGGCCAGTTGGTGCCCTTACTGCAAGGCGCTGATGCCGCATTTGCAAAGCATTCTCGATGAACACGGAACCGACCGGGTCGAAGTGGTCGCGGTCAATCTCTGGGAGGACGGCCCGGAGGACTGGCGTGCCGATTTTGTGGCCAGCGGCTACGACTTTCAG
Source organism: Lysobacteraceae bacterium (assembly GCA_034376725.1). Taxonomy (GTDB): domain Bacteria; phylum Pseudomonadota; class Gammaproteobacteria; order Xanthomonadales; family Xanthomonadaceae; genus UBA11164. The sequence goes on along the minus strand of JAXMJH010000114.1, from coordinate 8,352 downwards.
GTTTTGCTCGGCGGTGACGATCTGGCCAAGGCGTGGGGCGTCAAGGGCACGCCTGGACTGTTCCTGATCGACGCCAGCGGCAAGGTGGTATTTGACCGCAACGCCAGAGCGTTCGAGCCGAGCCGTCGCGACGCCACCCTGCTGGAAGGCGAGCTGGGCAACCACCAGAAAGCCGCACGGCAGGCACCGCTGTGGGCCGCCGAGCTGAGGAAGACGCTGGATAAAACGCTGGCCGGCCCGAAGTGACTCAAGCCGGTTCGGCCGGCGCTGCGGAGCATGCCGGTCGGGCGGCAATTATCACGGCGCGCCCGGCGATTGTCCGCCGCCGGAATTCGTCGATCCGAGAACTGCGCTGGCGATTACTCCACCCGGGGCGTCACCAGTACGTCGCATCCGGCGTCTGAAATGGCGTGCAGGCTGGTGCTGCCAATCAAACCGGCCTCCAGCCGGGATTTGCCGTGCGCACCGATCGCCAGCAGGTCGGCGCCCCAACTTGCCGCCAGGTCCACCAGGGTCTGGCTGGCATGGCCGTCGAATACCCGCGTTTCCGCTTCGGGTCGGCCCAACTGGCTGGCGAAGGCGTGCAGCGCTTTGCCGGCGGCGTCCCGTGCCTGGGCCAGATGGGCCTCGCGCTCGTTGTCCTCCAGGCCCAGCGGCGCCGGAATGCGGATCGACGCCTGCTCCAGCGAATGGCTCAGACACACGCCGGCCTCCGGCACCACCCGCAAGGCAAAACGCGCCGCCGCCTCGGCGTCGGTGCTGAAGTCGGTGCCGATCAACAGTCGTTTGTAGTCGGCATCGGCCGGCTTGCGAACCACCAGCACCGGATGCCGTGAGGTGCGCAGGATCGACTGGGCACTGGAACCGAACAGGCGTCGCGCCAGCCCGGAAGCACCCGACGCAGCAATCACCACCAGATCCGCGCCCAGGCCATCGGCACGCGCGCCGATCTGGCGGTGCACGGCGCCGACTTCGACGCTGGATCCGATCCGGATGTCGTATTCGTCGGCCAGCTTGTCGCGCACCCGCTCCAGGTGGGCGCGGGTGCTGTCGAGCAGGGCCTCCTCATCCACCCACGCCCCGCCACCCGGATCGCCCCAGGCTGGAATCAGCGGAACGTGTTCGAACGCATGAATGAGGGTGAGTTGGGCGCCGTGCTGTTTGGCCAGTCGTGCCGCGCGCTCCAGCGCCTGCCAGGCTTGCGGCGAAAAATCGGTCGCGGCGAGGATGCGTTGCAGGGGATGGTTCATCTCGGCTCCGGGTAGCAATTGAGATTTCATTGTGGCGCGGACGCGCGCGGAAGTCATGACCTCGATCAAGGGCGAGGAATCAACCCCACTTGGCGCATCATCGGCGCTGACGGACTGACCGTCTCGCGCTATGCTTCCCGCGCATGAGCCTGCCGCAAAACATCGATCCGCCAGCCCTGGTGCCTGAAACGGACGACGCGACCGAGTCGGCGGACCCAGCCACTGCTGCGGTCGCCAACGGCGGGCCGAAGCCACCCCGTGGTGGGTTCCGCGACCAGCTGAGGACCAACTGGCTGGCCATCTTCAGCCTGGCGATTGCACTGTTCGGGCTGGGGTACAACACATTTCGGAATGAAACCACCGAGCGCCAGCGCAATGTGCGCGAGGCGGGCTTCATCGTGCTCGACGCCCTGGGCGAGCTCCAGCAGCTCGCCGATACGCGATTCTTCGGCAACGAGCGCAGCGAGAGCAATCGCATCGCGATCTGGGGTCGGGTGACGCTGGTCAAGGACATCGCCGGCCTGGTGTCGAACGAGGCGCAGACGGATGCCGATGCGCTGTTTCAGGTCTGGTCCAGCCATGCCTCCGACTTCGATGCGGGCAAGAGCGAGGCCGAAAAGGCCCTCACCGATGCGACCCGTGAGGTGCGCGCCCAGGTGCTCAGCGACCTGCACGCCCTGAAGTAGTGCCGCCGGCCGTGCGGTTTTCCAGCGGCCGGCGCGCGAACAGGTAGGTGTCGCGCCAATAGTGGCCGTCCAGGGCATCGATGCGCACCGTTCCGCCCTCATTGGGCGCATGCACGAACCGGCCTTCGCCGACATAGATGCCGACATGGCTGACCGCGCGCTTTTGGCCAAAGAAAACCAGGTCGCCGGGCGCGAGTTGGCGTCGGTCGACCTTTGGTGCGGGGAAGTCAGCCATCTGCTGCGAGGTGCGCGGCAGGCTCAACCCGGCCGCATCGGAAAACACGAAATGCACCAGACCGCTGCAATCGAAGCCGCCTTCGGGCGTGTTGCCGCCCCAGCGGTAGGGCGTTCCGATCAGGCCCAGAGAGCGCATCAGAACATCGTTTGCGCCGTGGATGGCCGGCGCGTGGACGGCCGCCTGGGTCGATGTGCCGGTCGCCGCCGCGGGTCGTTTCGAAGGCTGGCTGGCACAGGCCGACAGCAGCACGGCGAGGGCGACTGCGAGAGCCGGCACCCAACCCACTGGCAGGGCCGGTGCGGCATGACCATAATGGCGACTTGCTGCGCACATGACCGCATCTTGCCGCATGCGGCAGCACTTCGCACCCCACTCATCGAAAGGCGCTCGCGTGAAGATCGAAAACAATACCGTGGTTCACTTTCATTACAAGGTTGGCGAACCCGGCCAGCCCGCCACTGAATCCTCGTTCGAACGTGATCCGGTGGCGGCGCTCATCGGTCACGGCGGCATCATTCCGGGCATGGAAGAGGCGCTGATGGGCCGCGAGGCTGGCGAGCGCTTCGAGCTGACCGTGGAGCCCGACAAGGGCTACGGCCAGCGCGATGAAAGCCGGATCCAGCGTCTGCCCAAGAAACACTTCGGCAATCTGCGCATCCAGCCGGGTCAGCAGGTCAACCTCAAGACCCGCCAGGGCCCGCGCGTGGTGACGATAAAAAAGGTTGGCGTAAGCGTGGTCGATGTCGACCTCAACCACCCTCTGGCCGGCAAGACGCTGGCCTTCGAAGTCGAGGTGGTTTCGGTGCGCGCGGCCAGCGAGGTGGAGATTCAGCATCGCCACGTGCACGGCGACGGTGGCGTCCAGCACTGACGCCACGCACCGACCAGCGGGCCGAACGTCCGGTTTCGGCCCGATCGATCTGCCGGCGACGTGCATCGCCATGCGCCGGACATCCCACGGGATCGATCACAGGAGACGGTGCTGATGGAATCCGGTTCTGACTTCACCCTGTCGCCAGTGCCGCAAACCGAGCGCGCTGCGGTTCTGGATGCGCTCCGCGGTTTTGCCTTGCTCGGCATCCTGCTGATGAATATCGAGGCCTTCGTCGGCCCCCTGAACGTCGCGCTGACTGGTCTCGATCCAGAGCTCGCCGGCGTCGACCGCTGGGTCGATGCGGCGATCTACCTGCTGGTGCAGGGCAAGTTCTACGCGCTGTTCTCGCTGTTGTTCGGGGTCGGCTTCGCGGTGATGATGTCGCGCTCGGAAGCTGCCGGGCGCCCGTTCGGCGGTCTGTATGGACGCCGGCTCGCGGCACTGGCGGCGATCGGTCTGGCGCACATGGTGTTGCTCTGGTCGGGCGATATCCTGTTCACCTACGCGGCGATCGGTGCAGTTCTGCTGCTGTTCTTCCGAAAGAGCGCCGTCCAGCGGCTGCCACGCTGGGGTGTAGCGCTCTATCTCCTGCCCTCGCTGCTTATGTTCGGATTTGCCGCGCTGATTCAGCTCGCCAGCCTGAGCCCGGAAGGCGCGGCCGAGGTGGAGCAGGAACTGGCCAAGGCTGGCGAGCAGTGGCAGGCCAGCATCGACGCCCAGCGGCTGGCATACGGGCCGGGGGGCAGCTACCTCGAGGCCACCGCACAGCGTCTGGCGGACTTCGCTCAGTTCCTGACCCAGATGCCATTCTGGGGCGCGATGATTCTCGGCATGTTCCTTATCGGGACATGGTTCTGGCGCAGTGGAATGCTGGCCAACCCGACTGCGCACGGCGCGCGCTGGCGGCAGTTGCGCCTCTGGGGCTTTCTGGCGGGCTTGCCGCTGGTGGGCCTGGGCTTCTGGCTGGTGCCGACGATGCTGCCGCATCGACTCGATTTGGTCAGTGCGACGGCTTTCTTCGTTACCGCGTTGGGCAATCTGGCGCTTTGTCTGGCCTACGCGTCGACCCTGGTGCTGGCCATGGAATCGCCGCGCTGGCGCGCCGCTGCGCTGCTGCTGGCACCGGCCGGGCGCATGGCGCTGACCAACTATCTGCTCCAGTCGGTGGTTTGCGTGGGAATCTTCTACGGCCACGGATTGGGCCTGTACGAGCAGCTTTCGCGCGCCTGGCAGGTGCCGTTCGTGCTGCTGTTGTTCGCGTTGCAGGTGATTGCCAGCGATTGGTGGCTGGCGCGTTTCCGCTACGGCCCGATGGAGTGGCTGTGGCGCTGGGCGACCTACGGGCGCCGGCCGGCTTTCAGGGCCGGTTGATCGGACAGGCACTATCGATGAACTGACATCGGGCAACCAGCCCGGCTCAGGCCGTCAGGCCGCAAGCCGGGACCTTGAAGTGCTTCACGGGCTCCGACGGCCCCGGCATTCGCTGCGCTCGTGCCGGGCTACGCGGGGCGGCTGCGCGTTCGGGCTTTGGTGGCTTGGCTCAGGCCGAAGGCCGCAAGCCGGGACAATCGGGCGCAAAGGTTTTCCTGACGGATAAATCCGGCCTGCCAGATAGGCTTCACGCGGAATGCAACATTGCGCCAGCCACGGACAGCGCGGGAAGCAGCAGGGCGGCGAGAAAAACCGGGCGTCGCAGCATGGTCGATTCTCCTGGCGGGTGGGCGTTTGGCGCCAAACTTCGGGGTTTCGATGCCCCGGGTGCGATGGCTGAAACGTTAAGATAACCCGATGTCCTCTCCTGTTTCCGACGACGTTCTCATTCTGGGTGGCGGCGTGATTGGCCTGGCCTGCGCCCATTACCTGCTCAAGGCCGGCCGCAGCGTGCGCGTGCTGGAGCAGGGCACACCCGGTTGCGCCAGCTCGCACGGCAACTGCGGCACGATCACCCCCAGTCACGCCCCGCCGCTGGCGGGGCCGGGGATGATCGCGCAGGGCCTACGCTGGATGTTGCGCCCCGATGCGCCGCTGTATATCCGGCCGCGCTTCGATCCGACGCTGTGGGCCTGGCTGCTGCGGTTCGCCGCGCGCTGCAATCGGCGCGACTGGCGGCGGGTGACCACGATCAGGGCCGAACTGCTCAATGCCTCGCGGCAGCTGATTGCCGAACTGGTGGCCGACAACGCGATGGACTGCGAGTTTTCGGCCAGCGGCATGCTGTACGTATTCAAGACCCCGGCGGCCCTTGAGCATTTCCAGCACGAACACGCCGGACTGCCGGAGCTGGGCATCGACTGGCAGGCCTGGGACCGGCAGACGCTTGCCGCCGAAGAGCCGGCGATGCGCGATGGTCTGGCCGGCGCGGTGCTGTTTCCGGGCGATGCCCGCCTGCGTCCCGATCGCTACGTGGCCGAACTGGCCCGCGCGGTGCGTGAGGCAGGCGGAATCATCGAACCGCACTGTCGGGTCACCGGATTCGAGACGGCGGCCGGTCGGGTGGCGGCCGTGCTCACCGAGCGTGGGCCGCGACGCGCCGGCGAAGTGGTGTTTGCGCTGGGCGCGTGGTCGCCGATGCTGGGCAAATCGCTGGGCCTGCGGCTGCCGATCCAGCCGGGTAAGGGTTACTCGATCACCTACAGCAAGCCCGAGCGCGCGCCGATTCGACCCATGGTGCTGAAAGAGCGGAGCGTCTGCGTCACCAGCTGGGAGAGCGGCTTCCGGTTGGGCAGTACGATGGAATTCTCCGGCTACGACAGCCGGTTGAACCCGACCCGGCTGCGGGCGCTGATCCGCGGGGCAGGCGAGTACCTGCACCAGCCCGAAGGGCCGATGCACGTCGAAGACTGGTACGGCTGGCGGCCAATGACCTGGGACGACCTGCCGATCATCGGCCGCGCTCCGGGCCTGGCCAATCTCACGCTGGCGACCGGGCACGGCATGCTGGGCGTCACGCTTTCCGCGGTCACCGGGCATCTGGTTGCTGACGGCATCACCGGCCGGTCGCCGGTCGTCGATCAGGCGCCATATTCCCCGGCGCGCTTCGGCTGATCGACGCGGTGAAGGATCGGCGCACGGTCAGCGCCGGACTCAACGACCGAACAGCTTTCCCGCCATGTCCATCGCGCCGGACAATCCTCCAAGGGCGTCGAGCGCGCCGCCCGGCGAGGCGCCGTCGACCATCTTCGGTACCGCGTCCTGCAGTCCCGCAATCGCGGTCTGCGGATCGATGCCCAGCGAGCTGGCGAACGCGCCGATCTTGCTCTGACCGAACAGTTCCATCAGCTGGCTTGCGGAAATCGACTGGTTGCCGCCGCTGCCCAGCCACGACTGCGCCATCGACGCCATGCCCTTGGCGTCCATGTTGCCCATCAGGCCGGCGACATCCAGCCCACCCTTGCCGTCGCCCATCAGCGACATCAGGGCAGGAATGATGGCGTCCAGCGACAGCCCACCCGCGCCCTGGCCAGCCACGCTGGACTGGAAGATCCTGGCGCCCATTTCAAGCAGTGCGTTCACGTTCATTGTGGTTTCCTGATCAAGCCCGATGACAGTATCGCCCGCGATGTGGGCTTGGCGTCAACGACAGATCGCATCCGGTTTGCTGCGTCGCGACGCCGCCATGACGCGACTGCCCGCCGCTGCAGCGCAGTCGGCTTCGCTTCGCCCAGGCAGCCGCGCGCCTATGGCCATGTCTTGCGGCACTGCGAACAGGACAAGCGCGGGCCAATCGCGGACAATGACCCGATGACTACCAACAGCTATGACCTGATCGTAATCGGTGCTGGTTCCGGCGGCATTGCCGGCGCCATCCGCGCTGCCCGGCACGGCGCCCGCGTGGCGCTGCTCGAGCCCAGCGCCCTGGGTGGAACCTGCGTCAACGTCGGTTGCGTGCCGAAGAAAGCCATGTGGCTGGCCGCCGAACTGGCCGAGGCGCAAACGCTGGCGACCGAGCTGGGCTTCGGCAGCACGCCCGGACGGCTCGACTGGCCGGCCTATATCGAGCGCCGCGAGGGCTACATTCGCAACATCCACGCCAGCTACCGCAAGCGGTTCGCCGAGCTGAACATCGATGTTGTGCCCGAACTCGGCCGGTTGGTCGGAAACGGCGTCGTCGAAACCGCCAGCCGCACGCTCAGCGCCGGCAACATCCTGATCGCCACCGGCGGTCGTTCGGAGCGGCTGGAAATTCCCGGCGGCGATCTGGGTATCGACTCGGACGGCTTTTTCGCGCTGCGCGCACCGCCGCGCAAGGTCGCGGTGATCGGCAGCGGCTACATCGCCGTCGAACTCGGTGGCGTACTGCGCGCGCTGGGCAGTGAGGTGAGCCTGTTTGTGCGCAGTCAGCAGGTGTTGCGCCGCTTCGACGCCGATATTTCCTCCGAACTGGCCGATGCCATGACCCGGCGCGGCATCCAGCTGCAATTCGGCCATCAGCTCGACCGGGTCAGCCATGACGCCGATGGCTATCGCATCCACTGCAAATCCGGCGCCGAGGACGTTGGCTTCGACGAGCTGCTCTGGGCGACCGGGCGGGTGCCAAACGTCGTCGGGATCGGGCTTGAGGCGGCCGGCGTGGCGCTGGACAAGAAGGGTTTCATCGCCGTCGACCAGTGGCAGGCGACATCGGCCGAGAACGTGTTCGCGGTCGGTGACGTGACCGACGCGCCGGCACTCACGCCGGTCGCCATCGCCGCCTCGCGCCGGCTGATGGACCGCATTTTCGGTGGCCAGGCCGAGCGCCACATGGACTTCGGCAATATCCCAACCGTCGTCTTCTCGCATCCGCCGATCGGCACCATCGGCCTGAGCGAAGAGCTGGCCCGTGCCGAGCATGGCGATGCGGTGACGGTTTACCGCAGCCGGTTCCGGCCCATGCTGGGCGCACTGGCCGGGCACGAGGAACGGACACTGATGAAGCTGGTCTGCGTCGGCGACCAGGAGCGCGTGGTCGGCATTCACATGATCGGCCCGGCCTGCGACGAGATCCTTCAGGGTTTCGCCGTGGCAGTGAAAATGGGCGCCTGCAAGCGCGATTTCGACGACACAGTGGCCATCCATCCCACGGCGGCCGAAGAGCTGGTTTTGATGGCTTGACGGCCGGGAATCTTGAGGGCCGGGAATCGGGAATCGGGAATGGGGAATCGGGTCGTGCTGCAAGGACACCGGGTAGCCCGTATATGGACTCCTCCCCTACCGCAAGCTGTTTTTTCTGGCTGAGATCAACGCGAACGTATATTCGGCATCGTGGTGGGGGCCGTCGCCCCCGTGCCTGGATGGGTCGTTCGAATCGCGGCTGCCTATCGGCTT
>JAXMJH010000113.1:0-27536 GCA_034376725.1 Lysobacteraceae bacterium | reverse complement strand
TGGACCTTCTCCGGCCGTCGCCCGCCAATCCAACGGCGGGCGCGGATTGAAACACAAGATGGACGAAGTAAGGGCGCTGAATGAGACGTGTCGCCCGCCAATCCAACGGCGGGCGCGGATTGAAACTCCGCACCCACTTTGCGCGTCTGCCAGTTGACTATGTCGCACGCCAATCCAACGGCGGGCGCGGATTGAAACTTCTTCAGGCGCTTGCCACGGTGCACGGTGGAAGTCGCCCGCCAATCCAACGGCGGGCGCGGATTGAAACCAGCGCAGCGCCCCGTTGCCAATTTTTGCACGGGGGTCGCCCGCCAATCCAACGGCGGGCGCGGATTGAAACGTGTTCTCCGACACGACGCCGGCCGCGCCGCCTTGTCGCCCGCCAATCCAACGGCGGGCGCGGATTGAAACGGTACTAACGACATCGCTGAGGAAACCAGCAATAGTCGCCCGCCAATCCAACGGCGGGCGCGGATTGAAACTGCGCCAGGGCCGGATGCGAGCCGCTGAGCGTCAGTCGCCCGCCAATCCAACGGCGGGCGCGGATTGAAACCAAAAGTGGTGGAACATCGAGCAGGCGGTCTATGGCCACCCACCAACGTGCGGTCTCGCGCGGCGTTACACTGGAATGCGAGGCCTGAGCGGCTGCGGTCGCTTTGGGCGTAGCGTCCCGGAGGCAGGTATGAACTGGCGAGATCGCATCGTTTCGGACCCGGATATTCTGGTCGGCAAGCCCACGGTCAAGGGTACGCGCATCTCGGTCGAACTCCTGCTTGATCGGCTGGCCGATGGCTGGTCGGTCGAGGATATTCTGGAAGCCTATCCGCACATCACGCGGCAGGATGTTCGAGCGGCCCTTGCTTTCGTGTCCGAGATTTTCAAGGAAGAAACCTTCGTCGCGGTGGACAAGGCGCGTACTTGATGGTTCGGCTGCTGCTCAACGAGAATTTTCCACAGCCGTCGGTTGACGCCTTGCGCGAGCAGGGCCACGACGCACTCTGGATAAGAGATCGATACGCTGGAATCACCGACATTGCGGTGATGGAAATGGCCGCGCGATCAGCGCTGGATTGTCACCTTCGACAGGGACTACGGGGAGCTGGTGTTCAACCGTCGGCTACCGCCTCCCCCTGCAATCATCTTGCTTAGAGAGCCCCACTATCGCCCGGCAGAACCGGCCGGGTGGCTGTGCGACCTGCTGCGCGACCAGGAGCGTTTCCAGGGCCAGTTTGTGGTGCTCACCCGCGATTCCATTCGCTCACGGCCTCTGTTGCAGGCCGTTTGACCGGCGCGCCGATGGGGCAGTTGGCTGGAAGAGCGGGGCGGTGTTGCTATATCGGCCGGATCAATCCCTCACGCCCAGGCGCTTGCGCTCCAGGCGGCGGAGGAATTCTTCCATGATGCGTCGGTACAGGTCTTCGCCGAGGTAGCCGTCTTCCACGCCGGATTCGATACTTGGGTTGTCGTTCACTTCGATGATCACGGCGCGGTGCGGCAGGGCCTTGAGGTCTACGCCGTACAGGCCGTCGCCGATGTTGGCGCAGGCGCGCAGGGCGAGTTTCACTACGTCCGCCGGGGCCTGGCGGACCGGCAGGGTCTTCCAGCCGCCCACCCGGGCGCGGCCTTGGGCGGCGTGGTTGTAGATCTGCCAGTGGCCGCGCGACATGAAGTACTGACAGGCATACAGCGCCTGGCCATCGAGTACGCCGATGCGCCAGTCGAATTCGGTGTAGACGTATTCCTGGGCCAGCAGCAGGGCGGTCTGCTGGAACAGCTGGTCGGCGGCGGCCTTGAGCTGTTCGGGGTTTTCGGCCTTGCTGATGCCGCGCGAGAAGCTGCCGTCGGGGATTTTCAGCACGATGGGAAAGCCCAGCAGGTCGGGCAGGGCGGCCAGTTTGGCCGGGTCGTCGCGGAACAGGATTTCGGTCCTGGGAGTGGGCAGCTTTTTCGACTTGAGCAGGTCGTGCAGGTAGATCTTGTTGGTGCAGCGCAGGATCGAGGTCGGGTCGTCGATCACCACCATGTCCTCGCGCTCGGCGCGGTGGGCGAAGCGGTAGGTGTGGTGGTCGAGGGCGGTGGTTTCGCGGATGAACAGGGCGTCGTACTCGGCCAGTCGGGCGAAATCGTTGCGGGTGATCGGGTCGACGTCGATGCCCAGCTCGCGGCCGGCGGCGACGAACTGCTTGAGGGCTTTCTTGTCCGATGGCGGCATGATTTCGGCCGGGTCGTGCAGCATGGCCAGGTCGTAGCGGTATTTGCGCGGCGCGCGGGGTTTGCGCCAGATCTTCCGGCTGAAGCCATCCAGCGCGGTGGCGAAGGCATCTTCCTGGTCTTCGCTGAGCGCGTTCAGGCCAACCGGACGGATCGAGGCGATCTGCCAAACCCGCTGGCGCTCGAACTGAATCTTGAGAATGGGGCAGGGAAACAGTTCGAACACCTGCCGGGCCAGGTCGGCCAGCGGTGGGTAATGGGTCTGGCCGAAATACACCAGCAGGCCGAAATCGCTGGCGTCGCGGGTGTCGCCGGGCAGGAACTTGCTGAGCCGGGCGTTCAGGTCCTCGATGTCGATGCCGTACAGCGAGCGCCGGCGCAGGTCGTTGATGGTGCGCACACCGGGCAGCACCTTGTGGCCGCGCGCCTCGGCCAGCAGCGAGACGTAATAGCCCAGGCCGAGGTATCGGAAACTCCGGCACAGGTTGATGACCTGGGTGCGTTCGCTGGCGGCGCTGTCGAACGGCCGCTTGAGGTAGTCGACGGCAGTGACCACGTCGGCCGAGGGGTGCAACTGGCCCCAGTCCGAGGCTTTTTCGACGACGATCTGGAGGCGGCTCATGGCAGTGTCTGGCGAGTGTGCGCGCAGTCTGACAGGTAGCGGCCCGACGCGGCAGGGGCCAGCCGTGGCGCTGTTGCCGGGCGTTTAGCTGGCCCGCCTGGGGCAGGGCGATCCGGGTTACAGTCCGGCGATGTCGAATCTGCCTTCCAGCCCGCGCGACGCCGTTGCCGCAGACCTGCCCGGCCTGCTCATGCTGGAGGCTGGCTTCCCCGGCGACCGGCTTTCGGCGCGCCAGTATCGTCATCACATCTGCAACCCGGCTGCGCGGTTGCGGGTGATGATCGACGAGGCGCGGGTGGTGGCCAGCAGCCTGTGCCTGTTTCGACGCGGCAGTCGGCTGGCGCGGCTGTACTCGATCGTGGTGGATCCAGCGCTGCGCGGGCAGGGCCTGGGCGTGGCGCTGCTGGCCGATGCCGAAGCCGGCGCCCGCGCGCGCGGCTGCGACCGGCTCCGGCTGGAGGTGCGGGCCGACAATCGTGCCGCTATTGCGCTCTATGGCAAGGCCGGCTTCGAGCCGCTCGACCGGGTGCCGGGCTACTACCAGGACGGCGCCGAGGCGCTGCGCATGGAAAAGCGGTTGGCGCGGTGACCGAATGCGCTCGGGCTGCGAGGCCGGCGTCGACGCGTTAAGGTAGAGGGGTCGGCCATCCCCCGGCCCGTCCGCCGAACGCCCTGCGAGTTTGTCATGTTCGAAACCCTCGAAACCTATCCCGGCCTGTTGGCGATCGCCATTTTTCTGGCCCGCATCGCCGACGTGTCGCTCGGCACGGTGCGCAGTCTGGTCGGTTTTCGCGGCTACCGGGCGCTGTCGGCGCTGATCGGTTTCTTCGAGGCGTTGATCTGGGTGCTGGCGGTGCGTCAGGTGCTGGTGCATCTGGATGCCCGGCCCTGGCTGTCGGTGGCCTATGCCGGCGGATTCGCGGTCGGCACCTTCATCGGCATCTCGCTGGAGCGGGCGCTGGGCGTGGGTCAGGAGCTGATCCGGGCGATTTCCTACCGGCTGGATGTCAATCTGGCCGACGGCCTGCGCGAGCACGGCTACCACGTGGTCGAGCTGCAGGGGACCCGGCGCAATCAGGCCCCGGTGCAGGTGCTGTACGTGGTCGAGCGTCGACGCGCAGTGCCCATCCTGCTGCGCCGCCTGCGCGAGCTGGACGAGCAGGCGATCTACACGGTCACCGATGTGAAGACCTGCACCGGCGAGGAGCCGGAAGGACCCATGGCGCAGAACGCCCTGCGCGGCAGCCTTCGCAAATAGCAGCGTCAGCCAGTCCATGACTTTGGTCATGGTCAACGCGCGTGGGCGACGTGCTAGCGTAGCCGCCTTGCACACCCATTCGAGGAAGGGAAATGGCGACTGGCTTGCGCTTTTCGAGTCGATGGATACCCGGTCCGGCGGTCATGGCACTGGCCATGGCAACGGCAATGGCGGGCACCGCCCAGGCAGAACGGATTTCCGATGTGAGCGAGACCGAAGACCCTTATCTGTGGCTGGAAGATGTCGGCGGCGATACCGCGCTGGATTGGGTGCGCGCGCGCAATGCCGTCACCCAGGAAATGTTCGACGCCGATCCGGCCTTCGAGGGGCTGCGCGACGATCTGCTGGCGATTCTCGATTCCGACGAACGCATTCCCTATGTCAGCAAGCTGGGCGAGCACTACTACAACTTCTGGCGCGATGCCGGCAACGAGCGCGGCATCTGGCGGCGCACGTCGCTTGAGGAATACCGCTCGCCGAAGCCGCGCTGGGAGACCGTGCTCGATCTCGATGCCCTGGCCGAGGCCGAGGGCGAAAACTGGGTCTGGGCCGGCGCCGACTGCCTGCGTCCGGATTACCGCCGCTGCCTGATCTCGCTTTCGCGCGGCGGCGCCGATGCCAATGTCACCCGCGAGTTCGACATGGCGACCCGCACCTTCCCCGCTGACGGGTTCTCCCGGCCCGAGGCCAAGGGCGGCATGCAGTGGATCGATCGCGACAACGTCTACGTGTTCACCGATTTCGGCGACGGATCGATGACCGAGTCCGGCTATCCGCGAATCGTCAAGCAGTGGCGCCGCGGCACGCCGCTCGCCGAGGCCAGCGTGGTCTACGAGGGCAAGCCGGAGGACATGTACATCGCCGGCTACCGCGACGACACGCCGGGCTTCGAGCGCGATTTCGTCAGCCGCACGCTGGCCTTCTACAACGATGAGCTGTATCTGCGCGGCGCCGATGGCGCGCTGACCCGGGTGCCGGCGCCCAACAGCGCGAACAAATCGGTGCATCGCGAATGGCTGCTGCTGGAGCTGCGCGAGCCGCTGACCGCCGGCAGCCTGGAGTACGCCGCCGGTTCGCTGCTGGCCGCGCGATTCGACGACTTCATGGCCGGCAAGCAGGATTTCGCGGTGCTGTTCGAGCCCACCGAGCGCAGTTCGCTCGCCAGCTTCTCCACGCTCAAGGATCACGTCGTCATCAACGTGCTGGAAGACGTGAAGAATCGCCTGTATGTGCTCACGCCCGGCCAGTCGGGCTGGGCGCGGGCGCCGCTGGAGGGCGCGCCGGGCATCGGCACGGTGTCGCTGAGCGCGGTCGACGATGTCGAGTCGAACGCCTACTTCATGACCGTCACCGATTACGTCACGCCGACCACGCTGCTGCACGGCGAGATCGGCGCGCCGCCGCAGAAGCTCAAGCAGTTGCCAGCGTTCTACGATGCCAGCGGGCTGACCATCAGCCAGCATTTCGCGACCAGCGCCGATGGCACGCGCGTGCCGTACTTCATGGTTTCGCGTGAGGGGCTGTCGCTGGATGGCGACAACCCGACCCTGCTGTACGGCTACGGCGGTTTCGAGATTTCGCTCACCCCAGGCTACGACGCCACCGTGGGCCGGGCCTGGACCAGTCAGGGCGGTGTGTATGTGGTGGCCAACATCCGCGGCGGTGGCGAGTACGGCCCGCGCTGGCATCAGGCCGCGCTCAAGGCCAACCGGCCGCGCGCCTACGAGGATTTCGCCGCCGTGGCCCGCGATCTGATCGAGCGCAAGGTCACCCGGCCCGAGCGGCTGGGCATCCGTGGCGGTTCCAACGGCGGGCTTCTGGTCGGCAACATGGTGACCATGTATCCCGACCTGTTCGCCGCTGCGCATTGCGCGGTGCCGCTGCTGGACATGAAGCGCTATCACCGCCTGCTGGCCGGCGCATCGTGGATGGCCGAGTACGGCGATCCGGACATCGCCGAGCAGTGGAACTACATCAAGACCTTCTCGCCGTATCAGAACCTCAAGGCCGACGCCAACTACCCGGCCGTGCTGTTCACCACATCCACGCGCGACGACCGGGTTCACCCCGGCCACGCCCGCAAGATGATGGCGCGCATGGCCGAGCAGGGCCACGACGTGCTGTATTACGAAAACATCGAGGGCGGCCACGGCGGCGCGGCCAACAACAAGCAGTCGGCCTACATGTCGGCGCTGGCCTACACGTTTCTGAAGCAGCGGCTGTTTCCGAAGTAGCGTGATCGCGGCGGGTCGCGCGCCGGTCGCCCGGACCGGGCCTTGCGTGGCGCGCCGCGAATGTTTCCAGACAGGCTCGACGGCGGCTCCAGGCCGTCGACGGTTGCACAGAACCCGGTCCGGGCGGCCGGCTCACATCCGGCGACGCGGTTAGAAGCCCGCGCCGCACCGCACCTCATTGGACATGACGATGAAAATCTTCCGCACTGCCGCGCTAGCCGCACTTGCCCTGACCCTGCTCGCTGCCTGCGGCCGAACCGACGCACCCGCGCCGCCGGCTGCCGCATCGGTATCGCCACCGGTCGCCGAGCAGCGGCCTTACCAGGTGGTCGCGCCGCACGGCGCCAGCCGCGAGGACGAGTACTACTGGTTGCGCGACGACAGCCGGCAGGCGCCCGACATGCTGGCTTACCTCAATGCCGAAAACGCCTATGCCGATGCCGTGATGGCGCCGCTGGAGCCGCTCAAGACCACGCTGTACGACGAACTGGTCGGCCGCATCAAACAGGACGACAGCTCGGTGCCCTATCGATACAAGGACTACTGGTATTACACGCGCTTCGAGGAGGGCAAGGAATACCCGATCCACGCCCGCCGCAAGGGCAGCATGGAGGCGCCCGAAGAGATCATGCTGGACCTCAACGCGCTGGCCGAGGGCAAGGAGTTCTACCAGGTCGGAAACTGGGAAGTCAGCCCCGACCAGACCCTCCTGGCGTACATGGAAGACACCGTCGGCCGACGCCAGTTCACCCTGCGCATCAAGAATCTGGCCACCGGCGAGACCTTGCCTGACGCGGTGACCGGGCTATCGGCCAGCCTGGCCTGGGCGGCCGACGGCGGCACCGTGTTCTACGTCGAGAACGACCCGGTCACCCTGCTCACCAAGCGGGTCAAGGCGCATGCGCTGGGCAGCGATGCCGGCTCCGACCGGCTGGTCTACGAAGAGGCCGACGACACGTTCTACATGGGCGTGGGCAAAACCCGCTCAGAGGCGTTCATCTGCATCACCGTCACCAGCACGGTGTCCGACGAGCAGCGCTGCGCACCAGCCGCCGAGCCGGTCGAGTTCAAGGTGCTGGCGCCGCGCGAGCGGGATTTCGAGTACAGCGCCGATCATCTCGACGGTCGCTGGGTGATCCGCACCAATCTGGAAGCGACCAACTTCAAGCTGATGCAGGCAGCGGAGGACACCTGGGGCGATCGCAGCGCCTGGACCGACGTGCTGGCCCACGACGAGGCGGTCTACATCGACGGTTTCGAATTGTTCGACGGGTTCATTGCGGTCGGCGAGCGCTCCGAGGGGCTGACCCGCATCCGCCTGCTGCGCGACGGCCAGGCCGACCAGTACGTCAGCGCCGACGAGCCGGCCTATGCCATGGGTCTGGCCACCAATGCCGAGCCGAACACACGTCTGCTGCGCTACACCTACACCTCGCTGACCACACCGGCCACCACCTACGAGCTGGATACCGAAACCGGCGAGCGCACCCTGCTCAAGGAGCAGCCGGTGCTGGGCGGTTTCGACAAAGCCAACTACATCACCGAGCGGCTGTGGGTGACTGCCCGCGACGGTGCCCGGGTGCCGGTCAGCCTGGTCTACCGCACGGGCTTCGAGAAGAACGGCATCGCAGCACTGTTGCAGTACGGTTACGGCTCCTACGGCGCTAGCATGGACCCGCGCTTCAACGGCAACGTCATCAGCCTGCTCGATCGCGGCATGGTCTACGCCATCGCCCACATCCGGGGCGGCCAGGAAATGGGCCGCTCCTGGTACGACAACGGCAAGCTGTTCAACAAGATCAACACCTTCACCGATTTCATCGATGTCACCGATGCGCTGGTCGCCGAAGGCTATGCCGCGCCCGACCGGGTGGCGGCCATGGGCGGCAGCGCCGGTGGCCTGCTGATGGGTGCGGTCAGCAACATGGCGCCGGAGAAATACAGCGCCATCCTGACCCTGGTGCCGTTCGTCGATGTGGTGACCACCATGCTCGACCCGAGCATTCCGCTGACCACCAACGAATACGACGAATGGGGCAATCCTGAAGACCCGGCGTACTACGACTACATGCTGTCCTACTCGCCGTACGATCAGTTGGCGGCCAAGGCGTATCCGGCGATGTTCGTCGGGACCGGGCTGTGGGATTCGCAGGTGCAGTACTGGGAGCCGGCCAAGTACGTCGCCCGGCTGCGCGCGCGCAAGACCGACAGCCGGCCGCTGCTGTTCCGGGTCAACATGGAGGCCGGTCACGGCGGAAAATCGGGCCGGTTCCAGCGTTATCGGGAAGTCGCCGAGTACTACGCCTTCGTGCTCGACCAGCTGCGGGTCGGTCAAGCGGCGCCGTAATCGGGCCGCCCTGGGCTTCCCGCTCGCCGCTGCAAGCCAGCCCTGCGCCCGCGTGATGCGGGCCAGGGTTGCCGGCCCCATGGTAGCCCGTGGCGCGCGCCGGATGCGGTTCTACCAGCCTTCGGATTCCAGGCGCTGTTCGGTCTGTTGATCGGCGGCGCGCGCCACCAGTCCGCCGCGCGGGTTGAATACCAGCTCGAAGCGACCGCCGTCGAGCAGCGGCAGGTAAGCGGCACTGCCGAAGCGGGCATCGACGAACGGCAGCCAGCGCGGATGGCTGCGCTTGATGTCGAACAGGTCGGGAAGCACCGACAGGGCACCGGACGCCAGGCTGTGCACGGTGCGCGGCAGCTCCCGCTCGGAATCGATGTCGGCGTAGCGACCCGAAAGGCGCTCCAGCCGGTACAGGGCGGGCGCGCCGGCCAGCAGCGCGGGCAGTTGCCAACGGACCACGCGGGCATCGATCTGCCACTGGTCGCCGGCAATCTCGAACTCGCGCGGCGAGCCGTCGCCGGTGTCGAGCGCCAGACGGAAGCGCTGCGGCGCAAGCTGGGTGGTGGCGATCAGGGCCACCGGATGATCTGTCGCCAGGCGCTGGAACTGTCGCAGGCTCAGGGCCAGCCCCGCCAGCAGGATGGCCAACACGATCAGCACTGCCGCCGAAGCCAGCGCCATGGGCGAGCGACGCGGCCGACGCAGGCTGAGCGGCCTGCGCCGACGGCGCAGCAGCGGCCACGCCAGAACGACGCAAACCGCAGCGGCCAGCAACAGGCCGACGCCCAGGCTCATCGATGACGGATTCCAGTCATGCCGGCAGTATACTCAGAGCATGAAAGACACCTGCCGAACCCTCATTTTGATCGCGCTCATCCTCACCTTTGCGGCGCTGCCGGCCTGCGGCAACAAGGGGCCATTGGTGATGCCGCCGCCCAAGGCCGACGCCGGCTGAGCGGATGAACGATTCAGCGGCCAGTCGGCGCTTCACCAAGATGCACGGCGCCGGCAACGATTTCGTGGTGCTCGATCTGCGCGATGGCGCCCCGGCGCCGGATCGCAACCTGTGCCGACTGCTGGCCGACCGGCACTTCGGCGTCGGCTGCGATCAGCTGCTGACCATCGAGCCGCCGGAGAATCCCGGCGCCATCGCCGGTTACCGGATCTGGAATGCCGATGGCAGTTCGTCCCGCCAGTGTGGCAACGGCGCGCGCTGCGTGGCGCATTTTCTGCGTCGCCACGACCCGTCCATCGCCGACCGCTTCACGCTGGACAGCCCGGCCGGTCCGATCGAAGTGAACGCCATCGGCGACAGCCGCTACACGCTGGACATGGGCAAGCCCGATTTTTCCCCGGAGCGCATCGGGCTGCGGCTGGAAGGGCCGACCGACCCAGACGTGCTCATCCTCGACCACGGCCCGATTTCCTTCGGTGCGGTATCGATGGGCAATCCGCATGCGGTCCTTGAGGTCTCCGATCTCGATCGCGCCCAGGTCGAACGGCTGGGCCGGGCCTTGCAGGGACGCAGCGAGTTCGCCGACGGGGTCAACGTCGGCTTCGCCCAGGTGGTTTCGCCCGAGCGCATCCGGCTACGGGTCTTCGAGCGCGGCGTCGGCGAGACGCTGGCCTGCGGCAGCGCAGCCTGCGCGGCGGTCGCGGTGCTGATCCGGCGCGGCCGACTGGAGCCCGAGGTGTCTGTCGAACTGCCCGGCGGCACGCTGCACATCGCCTGGCCCGGCGCCGATGCCGCGATCACCATGACCGGGCCGGCGGCGTTCGTGTTCGAGGGCGAGCTGTGTCACCCTTTCGATGCCGACAACAGATCTGGAGCCCACCGTTGACTCTGAACGAGGATAAACCCGAGCGTCTGGAAGCCGAGCAGGTCGCCGCCTGGCTTCGCGGCAACCCCGAATTCCTGCGCGATTTCTCCGACCTTGCGCTGTCCCTGGTGATGCCAAGGGACGACGGCCGCGCGACCTCGCTGGCCAGCTATCAGCTGGACGTGCTGCGCGAGAAGAATCGCGAACTCGGCCGGCGGCTGCACGAGTTGTTCGCCAACGCCGAAGCCAACGAACGGCTGACCATACGAACCCATCAACTCACCCTGGCGCTGATGCGCCAGACCAGCGCCGCCGACAGCCTGCGGGCGATGGTGGCGAGCCTGGGCGAGGATTTTGCCGGCGACCTGGTGCGCATCGTGCTGCACCAGCCGGTCGAAGGGCTCGACGAAGCCGACTGGTTCCGGGTGATCGCGCGCGACAGCGCCGAGCTCGAACCGTTTTCCGAGTTCCTGTCGGCGGGCGAGCCGCTGTGTGGCCGGCTGCGCCAGGAAAAACATGAGCTGCTGTTCGGCGAGCAGGCCGAGAGAATCCAGTCCACAGCGCTGCTGGCGCTCGATGGCCGCGGCATGCTGGCGATCGGCAGCGCCGATACGCATCGGTTCTATCCCGGCATGGGGACGCTGTTCCTGCATTTGATGTCGGAGTCGCTGGTCACCAGCCTGGCCCGGTTCGACCGCGATTGACGGCATGAACGACGGCGATCCGCGCAGCCAGGTGGAGGCCTACTTGAGCCACCTGACGGTGGCGCGGCGCTACTCGGGGCACACCATCTCGGCCTACCGGCGCGACCTCGACGCCCTGCTGGCATGGATGCAGGCGCGAGGCCGGATCGATCTCGCCGGACTCGGCAGCGAGGATATGCGCAGTTTCGTCGCCGCCGAGCACCGTCGCGGATTGTCCGGCAAGAGCCTTCAGCGGCGCCTGTCGGCCTGCCGGGGGCTGTTCGCCTGGCTGATCGGCGATGACCAACTGAAGGTCGATCCCGCGCGCGGACTGCGCGCGCCGAAAACCAGCCGCAAGCTGCCCGGCGTCCTCGATCCGGACGAAGTTGCCCGTCTGGTCGAAGTGCCGGTCGATGCCCCGCTGGGACTGCGGGATCGCGCGCTGTTGGAGTTGTTCTACTCATCCGGTCTGCGGTTGAGCGAATTGTGTCAGTTGCGATGGCGCGATCTGGATCTGGCCGAGGGCCTGGTGACCGTGCAGGGCAAAGGCGGCAAGCAGCGCAGCGTTCCCGTGGGCCGCCATGCCCGCGAGGCGTTGGCGGCATGGTCCGGGCAGACCCCGTCGAGCCCGGAGGCTGCGGTCTTCCCTGGCCGTGGCGGCAAGCCGATCAGCAGCCGCGCGGTCCAACTGCGGTTGCGCACGCTGGCGCAGCGCCAGGGCGTGTTCAAGCGGGTTCACCCGCACTTGCTGCGACACAGTTTTGCCAGCCACATCCTCGAATCGTCCGGCGATCTGCGCGGCGTGCAGGAGCTGCTCGGTCACGCCGATATCGCCACCACGCAGATCTACACCCATCTCGACTTCCAGCGACTGGCCAAGGTCTACGACGACAGCCATCCGCGCGCGCGTCGGGTCAAGACCGGTCCCGCATCGGATTCGTGACCAGCGGCAGGTCGGCAGTGGTCTGCCGGTTGGCGCCAGGGTTCAGAAGTTGAGCTTGTTCGGGCTGTTGTTGTAGCGCTCGACCGCTTCGCCGATGATCTTCTTGGCCGCCGCCGCATCGCCCCAGCCGTCGAGCTTGACCCACTTGCCGTCTTCCAGATCCTTGTAGTGGGCGAAGAAGTGGCCGATGCGCTGTAGCCAGTGCGGCGACACCTCGCCGATGTCGGTGATGTGCGAGTAGCCGGCGAACACGTTGTCGTCGGGTACGGCCAGCAGTTTTTCGTCGGAGCCGGCTTCGTCGCTCATCTTCAGCACGCCCACCGGACGGCAGCGGATCACTGCGCCCGGAATCAGCGGCAGCGGCAGGATGACCAGCACGTCGGCCGGATCGCCGTCGCCGCACAGGGTGTGCGGAATGTAGCCGTAATTGCACGGGTAGCGCATCGGCGTGGACAGGATGCGATCGACGAAGATCGCGCCGGTCTCCTTGTCGACTTCGTACTTGACCGGCTCGGCGTCCTTGGGGATTTCGATGACGACGTTGATTTGCTCGGGCAGATTGCGCCCGCTGGGAACCAGATCCAGACCCATGATGATCTCCTCGATGCGGTGACCGGCGCTGTTGCCGGCAACCGGCAAAGGATACGCCAAGCCGTGCTGCGGCGCAGCATGACGGCCGGAGGCTGGCTTGGGAGCAGGGGTGGGAGCTACTGAAATCGGTCCGCCGCGCGACTCGGGGCGGGACACAATACCGGCCCGCCCATTGCAGGCGAGCCGGCGCGTTGCGAGTCGAGGGCGGGCCAGCAGCGCGGCAAGCGCCGCTGGCCCGCGTCGAATTTACAGCAGCGGCACCAGCAGCAGGGCGACGATGTTGGTCACCTTGATCAGCGGGTTGACCGCCGGGCCGGCGGTGTCCTTGTACGGGTCGCCGACGGTGTCGCCGGTGACCGCGGCCTTGTGGGCCTCGCTGCCCTTGCCGCCGTGATGGCCTTCCTCGATGTACTTCTTGGCGTTATCCCAGGCGCCGCCGCCGGTGCACATCGAAATCGCCACGAACAGACCGGTGACGATGGTGCCGATCAGCAGGCCGCCGAGCGCCGCCGGGCCGAGCAACAGGCCGACCGCCACCGGAACCAGCAGCGGCAGCATCGAGGGCACGATCATTTCCCGGATCGCGGACTTGGTCAGCAGGTCGACGGCCTTGTCGTACTCCGGCTTGCCGGTGCCTTCCATGATGCCCTTGATTTCGCGGAACTGGCGACGGACCTCTTCGACCACCGCGCTGGCGGCACGGCCGACCGCCTGCATGGCCAGGGCGCCGAACAGATACGGGATCAGGCCGCCGATGATCAGGCCGACCAACACGTCGGGGCGGTCGATCGAGAAGTTGACCTCGACCCCGGTGACCAGCGCCTTCTCCGACAGCTTGTGGGCATAGTCGGCGAACAGCACCAGCGCAGCCAGACCGGCCGAACCGATGGCGTAGCCCTTGGTAACTGCCTTGGTGGTGTTGCCGACCGCATCCAGCGCATCGGTGGTCTTGCGGATTTCCGGGTCCAGCCCGCTCATTTCCGCGATACCGCCGGCGTTGTCGGTGATCGGGCCGTAGGCGTCGAGCGCCACGATCATCCCGGCCATCGACAGCATGGCGGTGGCGGCGATGGCGATGCCCATCAGGCCGGCCAGCTCATAGCAGCCGAGGATGGCGGCGGCCACGGCCACGGCCGGCAGCGCGGTCGACTTCATCGACACCGCCAGTCCGGCGATGACATTGGTGCCGTGGCCGGTTTCCGAAGCCTTGGCGATGTCGCGCACCGGGGCGTATTCGGTGGCGGTGTAGTACTCGGTGATCACCACCATCGCGGCGGTCAGCACCAGGCCGACGATGGCGCACCAGAACAGCGGCATGCCGGCTTGTGCACCGAGCATGTTGTTGGTGACGAAATAGAAGCCGATCGCCGCCAGCACGCCGGATACCGTCAGGCCGCGATACAGGGCGGCCATGATCTTGCCGCCTTCCTCGACCTTGACGAAGAACGTGCCGATTACCGAGGCGACGATCGACACCGCGCCCAGCACCAGCGGGAACACCACACCGGCCCAGCCGTAGGTGGCGAAACTGATGCCGGCGATCAGCATGGCGGCGATGATGGTCACCGCGTAGGTCTCGAACAGGTCGGCCGCCATGCCGGCGCAATCGCCGACGTTGTCGCCGACGTTGTCTGCAATGACCGCCGGGTTGCGCGGGTCATCCTCGGGGATGCCGGCTTCGACCTTGCCGACCAGATCGGCGCCGACATCGGCGCCCTTGGTGAAGATTCCGCCGCCCAGTCGGGCGAAGATGGAAATCAGCGAGGAGCCGAACGCCAGGCCGATCATCGGCTGCAGGGCGTTGGTGACGGCATCGCCGTCGGTGGCGCCATTCATCAGGAACATGAAGTAGCCCGCCACGCCCAGCAGACCCAGGCCGACCACCAGCAGGCCGGTGACCGCGCCGCCCCGGAAGCTGACCTGCAGCGCGGCATTGAGACCGATGGACGCCGCCTGCGTGGTGCGCACGTTGGCGCGCACCGAGACGAACATGCCGATGAAACCGGCCGCACCCGACAGCACGGCGCCGATCAAGAAGCCGATCGCAGTCGGCCAGCCGAGGCCCGGCACGAAACCGATGATGGCGAACAGCGCCACGCCGACATAGGCGATGGTGGTGTACTGCCGGCGAAGATATGCCCCGGCGCCTTCCTGGATCGCCATCGCGATCTGCTGCATCCGCTCGTTGCCCGCCGGTTGGGCAAGGATCCAGCGCGCCGAAAACACGCCGTAGATGATGGCCAGCGCCGCTGCCACCAGCGCCAGCCAGAGTGCGTATTGCTCAAGCATGAAAGTCTCTCCCCGAAAAGGTAGTTGCACGTGTTCTTGGGAGCCTGTCGGATTCTGGCCGGTCGGGCTGCGCATCCGTCTGTGAAGCCCATGTTTTCGCCGATTCTCGACCCTATGCGATGCTGCGGGTCGGCGAACCGTCGAGAGTCTGTTCTTGCACAGCCGGATCTTCGCCTCGACCACCAAAGCCCGACGGGCTCCTTGGGCCAAGCGCGGGGAGTATGGCAAATCTTGACCGCGCGAACCATTGCGGCCCGGCCCAGGGGCCAGGAGAGGGGAAGCCGCTGCTCAGCAATTCACCCGGGCCAAGACGCCCAAGGTCAACCGCGCCAGGCACCCTTCGAACGCCTTTCCCGCCCCCGATTCCCGATTCCCAGCCTCACACGGCATAAGGCTCCAGCTTCTTCGCCACCTGCTCGCCCTTGATGCGGACATAGCGCGGCAAACCGTCCTTGCCGTAGGGCGGGTTGGCTTCGCCGGCAATCAGCGGGGCCAGGTAGCGGCGGCAGGCTTCGGTGATGCCATAGCCATCGCGGCGGATGTAACTCCTGGGCATCTTCTTTTCGTGGTTGGCCACCTTGGCCAGAGGCGCCGGCTCGATCTTCCAGCGATACGGTGCATCGGACTGGCGCGCGATCACCGGCATTACGCCGTGCATGCCGGCCACGGCGTATTCGACCGCCGCCCGTCCGACCGCCTGGGCCTGGTCGAAGTCGGTCTGCGATGCCAGATGGCGGGCCGAGCGCTGAAGATAGTCGGGCACCGTCCAGTGCACCTTGAAGCCAAGCCGATCCTTCACCGTGGCCGCCAGCGCCGGGCCCACGCCGCCCAGCTGGCTATGCCCGAACGAGTCCTTGCCGCCGGTCTCGGCCACGAAGCTGCCGTCGGCCCGGCGCAAGCCCTCGGACACCACCACCACGCAGTAGCCGACCTTGGCCACGGTGGCCTTGACCTTCGCCAGGAACCGGGCCTCGTCGTAGGCCACTTCGGGAAACAGAATGACATGCGGCGTCTGGTCCGGTCCGTTTCCAGCCAGCCCGGCGGCGGCGGCCAGCCAGCCGGCGTGCCGGCCCATCACCTCGTAGACGAACACCTTGGTCGACGATTCGGCCATCGCCGCCACATCGAAGCTGGCTTCCAGCAGCGAGATGGCGGTGTATTTGGCCGCCGACCCGAAGCCGGGGCAGGTGTCGGTCACCGCCAGATCGTTGTCGACCGTCTTCGGCACGCCGATCGCCTGCAGCGGATAGCCGTATTCCTTGGCGATCTGCGAGACCTTGTGGCAGGTGTCGGCCGAGTCGTTGCCGCCGTTGTAGAGGAAATAGCGGATATCGTGCGCGCGGCAGACCGCGATCAGGCGCTCGTAATGTGCCCGGTCGGCGTCGATCGACTTGAGCTTGAAGCGGCACGAGCCGAAAGCCCCGCCCGGCGTGTGGGCCAGTGCCCGAAGCGTGGCCGCGCTTTCCTTGCCGACATCGATCAGCTCTTCGCGCAGGGCGCCGACGATGCCGTTGCGCGCGGCCAGCACCTTGATTTTGTGCTCGCGCGCAGTGGCGATGACCGCAGCAGCGGTCGCGTTGATGACGGCGGTCACGCCGCCGGATTGGGCGTACAGCAGCTTGCCTTTGCTCATGATGCGCTCCGGATTGAGTTCAGATTCCCAGGATCACGCCAGGCGCCGGGTCTCGGGGTCGACCAATGTCGATTTGACTGCCATCCCCGGCACGGGTAGCTTTTGATCCTTCGGCGGGCTCGGCATGCAGTTTAGCCAATGCGCGATGTCGCGCGCCCGCCCCCAGTTTTCTTATCGAAGGGAATCTTCGCGCATGCGTCTCGTACTTCTCGGCGCGCCGGGGTCCGGTAAGGGCACCCAGGCGGCCAAACTGAGAGAGCACTTCAACGTTCCCCACATTTCCACCGGCGATCTGCTCCGCGCCGCCGTGGCCGCCGGCACCGAGCTCGGCAAGAAAGCCAAGGCGGTGATGGAGGCCGGCAGTCTGGTGTCCGACGAAATCGTGCTGGGTATGCTGGAAGAGCGGCTGAGGCAGCCCGACTGCGCCAACGGCTTCATTCTCGATGGCTACCCGCGCAATCTGGCCCAGGCCAGTGCGCTGGACGCCCTGCTGGAGCGGGTCGGCCAGCCGATGGATGTGGCGGTCCAGCTCGATGTCGACAACGAGCGGATCGTGCAGCGTCTGGCCGGGCGCGCCGCCGAGGAGGGCCGCGCGGACGACAGCCCGCAGGCCGTGCGGCACCGGCTCAACGTCTACGCCGAGCAGACCGCGCCGGTGGTCGACTACTACCGGGGTCACGGCAAGCTGGCCTGCGTGTTCGGTGTCGGCGAGATGGATGAGGTGTTCGCGCGCATCCTCGCCGCCGTGGAACAACACCTGGAGTGAGCGCGCCGGCGCGTTTCGGTCCCCGGCCCGCCGGCCCCCGGCCATGAAGCTGCATATCCTCGGCGTCTGCGGCACCTTCATGGGTGGCGTGGCGGCCCTGGCACGCGCGCTTGGCGACACGGTGGAGGGCTCCGATGCCGGGGTCTATCCGCCGATGTCCGACCAACTGCGCCAGCTGGGCATCGCGCTGGCCGAGGGCTACCGGGCCGAACACATCGCCGCCGACACCGACCTGGTGCTGGTCGGCAATGCGCTCAGCCGCGGCAACCCGGCCGTCGAACACGTGTTGAACGCGCGCCTGGCCTACACCTCGGGCGCGCAATGGTTGGCCGAACGGGTGCTGCCCGGGCGCACCACGCTGGCGGTGGCCGGCACCCACGGCAAGACCACCACCACATCGATCCTGGCGTTCCTGCTCGATGCGGCCGGCCGCGACCCCGGTTTCCTGATCGGCGGCGTGGCTGGAGATTTCGGCGTTTCCGCGCGTTTGGGCGGCGCAGGGGCAGGTGGCGAGGCGCCGCTGTTCGTGGTCGAGGCCGACGAGTACGACACCGCGTTCTTCGACAAGCGCAGCAAGTTCGTCCACTACCGCCCGACCGTCGCCGTGCTCAACAACCTGGAGTTCGATCACGCCGACATCTTTCCGGATCTGGCCGCCATCCAGCGCCAGTTTCATCACCTGGTGCGCACCGTGCCCGGCAACGGCCGGCTGATCGTCAACGGCGAAGACGCGGCGCTGGCCGAGGTGCTGGCCATGGGCTGCTGGACGCCGGTGACCACCTTCGGCTTCGATGCCGGATGCGACTGGCGGGCCGATGTCATCGAAGCCGACGCCAGCGCCTTCGAGGTGTTTCGCCATGGCGAGCGGCTGGGCGTGGTGCGCTGGCCGTTGCTGGGCCGGCACAACGTCATGAATGCACTGGCCGCACTGGCGGCAGCCGATGCCGTCGGCGTTGAGGTATCCCCGCTGCTGGACCGACTGAGCGGGTTTGCCGGCATCAAGCGGCGACTGGAGCTGGTCGGCAACGTGGCCGGAGTGCAGGTGTACGACGACTTTGCCCACCATCCGACCGCCATCCGCACGACCCTGGAGGGGCTGCGCGCACGCGTCGGCTCCGGTCGTCTGCTGGTGGCGCTGGAGCCGCGCAGCAACTCGATGCGGCTGGGCGCCCATGCCGACCAGCTCGCGCCGGCACTGGAGGCCGCCGATGCCGTGGTCTTTCTGCACCGGCCCGGTCTGCCCTGGGATGCCGAAAAAGTGGTGGCCGAGGTGCGCGGCCAGGCGGAAACGGTGGCGGACGTGGACAGCCTGCTGGATCGGCTGGCTGCTCTGGCCGGGCCGGGCGATCACGTGGTTTTCATGTCCAACGGCGGTTTCGAAGCGGCGCCGGTCCGCATGGTCGAACTGCTGCGCGCGCGCCGCTAGACTGGCGCGGTGACCACCGCCGAACTGCCGCTGTTTCCGCTGCGTGCCGTCCTGTTCCCGGATGGCGTGATGAAGCTGCGCATCTTCGAGCGACGCTATCTGGACATGGTTCGCGATTGCGCGCGCGATGGCGTCGGCTTTGGCATCTGCCTGGTGCTTGAGGGCCACGAAACCGGCGTCGATGGCATCAGCACGGCGGCCTGGGGGACCGAGGCGCGCATCGAGGACTTCGACAGCCTGCCCGACGGTCTGCTGGGCATCACCGTGCGCGGCGTCCGGCGATTTCGGGTGCTTCGCACGCGGGTGCGCGACAGCGGCCTGATCGTCGCCGATGTCGAGTGGACGGCCGACCCGATGCCGCAGCCGGTCGCGCCCGAGTACGGGCTGCTGGCCCTGCTGGTCGCCCAGTTGATCGACCGTTTCGGTGGCCAGCACGCCGGCGCGGATCAGGAGTGCTTCGACGACGCCGACTGGGTGGCCTGGCGGCTGGGCGAGTTTCTGCCGTTGTCGCTGACTGCGCGGCAGCGACTTCTTCAACAGGCCGACGCCAACGTCCGGCTGCAGCAGATCATCGACGAACTCCCGCAGCTGCGCGATGCCGGCGACGCCTAGCCAGCGCCAGCAAACGAATTCGAGCGACCGATGAAGGTGCGCGATAATGCGCGTTGTCACTTCACGCCAGGCGAGACCCACTGCCATGCTCAAGAACAAAACCCTGTTCATCACCGGAGCCTCGCGCGGCATCGGCCTGGCGATCGCCCTGCGCGCCGCGCGCGACGGCGCCAATGTGGTGATTGCCGCAAAGAGCGATGTCGCCAATCCGCGCCTGCCGGGCACCATTCACAGCGCCGCCGAGGCGGTCGAAGCGGCGGGTGGGCAGGCGCTGGCGATACGCTGCGACATTCGCGACGAAGACCAGGTGGCGCAAGCCGTGGCGGCCGCCGTGGCGCGCTTCGGCGGAATCGACATCCTGGTCAACAACGCCAGCGCCATCTGGCTGCGCGGCACGCTGGACACGCCGATGAAGCGTTTCGACCTGATGCAGCAGGTCAATGCGCGCGGCACCTTCGTGTGCAGCCAGGCCTGTCTGCCGCATCTGCTGGACGCCGACAATCCGCACATCCTCACCCTGGCGCCGCCACCCACGCTCGACCCGAAGTGGTGGGGCCCGCACACCGGCTACACATTGGCCAAGATGGGCATGAGTCTGGTCACGCTGGGACTGGCAGCGGAGTTTGGGCCGCGCGGGGTGGCGGTCAACGCCCTGTGGCCGCGCACGGTGATCGCCACCGATGCGCTGAAGATGATTCCCGGTGTCGAGGAGGCGCGCTGCCGGCATCCGCAGATCGTCGCCGATGCGGCGCATGCCGTGCTCAGCCATCCCAGCGGCGCGCTCAACGGCCAGTTTCTGATCGACGAGCAGGTTCTGCGCTCGGCCGGTGTCGTGGATTTTTCGGCCTATGCCGTCGACGCCTCACTCGAACCGCTGCCGGACCTGTTCCTCGATTGAGCCAGCGGCGCGCGACTGCTCAGCCGATTTTGTTCCCACGTCGTCACGAGAGGAGATTCTCATGCGTTATTTGCACACCATGGTCCGCGTTCGCGACCTCGATGCCTCCCTGCGGTTTTACTGCGAAGGCCTTGGCCTGAGCGAAACCCGCCGCATGGAGAGCGAAAAAGGCCAGTTCACCCTGGTCTATCTCGCGCCGGCGGAAAACCCCGACGCCGAGCTCGAGCTCACCTATAACTGGGGTTCTGAAGAAGACTACGGAAGCGCGCGCAACTTCGGTCATCTGGCCTATCGGGTCGATGATATCTACGCCTTGTGCGCGCATCTGCAATCGATGGGGGTGACCATCAACCGTCCGCCGCGCGACGGCCACATGGCCTTCGTCCGCTCCCCGGATCTGATCTCCATCGAGCTGTTGCAAAAAGGCGACCGGCTGCCGCCGCAGGAGCCGTGGGCGTCGATGCCGAACACCGGGGAGTGGTGAGTTTGCGCGCCGGCAGCCCCGGCCATTGATCCGGCAGCAAGTATCCATCACGCGCCACCGATGCACTTCGCCGATCCGCGTAGCCCGGATTGCAGCGCAGCGAAAATCCGGGACCGCCGATGCCCGGCCATCACGAAAAGCCTCGACTCACTGCAATCCTGCCCTCTTGACCCGGCAGGAAGCGCACACCACGAGAACCATTGCACCCGGCGGTCCCGGCTTACGGCCTTCGGCCTGAGCCGGGCTACTCGCGCGGTGCAAGTGCATCGCGTTGGCTTGTCGGATCAAAGTGCCGGGCTGCGCGGGGACATCACGCGCCACCGATGCACTTCGCCGCTCCGCGTAGCCCGGATTGCAGCGCAGCGAAAATCCGGGACCGCCGATGCCCGGCCGTCACGAAAAGTCTCGACTCACTGCAATCCTGCCCTCTTGACCCGGCAGGAAGCGCACACCACGAGAACCATTGCACCCGGCGGTCCCGGCTTACGGCCTTCGGCCTGAGCCGGGCTACTCGCCTTACGCAGGTTCAACGCTATTGTCTGCGGGATCGATAGACCGGGCTACGCGCTACGTCGTCGCTTCGCTCGGTCGCATAGGCCCGAGTCCGGCGAGCAGCACAGGGCGCCGCGTGAGATTCATCTGCGCGGGGCGAGTCGGGGCGTTGTTGTCCTTGGCTTTGAACAGGCAAGAGAAAGCAACTCGCTGCCCGAAGGTCAGTGAAAGCTCTGGCTTTGGTGTTGGCCACGACATCGGCGGGCCGATTATCTGCGCACGTTCTGCAAGGAATGCCGCAATCCGCTAGAACCGTTCGCCGCAGCGCCGGCAGAAGCGGGCGTCGCTCAGATGGCCGATCAGACCGCAGCGTTCGCATTCGCGGTCGTCGATCTGGCCCTTGAGCGTATTCATCAGTTCGGCGGTGTAGATGCCGGTCGGCACTGCGATGATGCCGTAGCCGATCAGGATCAGCACGGAAGTGACCATGCGTCCCAGCGCGGTCGCCGGTGCGATGTCGCCGAAGCCCACCGTGGCGACCGTGACGATGGCCCAGTACATGCCGATCGGAATGCTGGTGAAGCCGTTCTGCGGGCCTTCGATGAGATACATCAGGGCGCCGAATACGGTAACCAGGATCAGCATGAAGATGAGAAACACGAAGATCTTGCGCCGGCTGCGGGCCAGCGCGGTGAGCATCACGCCCGCCTCGCTGACATAGCGGACCAGCTTCAGCAGTCGGAAAATACGCAGGATGCGCAGCAGCCGGACCACCAGCAGGTACTGGCTGCCGGCAATCAGCAGCGACAGGTAGGTCGGCAGGATCGCCAGCAGATCGACGATGCCGAAGAAGCTCCTGGCGTAGCGCGCCGGTCGTTCGACGATCGCCAGCCGGACGATGTACTCGGCGGTGAACAGCAGCGTGAAGCCCCATTCCAGCGCATAGAAGAGCGTTTGGTAGCGCGCGTGCAGTGACGCGACGGTGTCGGTCATGGTGATTGCCACGCTGGCCACGATGAAGATGATCAGCAGCAGATCGAAGCGCAACCCGGCCGGCGTGTCATGGCCGAAGATGACATCGTAGGTTCGCCGGCGCCAGCCGGGCTGCGGCCAGGGCGCGGGCTCCTGGAAGCGATCCACGCTCACCCTGAAAGCGCCTGCTGGAGGTCGTCGATCAGGTCGTCGACGTGCTCAAGGCCGACCGACAGCCGGAGCAGATCCGGCGGCGTGCTGGATTGCGGGCCTTCCACCGATACGCGATGCTCGACCAGGGACTCGCTGCCGCCCAGCGAGGTGGCGTTGATGAACAACTGCAAGCGCGAAGCGACCGCCAGCGCGGCCTCGCGTCCGCCGGCCACCTGAAAGCTGAGCATGCCGCCAAACCCGCGCATTTGCCGCGCGGCCAGGGCATGACCGGGGTGTGAGTCCAGTCCCGGGTAGTGCACTGCGGTCACGGCGGAATGCTGATCGAGGCAGGTCGCGATACGCGCGGCGCTGGCGCAGTGCCAGGCCATCCGCGCCGGCATCGAACGCAGGCCACGCAGCACCAGCCAGGCGGCGAACGGCGAGGCATTGAGGCCGATGAATTCGCGCGCGGTGAATGCCGCCTCGGCATGTTCGCCATCCAGCGCAAAACACAGCACGCCGCCCATCACGTCGCTATGGCCGCCCATGTACTTGGTGGCGGAATGCAGCACGATGTCGGCGCCGAGCGCGAGCGGCTGCTGCACCGTCGGCGGGGCAAAGGTGCTGTCGACCAACAGCCGCGCGCCGGCGCCGCGCGCCAGTGCGGCCAGCGCCTGGATATCGATCACCCGCATCAGCGGATTGGACGGCGACTCGGCCCAGACCAGCGCAGCCGGTCTGCCCAGTGCGGTCCGGGCGGCGTCGAGGTCGGCCAGGTCGCATACGTCCACTTCGAGCTGCCAGCGCTGCGCGTAGTGCTGCATCTGGATCCGCAGGCCGCTGTAGAGATCGTTCTGGACGATGACCCGGCTGCCCGGCGCCAGGCCGTGCAGCGCAGCGGCCCCGGCGCTGACGCCCGAAGCAAAGAACAGCGCGCGCGCCGCACCATCGAGCGCCGCCAACGCGGTTTCCAGGCGGCGCTGGGTGGGATTGTCGCGGCGCTGATAAAGCAGGCCATCTTCGCGCAGGCCATCCGGCGCATGGGCGTAGGTGGTCGCCAGATGCAGTGGCGGAGACAGTGCGCCGGTTTCGCCATCCGGCTCGGCGCCGGCGTGGACCGCGCGGGTTTCCAGTCGCATGGCGTGTTTCCTCGGTTGGCTGCGGCGGCGTCGGGCTCAGCCCTTGGCCGTGCGAAAGGCGATGCGTGCGGCCTCGATGGTGGCCTGGATGTCCAGTTCGCTATGCGCGCTGGAAATGAAGCCGGCCTCGAACGCCGAAGGCGCCAGATAGACGCCCAGGCCGAGCATGGCATGAAAGAATCGCTTGAATGCCTCGCCGTCGCAGGCTGTCGCCTGGGCGTAGGTTTCCACCTGGCGGTCAGTGAAAAACAGGCCGAACATGCCGCAGGTGCGGTTGGTCGTCACCGGCACCCCGGCTTCGGCAGCGGCGGCTTCCAGTCCATCGCAGAGTTGGTGCGTTTTGGCCTCGAGATCGGCATGGAAGCCCGGTTGGCGGATCAGTTCGAGCGTGGCTAGACCGGCAGCCATCGCCACCGGATTGCCGGACAGCGTGCCGGCCTGGTAAATCGGTCCGGACGGCGCGATCTGCTGCATCAGCGCCCGGCTGCCGCCGTAGGCGCCCACCGGCATGCCGCCGCCGATGATCTTGCCGAATGTGGTCAGGTCCGGGCGAACCCGGTAGAGCTGCTGGGCGCCGCCGACGGCAACCCGAAAGCCGGTCATCACTTCATCGAAGATCAGCACGACGCCGTGACGGTTGCACAGGCTGCGCAGATGAGCGAGGTAGCCTTCCCTGGGAAGAATGCAGTTCATGTTGCCGGCAATCGGCTCGACGATCAGCGCGGCGACTTCATCGCCGACTTCGTCGAACAGCCGGCTGGCTGCGTCGAAGTCGTTGTAGGGCAGAGTCAAGGTGAGATCGGCCAGCGCCTGCGGTACGCCCGGTGAGTTGGGCAGGCCAAGGGTAAGGGCGCCGGAACCGGCCTTGACCAGAAACGAGTCGCCATGGCCGTGGTAGCACCCTTCGAACTTGACGATCCGGCTGCGACCGGTGGCGCCGCGGGCCAGCCGGATGGCCGACAGCGTCGCCTCGGTGCCGGAGTTGACCATGCGTACCATCTCCACCGACGGCACCATGCGCACGAGGGTCTCGGCCATGGTCACTTCCAGTGGATTGGGCACGCCGAAGCTCAATCCTTCGCGAGCCACGTTGAACACCGCCTCCAGCACCCGAGGGTGGGCGTGGCCGGCGATCATCGGCCCCCAGGAGCCGATGTAGTCGATGTAGCGATTGCCGTCGACATCGAACAGGTACGCGCCTTTGGCACGCTGGGCAAAAAACGGTTCGCCGCCGACCGACTGGAAGGCGCGGACCGGAGAATTGACGCCACCGGGCATCAGGGAGAGGGCGCGGGTGAACAATTCGTGGCTTGAGCTGGTGGTCATGGGTGCCGATTCGAGAAAAGGGAAAGATACTGACGCGCTGCGGCGCCCGGGTCGGGGGCCTCGAACAACCCGCTGATGACGGCGATCAGGTCGGCGCCGGCGGCAACGAACATGCCGGCATTGTCCGGCTTCAGCCCGCCGATCGCCACTCTGGGCAGGCCGAGCGCAGCGGCTTCGGTGATGACTGCCGGCGCAACGCGCGGCCTGCCGGGTTTGCTGGTCGATGCGAAGCAGGAGCCGAAGGCCAGATAGCTCGCGCCGGCGTCGCGCGCGTCGCGGGCGCGTTCGAGACTGGCATAGCACGATGCGCCGATGATCGCCGCTGGCCCCATGCGTTGCCGGGCGGCGGCGAGCGTGCCGTCGGATTCGCCCAGATGCACGCCCGAAGCGCCGACGGCGAGTGCGAGGCCAAGGTCGTCGTTGATGATCAGCGGCACCGAAAGGCGCGCGCACAGGTCGGACAGGGCCAGCGCCTGATTTTCGCGCAACGCAGTCGGCGCCGACTTGTTGCGGTA
This sequence comes from Lysobacteraceae bacterium, assembly GCA_034376725.1. Taxonomy (GTDB): domain Bacteria; phylum Pseudomonadota; class Gammaproteobacteria; order Xanthomonadales; family Xanthomonadaceae; genus UBA11164. The sequence continues at coordinate 2,128 of JAXMJH010000113.1, read as the reverse complement.
TTGCAGCAGGCTGACGCCGGCTTCGAGGACCGCCTGCGTCCGGTCCATAAGCCGAGCGGTATCGGCCTCGTCGGGAGTGATTGCGTAGAGGCCGCGTGCGGGCCAGTGGCTTGATCCGGTCATCGACAGATTCTCTCAGGCCATGGGCGGATTGGCCCAGCTCCGACGCAGGCATGTAAAATGGCGTTTGCCCAAACTGTTTCGACCCCATGACTTTGCCCGCCACCGACTCGCTGACCCACCCATTCCGAAGCTGGATGTGCGTGGTCTGCGGCTTCATCTACAGCGAGGCCGACGGTCTTCCCGAAGAGGGCATCGCGCCGGGTACCCGCTGGGAAGATGTCCCCGAGGCATGGACCTGCCCGGACTGCGGCGTTACCAAGGACGATTTCGAGATGATGCCGCTGGACTGACGCGTCGCGGTGGTTCAATTCAGCCGCGCCAAAGGCCCCGCATCGATGAGCGCTTCGCGCACGATGCGCGCATCAGGCGCCTTGGCGAACCGGCGCAGGTATTGACCCAGGTCTTCCCGGGCACCGTGTGTGTGACCCAGCTTGAGGTAGGCCAGACCGCGATCGCGCAGCTCGTTTCCGTCGCCCGGATGCAGCTTCAGCAGTCGGTCGCAGCAGCGCGCCAGGCGGCCCCAGTCTTCTTGTTTGGCGTACAGGCCCTTCAGGTTGCGCAGCATACGCACCAGGATCGCCCGGTGGCTGGCCGGTGAAAGGATCTCCAGCAACTGATCGTCGTCCGGCTCGTTGTCGTTGAGGTAGGGTCGCGCCCGCTCGCGCAGCTCCGAGGCCGCCAACGGCCGCCCCTTGTTGAACGGATCGACCACCACAATGCCACCTGGCAGCGGCATGCGAACCAGAAAATGGCCAGGGAACGAAATGCCGTCGAGCTGCAAGTCCAGCCGCCGCGCCACCTCGATCTGCACCACGGCAAGCGACAACGGTATGCCCAGACGCCGATCCAGCACGATGTTCATGTAGCTGTTGCGCGGATCTTCGTAATCGTCGTGATTGCCGGCGTAGCCCAGCTCGTCGAACAGGAAGCGATTCAACGCCACCAGCCGGGCAGTCTCGTCGGCATCCTCTTCAAGGCCGGCACGAATCTTCGCAGCGTAGTCATCGAGTGCGCGACGGCACACCGCCGGATCGAGGTCGGGGTACTCGTCCCTGGCAATCAGTAGCGCGGTGTCCAGCAGCGGCAGCGACTCATCGTCCAGCGCCGCCAGATCGGACCAGCTTGGCAATGTCGTGTCGATATCCATGTCTGCAAGATGAAGTCTGCCGCGCCTCAGATCAAGGGGAGGTGACCGGCACGTCCGGGCCGAACACCAGTTCATCGCCAGTGCTCACGCCCAGCCGTTCCGCCACGCCGGCATTCAATTCCAGTGTGAACAATGCCGGACCGCGGCTCGGATAGCTGGGGCAGTTGTAGCCGGCCGAGCAGGGCGGCGTGCGCAACGACGCCGAGACCAGGCGGCGATCGCGGTCAAAGTACAGGATGTCCAGCGGGATTCGGGTGTTGCGCATCCAGAACGCCTGCGGCTCCTCGCGATCGTGGATGAACAACATGCCGTGGTCCGGTGCCAATTCGGTGCGGAACATAAGACCGCGCGCGCGCGCGGCATCGGTATCCGCTACCTCCACCGTGAAGCGCTGGCCTTTCAGCTCGACCCAGGGTGCCGCGTAGCCAGCGCACGAAGTCAGCAGCGACAGGAACAGCAGAGCCAGCGCGACAAGGACGGGGGAACGGTTCAAGGCAAAGGCTCCAAGTGGTGTTGATCGACGCCTCGAAGATTGGCCAGCCGCGGCTCGCTGTCAAGCACGCGTCCTCACCGTGCATCCTCTCCAGGGGCGCGCCGAAAAATAGTTTTCAAAAAGATGTTGACGGTCTTTTTGATGTGCGTATAATGGGCGGCTCACCCGGCGAGAGGCCGGGACGGGGTTCAGGGTGTCGCGGAGACGCGGTTGCGCTGGGCTCAGGTTGAAGATCTTTGACAGTGTGCGCAGGTGACTTGTGCGGGCGTCTGCGATCGGGGGACATTCCGATAGTAGAGTCCGTTTACATGAGATCACGTCAATTTGTATAGATATGCAAGCGACGCAGAGCGTGGGACGGCTCT
>JAXMJH010000112.1:0-42764 GCA_034376725.1 Lysobacteraceae bacterium | reverse complement strand
CCGCGTTGAAGGAGTTTCAATCCGCGCCCGCCGTTGGATTGGCGGGCGACATTGCAGCGACTAAAGATGCGCGCAAGGCGTTGGTTTCAATCCGCGCCCGCCGTTGGATTGGCGGGCGACCGACATCGCCGATCCCTACCTTCGCAACGTTGAGGGTTTCAATCCGCGCCCGCCGTTGGATTGGCGGGCGACCTGAGCGGGGGGCGCTGATGATGCCGCCCGCCGTGTTTCAATCCGCGCCCGCCGTTGGATTGGCGGGCGACCGGCCCGTTCCCCGTCGCCGCAGTGATCGCTCGGCTCGTTTCAATCCGCGCCCGCCGTTGGATTGGCGGGCGACACCCTGCGCCTGCAGGCGCTCAACTCCGAGGACCCCGTTTCAATCCGCGCCCGCCGTTGGATTGGCGGGCGACCCGCACGCGTCGACAGAGGCGCAGACCCCGTTTAGTTTCAATCCGCGCCCGCCGTTGGATTGGCGGGCGACGCAGGAGATTCTGGACCGGTTTGCGTCTGAGCTGGTTTCAATCCGCGCCCGCCGTTGGATTGGCGGGCGACTCCACTTCGCCAGCCTGCTGATCCGGCTGCATTTTTTTGCCGGATTTCGCGAACGTGGCGGTGGAAGGGTGATTCTGCATCGTAATCCTCTGCCGGGCAACGGCGCGGGGCCGCTGGTGCGCTGAAAAATGCCCTGCGCGAACCTCTTGGGAATTCGGGGTTGCTTGGGGTTCGCGCGGCGGTCAAATCACCAGGGGGCCGTCGAAGTCGATGGCTTCGAACTTGCCGTATTCCTTGATATGCAATTCGACGGGTTCGGTCAAGCGGTAGAACCGCAGGCAGTCTTTGGTGTCGTCGATGATATCGAGCAGGCTGCGTTCGAGCGCTTCGTAGCGCATCTGGTCTACCCGGCACTCGAACACCGATTTCTGTACGCGCTGGCCTACCCGCTCGCAGGCTTTGGCGACGCGTCGCAGACGCCGCCGGCCTTCCGGGGTTTCGGTGGATACGTCGTAGCAAACCAGAACCAGCATGGTCAGCGGGCCATGAACGGAAGGTAGGCCTCCACATCGCCGCGCAGGGTGCGGGCCAGCAGTCGGGCCTGAATCTGGGGCAGCAGGCCCAGCGGCACGTCGGCATCGAGGACCGGGTGACGCAGGGTCTCCTGCTTTTTTTCCTGCCAGGCGACGGCGACCGTCCTGCGGGCATCGCCCTCCAGCAGTACGCCGCCGCCTTCGGTGCGGCGAAAGTCGGTGGATTTGATCTGGCCCCGGTTGATGAGGGCCAGCGCCACGCGGTCGGCGAGGATGGCGCGAAACTCCTCGGCCAGATCGAGCGCGAGGGCGGGCCGTCCCGGCCGCAGTGCGTGCAGGAAACCGACCTGCGGGTCGAGGCCGACGGTTTCCAGCGCGGCGCGGCAGTCGTGGATCAGCAGGGTGTAGAGAAACGACAGCAGGGCGTTGATCGGGTCGCGCGGTGGTCGGCGGTTGCGGCCGTTGAGGGCGAAATCGATGCGCAGGTCGGGCCGGACCAGGCAACTGAATACGGAAAAATAGGTGCGTGCGGCCTCGCCTTCGACGCCGCGCAGGGCATCGGCGGTATCGGCGGCCGCGACCGCGCGCAACGAGGCGTCGAACTTTTTGACGGCAGCGCCGAGGGCCTTGCGGTCGGCATCGGATTTGGCATCCCGTGCGCCGCGCTGAAGCAGGGCGCGGGTGTTTTTCAGTTTACCCATTACCATGCGCCGGGCCAGGTCGAGACTGGCGGGGCCGCTGGTATCGAACTGGGCCTTGCGCAGCAGCACGTTGCCGCTGATGGGGCCTTCGATGCGGGCGCGGAACCGGCCGTTGCGATCCAGCAGGGCCATGCCGATGCCGCTTTCGGCGCAGCGGCCGATGAGCGCGGGCGATATCAGCACATCGCCGAAACCGACAATGCCGCCGAGGTGGTGCAGGGGCACGCGCAGGCGGGTCTCCCGCTCGACTTCGACGCGCACGGTGTCGTTGTCCAGATGCAGGTAGGCGCCGCCGGTAGTCACGTAGAGGGTGTTGAGCAGACTGTAGGCGGTCATGGCAAGGCGTCCAGATCGTTCAGCAGCGTGCGGTAGCGGTCGGCTTCGGCTACGACCTTGGGCTGGCACAGGTCGATGAGCGAACAGTGACGGCAGCGGGCATCGTTGGCCGGCGGCGGGAGCCGGGCGGTATGCAGCAACGCGCGGACTTCGGCGACGGCGTGCTCGACTTCGGCGCGCAAGGCTTCGTCGATGCGCACTTCGCGGCGCCGACGCGAGCTGAAATGGAAAATGGCGCCAGTGGCAACGTGCTTCCCGGTCATTTCTTCCAGGCACAGGGCCTGGGCGGCCAACTGGAGGTCGTCGTGGCGTTTCTGTCGCCGCGGGCCGTGTTTGTATTCGACCGGGTAGGGATTGCCGGCGCGATCGAACTCGACCAGATCGGCCTTGCCGATCAGGCCCAGTCGGTCGCACCACAGGGGCATGGCGCGCTCGATGCGCACGGTGCCCTTGCGCTCGGCGCCGGGCTCGTCCACCAGGGCGTGGACGGCATTGCCGCGCGCGGTGTAGACGTTGTCGGCAAACACCTGCTCGACGTGGATCAGCGCGCACTGACGCGGGCAATAGCTCCAGTGCTGGAGAGCGGAGATGGGGATGGGGTCGGGCTCGTTTTCCACGGGATGTTCAACCGCCGAACAGCAAAAGCAACAACGCTTCGCGCGACATTCCATGATGCCGGGCCACCTCGGCCAGAATCGCGGCCAGGGTGCCGACACGCAGGGGGGCATGGTTTGGCGCGGTGATGGCGTGCTCCGGCGGTCCCGGCTTTTGCAATCGCAGGTGGCTGCCCGTTTGTCGCGTCACCCGGTAATCCATGCGCGCCAGCGCCTTGATCAGGGCTTGCGCGTCGAGATCACGCGGCAATCACTTCGTCGCGCACGTAGTGCAAACGGATCATGCGCGGCCCCTTGCCTTCTTCGAAGTGGCATTGCACCGCGTCGCGAACCTGCCCAGGCAAAGCTTCGAGCGTATCCGCTTCGGTGAAAATGGCGTGATTCACCGCACGAGCGAGGTAGCCCCCTTCTGGCGCTTCCTCCACCACGAAGACGATCTCGGTGTTCATGCTGTACTCCTCTATTCAAGTGAAGCGGATGCATGTGGACGACGCGGAAAGTGTAACGCTGGGGCCGCCGCGTGGGGGTCGAGCCGGGCGGCCAGCCCAATCGCGGCGGGGCGACGTGCCGGCGCGCAATCCTCTAAGATGGGACTCGGTCGATCGATCTGGAGTACGTGATGGCCGCGACACTGAAGGATTTGGAAGCGCAGGCACTGCAACTGACGCCCCGCGAACGCAGCGAGCTCGCGCATCGCCTGATCGTAAGCCTTGAAGGCCCGGAGCAGGATTCGCCCGAATCCATTGCACGGGCTTGGGATGAGGAGATCGCTCGGCGCGTGGCGGATATGGATGCAGGACGGACGACCTGGACTCCGGCCGACGAAGCCATGCGCAGAATTCGCGAACGCATCGCCGCCGCCAAGGCCGCCCGTGCGGGTTAGCGTCTCCGGCGAGGCGCAGGCCGATCTCGACGCTGCGCTGGACTGGTATATCGGCCAATCGGCGTTCGAAGCGGCCGACGGCCTGGCCGACGAGTTCGAACGCGCGTTGGCGCTGCTCGAATCCTTCTCGGAAATGGGTACCACCGGCCAATACCAGACACGCGCTTTCACCTTGTCCAAGTTCCCCTACTCGTTGATCTACCAGGCATCGCCCGACACCGTGAGGATCATTGCCGTCGCCCATCACAGCCGCCGCCCGGGCTATTGGGCCGGGCGGCGGTAGAGGCGATTACACCTTGCGCAGCAAGGTCACGCCGCTGGGTAGCTCGGCATCGTTCACCCGCACGGTGTAATCGGCGAAGCTGCGCGGCACGGCGGCGTTCTTTTCGGCCGTGATGCGCTCGAACAGGCTGTGGGCATGAGCGTTGCCTAGCTTGGAGTCGTGCTTGAAGACGTACAGGCCGCGGGTGGACATCTGGCCACGCGCGGCGGAGCGGTCGTGCTCGAACATCTGCGCCAGTGCGGTCCAGAACAGGTCGAGGTCGTCGTCGGAGAACCCGGTCTGATCGGCCAGAAAGGCCGACACGAAACCATGCGCGACGTACAGGCCGTAAGGCACGGTGTGCTTGCGGCCCATGGTGCGGTTGTCGCCGTCCTGCTTCTCAGCTTCGGCTTCGGTTGCGACCGCCATGCGGGTGATCGAGTGCTCCAGGCTGACGATCGGATCGACCGAACGGGCGAAGGTGAGCTGTACGGGGCCGCGCACCTGGCCACAGTTGACGCCGGTGGACATCACCGCGCCGAAGGTACGCACGTCGTAGAAGTTCTTGCACATCCAGTCGCGGGCTTCGCCGGACTTGTCGCCGCCCTTGCGCTTCTTGTCGTCGCCCTTGAGCAGATCCTCGGCGCCGATGGCGACGTAGGCACGCTCGTGCTGTCTGTTGAGCACGGCCTTTTCCTTGACGTAGATTTCGAACGGGGGTTTTTCCTCCTTCACCAGACCCACGAAGTTGCGCACCTTGCGCTTTAGGCAGACATCGGTGACCAGGCCGTGGCCGGTTTCGGCATCCAGGCGCGGCAGGTTGCCGGCGTCGGGGTCGCCGTTGGGATTGCCGTCGATCACGTCGAACAGCAGTACGAAGTCGTAGCGATTGGCGAGGCTCATGAGTTGGCTCCTTCCGTGTGGTCGGTGGGTTCGGGGATAGCTTCGGGTGTGGCCTTGGTGAAGAATGCTTGCCGCTGGTGGTAATAGCCGATGGCGAAGCGGCCCTGTTCGGACAGGGCGAGGTGGGCTGGGAAGTCGTCGATGCCGGCCATGATCTGGCCGATCAGTCGTTCGAAGTTCACCACGCGACCCGGCTTGTCGAGCTTGCCGAGGTGGTGGTTCTTCAGGCGCATCAGGGTGGTGAACACGGCAACCGGTGTCGCCGATGCGGCGCCGTAGTAGCGGTCGCGAATCGTGGCGTTGAGTCCGGGGCTGGCTTCCTCCTGAATCTTTTCCAGCACCGCGAACAGGCGGCCCAGGCGGTAGGCGACGTTGGGATGGTCGGGATCGAGCGACACGGCTAGCTCCTTTTCGCCGGTCTGGCGAAGTCGAGTGGATCGGTTGAGACAGGCTTTGATGACGCTGGCGCGCAGGGCGGTGACGTTCTGTTCGGCACGACAGCGGCGGATGGCGGCGGCCAGCCAGGTCGCCGGGTAGTCGGTGCCGGCGAGGATGGCGCGCATCACCTCGCCGTTGAGGTTGGGCGGGATGTTGTCGGCCTTGCCTTGCGCGGCGCAGGCCGACAGCAGCCGGAACAGGCTGGGTGGTGGCGGTGGGTCGCGGCGGTCCGGAACGATCTCCAGGTCGCGGGCATGCTGCTGGATGCGCCCGGCGATGTTGGCGATGGTGTCCACGTGCCAGAAGCGCACGGCGAGGCGGGCGGCGTTCGGGGCCAGGCCGAGCACGTGGAAACGGTTCTGGTCGTCGTACTGACTGAGAAACCGGCCGGTACGCATCGATTCGTACAACGCGCGCACCCGGTCGGTGCGCTCGGCGGGCTCGTCCTTGCCGGGTTCGCCGAAGGCCAGGGCGAAGGCGTCTTCGAAGTCGGTCTTTTCCTCGGCCCAGAACACGGTGGAGGCGTCGCCGACCTGGATGCGTTGGCGCGAGCCGCGCGCCAGCAGGTCGTTCAGGGCGGTGGTGTACATGTTGGCGGCGGTCCGCCCGACCGGGGCGTTGCCGCCTTGTGCCTTGCCATAGGAGTTGAAGGCGTCGAGGTTGAAGGAAACGATGTTGGCGCCCGAGGTCTGCGCGCCCCAGACGCCCTTGATCGCGGTATGCAGGCGTTCAATCGGGGCGGGCTGGCCGGTGATCAGGCAGATGCCGTCGGCCTCGGCTTCGCTGTCGGTCGCGATCCAGGCGGCGCGCACGGCCGGGCGCTGGCAGACCAGGTCGGCGTCGCCGCGCAGGCGAAAGCTCAGCAGCGGATTGCCGGTGCGGATGTCCTCCCAGTGCGGCTGGCTGGCCAAGGCGTCGAGGTCGAGCCGGTCGAGGAAGGCGAGCACGGCCTTTACCCCGTCATCGGCGCGGGCGTCGTCGGGCAGCGACTCGATGCGGGCGCGGAAGGCCAGGTGTTGTTCGGCGATGCGCTCGGGCTTGGCGGTCTTGCCGGGCTGCTCGGTGATCACGCCGAGCACGTATTCGGCGGTGTCCCAGAGCAGGTTGGCGGCGATGCCGGAGGTCTTCTTGACCCCGGCCGGCACGCGCTCGGCGCGGGCGATCAATTTCTTGCCGTCTGCCGTGCGGGTGTCTTCGATCAGGACGAGCCGGCCATCGGCGGCAAGCTCCAGGATGAAGGGGATGGCCTTTTCCTCGAAGCCGATGGGCGCGGGGCGTTCGGTCGGGTCGGGCGAGGCGGCGCGCCGCTCGTACAGGCGATGCAGGGCGTGGAGGATCATCGGCGCACCTCCGGGGCATCCCAGGCCGGTACGCTCAGCACGCCGCGCTGGACGCGGGCATTGAAGAACCGGGGTTGCGGGCTGGCGGGGGTTTTGTAGTCGAGGTCGTAGAGCATCCAGCCGAGGTCGCGGTCGAATTCGGCCAGTGGCGGCGGCTCGGCGGCCATGTCCTCGATCAGGCGAAAGCGGGCGGCAAACTCCCGGCAGCCCAGGTAGGGCTGGTTGACGCACTGACCGGCCCGGGCGCGGCGGCGGAACATCTCGGCGAACTTGGCCGGGGTGTCGCCGTCGCTGGCGCGCGCGGTCAGCTCGAATCGGGCATGCAGCCGGTAGCGCACGTCGCGCAGAAACAGGCCGGCGCGCTGCTGGCGCTCGTCCTCGACGCTCAGGCCGAGCAGGCCGCGTCCGCTGCGCATCGCCTGCTCGGCGTTGCGGGTGGAGGCGACCGCGCCGACCTCATTGCGACGGATGTTGACCCAGCGGACCGGCGCCAGCACGTCGATCCGCTCGACCTGCCAGGCGATGGCCGGTTTCCAGAGGATCGCCTCGAACACGGCGCGCGCGGCCGAGGGCGTGATCACGTCGTAGCTGACACGTTCGACCTTCATTTCGGGCCGGGTGAAGCAGGCGTAGTCGCCGGTGACTTCCAGAACGAACCCTTGCATGGCATCTCCTTGTTGCAGTCGATTCAGACAGCCATTCCCGACGGCGAGAGAACGCCGTCGAGTTTCAGACCCAACACCGCGTCGTACTGCGCTTCAGTGCACAGCACGAACAGGCCGGGGGTGATTTCCTCGATGTCGCGCCGATCCAGCAGCGCCCGAAACTGGTAGCCGGGCAGGCTGACGGCGTAGCGTTGCAGTTTGCGCAGCAGCCAGCGGGCCGGGCCGTCCTTGCGCAGGCTGCCGATCAGGGCCTCGAACGCCTTGGGCTTGTCGGGGTGGCGATACGGCACGTAGACGCTGCGATAGCCGGTTTCCTCGTTGTCGATCAATTTAAAGGCGTCGGCGGCGCGGCGCAGGCCGACGCTGCCGAAGCTTTCTCGGTCGATCTTGAGCAGGCCGGCGATGTCCTTGGCGTCGAGATCGGCGGAGCGGTACAGGCGCTCGAAATAGGGCCGGAACAGGCTGCGGTCGAGCGGCTTGCCCGACCAGCCGTCGAGCACGCCGATGGTGGCTTGTTCGGCCATGCGCAGCAGACCGGCTGGCGCCGGCTCGGGCGGTACGAACACATGCACCTGGCCGCGCTCCAGCAGCCCCTCGCGGTTGCAGCGGCCGGCGGCCTGGGCGATAGAGTCGAGACCAGCCAGGGCGCGATAGACCACCGGAAAGTCGAGATCGACCCCGGCCTCGATCAACTGGGTGCTGACCACGCGCACCGGCGGCAGGCCAGGGTCGGTGCGGCGGGCCTGCAAGGCGGCGCGGATCTCGGCGATGACCAGGGAGCGGTGGGCGCCGCACATCAGGGCGGAAAGGTGGCGACTGCCCTCGGGCATGCGAGCGTGCAGGTCGCGGGCGTCGCGGCGTCGGCCAACCACGATCAGCACGTCGCCCTCGGCGCTGGCGCGTTCGGCGAGCGCGTCCCAACTCGTCGGGGTGGTCAGGTCGTCGGGCAGATGGACATCGACCCGGTCCAGTTCGGTGTACAGGCGATCCGGGTCGGCGATGATCTCGCGGCTGTCGTCGAGACCGTCGAGGCGGCCACCGAAACTCGCGCGACTGGTCAGCGCGGGCTGGGTGGCCGTGGACAGCAATACCGTGACCCCGTAGTGCCGCGTGAGCAGATTGAGCACAGCCATGATCGGTTGCAGGAACGGTGGCGGCAGCAATTGCGCTTCGTCCAGCACGACCACGCTGCCGACGATGTTGTGCAGCTTGCGGCAGCGGCTGGTGCGGGCGGCGAACAGCGACTCGAAGAACTGCACGGTCGTCGTCACGATGATCGGCGCGTCCCAGTTCTCGCAGGCCAGGCGCGAACGGGCGTCGTCGGTACGGCCCCGCTCGCCCTTCTCCTCGGCCTCGGCATTGCTGTGGTGCTCGACCACGGCATCGCCGAACACCTTGCGGAACACGTCGGCGGTCTGTTCGATGATGCTGGTATAGGGGATGACGTGGATCACCCGGCGCTGGCCGTGGCGCAGGGCGTGATCGAGCGCGAAGGCCATGCCGGCCAGGGTCTTGCCGCCGCCGGTGGGCACGCTGAGGGTGAACGTACCGGGCGACAGGCTGGCGGCGGCCCGGCATTGGGCGAGGATGTCGGCACGAGCGGTGTTGACCCGCGAGGGTGGCGCAGTGCGGGCGAGCCGGTCGAGGTGGGCATCGAGGCGGACCTTGAGGCTGGCGAGATCGGGCCAGCCGCTGCGATTTGCAGCCTTGCCTTCATCCATGAAGGCTTCGGTGTCGAGGAAGTCGGCATCGACCAGGCAGGAGAACAGCAGGCGCAACCAAAGTGCGTAGGCACCCTGCGCGTCCGTGCCGCCGGGCACCCTGGGCGGAGCCAGTGTCGGAGCGGCGAGCACTTCGGCAGGGGGCGGCCCGGCCAGCGCGGCGGCCAGGCAGTCGCTGTCACGCACGAGGCGCTGGGTGATTTCTTCGCCGTCGTACAGGCCGGCGTGGTGGGCCATGATCAGTTGCGCCAGTATCTTGCCGGTATGGCCGAGCGTGGCGATGGCGTGCAGGGCGCCGGCACTGGAGTGATTGACCCGTCCGGGCCGGCCTTCGACATGGGCATTGGCGCGCTCGAAGCCGGAGGCTTCTCGGATGTAATGTTGAAACGCGGCACTGGCCTTGCCGAGGTCATGCCAGAGGCCGGCGGCGTGCAGCCAGTCAGAAGCGCCGATCGGCTCGCCGAAACGGCTTGCCAGGCGCGCCACTTTGGTCAAGTGTGCGGTCAGCGCATGGGTGCGCCATTGGTCGGCGCCGGTGGGCGCTACGTGGGCGATCGGGGCAGTTTGATCGGATTCTTCCATGATGCTGCTCCTTGAACGGGTGAGACCCGCAGGCACAGTGAACCACAGTGATGCGTATCACGCACCGGGAATGCGAGGCGTTTCACGCCGCCCGCAGTTGCCTCTCGCTGCCGGCCTTGGGCTGGGCGAGGCGGCGGGCCTGGGCGGGGCGGTTGGGCTTTGCCGTGAGGACCAGGGCGGGGGCGGTGCGTGGCTGTCGGCGCAGGCGCTGGGCCAGGCTGTGGCGGTGCAGCAGGGCCAGGGAAATGGCCGGGGCGATGCTCAGCCAGAACGGTAGCCAGCCGAGCCATTCGCTGTGGCCGCGGGCGGCGGGGAAGATCGCCATCAATGCCAGGCCGGTGAGCAGCCATTGCCAGAGCGAGCGCGACAGGGCCGGCTGCGGCTGCGGGTGCGGGGCCGGCTGCGGGCGGCGCAACCACTGCGGATGCGGTGCCGGTTGTGGCAGCCGGGGGCGCTTCGGTTCGGGTGCGGACAGGCTGGGCATGGCGGACTCCGAGGTGGATGGTGATGCCACCCTGCCCTGCGCGCGTCTCAAATCCTGCGATTGCTTCTTGACGCGCCGTGTACCGGCCGGCTGCCACACTGCGGGCATGAACAACACCCGACTTCCGACTTCGCGCCCTGGCGTTCGATGGCTTGCGGCGCTCACCCTGGCGGTCATCGTACTGGCGGGGGCGTCGTGCGCTTCCTCCGGCGATGTCCCGCCGCCATTGAAAACCGAGGCTGCCGTGGACCTGAAGCGTTTCATGGGCAGTTGGCACGTGATCGCCAACATTCCCTACTGGCCCGAGCGCGGCAAAGTCGCCACGCGCGATGAGTACGCGCTGCGCGAGGATGGCCGGATCGACAATGTCTATGTGTTCCGCACCAGCTTCGACGCGCCCGAGAAGCGCTGGACCGGGGTTTCCAGCGTGGTGCCGGGCAGCAACGGGGCGCACTGGCAGGTGCAGTTCATCTGGCCGCTGAAGACCGATCTGCTGGTGCTCGAAGTGGCCGGGGATTACTCGTGGGCGCTGCTCGGCCATCCGGGGCGCAAGTACGCGTGGATTTTCAGTCGCGATTCGCGCATGGATGCGGCGCTGTACGCCGATCTGCTGAACCGGATGGCTGGCTATGGCTATGATCGCCAGCGCATCGCGCGCATTGCCCAGCATGCCGATCAGGTCGGTCAGCCGGGCTTCCAGTAGTCCGATTCGCGATGGCCGCGCTCAGCCGCCTTCGTAGGCATCGAGCGCTTTGTCGGTGGCCTTTTCGCCGATCTCGATCAACTCCCGCGCGCGCCAGAACTCGTAGAAAAAACAGACATCGTGCGGCACCTTGACCAGCACGTCGGGCGGGTCCAGCGCCAGCTGCAAGCGGGCAATCTGGGCCTGCATGGTGTCCAGCGAGCGCGACATCAGCTCCAGCATGCTGGCCTGGGCTTTCTGCTTCGGGGCCGGCTCCGACTTTTCGAGCAGGCCGTCGATGAAGTTGCCGATGCGTTCGCGCAGGCTCGATGTATCGGTGTCGGTGTCGGTGTCGGCCTCGGATTGGCCCTTCGCTTTCGGCGAATCCCGCCCGGAGTCGGCCGACGCCTCGACCGGCGGCTTCGGGCGATGGGCGACCTGGGCGCTGACATCCACCGCCACCACCAGATCGACCATGGCCATGCGCGTGCCGGCAATCGGCACCGGCGCCAGCAGGCCGCCATCGACCAGCTCGCGGCCATTGATGACATGCGGGGTGAGCACCATCGGGATGGCGATGGACGCGCGAATGGCGTCGAACAGCGGGCCGCGGGTAAGCCACACTTCGCGCTGCCGCTTGAGGTCGGTGGCGACGGCCATGTAGGGAATGGGCAGGTCTTCGATGCGATGGTCGCCGACCAGCTCGCGAATGGCGTTGATAACCCGGTCGCCCTTGATGAAGCCTGGGTTGCCGAAGGTGAAATCGAGCAGGCGGAACACATCGCCGCGCTCCAGCGCGCAGGCCCAGTCGCGGTAGGCGTCCAGCCGGCCGGCGGCGTGGATACCGCCTATCAGCGCACCCATCGACGAGCCGCCGATGGCGGCGATCTGGTAGCCGCGCCTGAGCAGCGCCTGGATGGCGCCGATATGCGCCAGACCGCGCGCGCCACCGGCGCCCAGGACCAGCGCGACCCGGCGGCTGGAGCCGCTGTCGGCCTTCGCCGGAGGGGTGGGCTTATCGCCGGCCATCTGCGGAATCCTTGTAGGCCGAAAGCGCCAGTTGCAGCAGCGTGTGGGCCTGCTCGCGCAGCGAGACCGGCGCCACGATCTCGGCGTCGGCGCCGTAGCGCAACACGTCCATCAGCAGCTCGCGCGAGTGGCCGTAGGGCAGCTTCAGTTCGTAGCGGCCATCGGGCAGGAAGCGGCCCTCCTGCTTGGAGTGCCAGCGCTCGTCGGCCACCCAGCGGGCGGCTCGGGCATTGAACACGATGGTCGCCCAGTTTTTCGGCGGCCCGGAAAAAATGCCGTAGCTCGACGCCAGCTGCCGGTTCAGTTCTTCGTCGGCAACGTCGAGGGCCACCTCATCGAGCACCCGCGCGGCGCGGATGCGGTCGACCGAAAAACTGCGCAGGCCATCGCGCTGATGATCCCAGGCGTCGAGATACCAGTTGTCACGGTAGTGGGTGAGCCGCTGCGGCGAGACGGTGCGCCGGCTCGGCGTGTCGGTCGAGCGGGCGTGGTATTCGAAGCCCAGGCGGCGACGCTCCAGCACGGCGGTGGCGACCAGCCGGAACGCCTGTTCATCGATGCTGCGCGCGCCGGTGGCGATCACCCGGATGCGCTCGATCGGCCAGCGCTTGCCGCCCGACTGCTGGGCCAGCAGGCCGTCGATGCGGCCCTTCAGCGGCGCCAGCGCGCTGCCCAGCACGCCGGGGCCGGTGCGGTCGAGCAGCTGGTGGGCGGCCAGCAGGGCGTGCAGCTCTTCGGAATTCAGCCACAGGCCGGGCAGCTCGAAGCGCGCGCCCTCTTCCAGGTTGTAGTGAAAGCCGGTTTCGCCTTCGCTGTCGATCGGTGCGCCCAGGGCATCGCGCAGAAAAGCAATGTCGCGGTAGACCGTGGCGCGCGAAGCGTTGGTTTCGTCCTGCAGGCGCTTGAGCGCGACCGGATAGCGCGCCGACTTCAGCAGGCGATGAATGGCGAGAGTGCGTTCGTAGCGGTCCATCGGATCAGTTTGCCGGATTGCGGGCGCTGCCGCACGGTGCATTTCGAACCAGCCCGACGCCGCTGTTGCTGGTCAGCAGCGGCGCTTTGGCCTGCGCGCTCCGGCCAGCGCAGCCAACGACGTTCGGCCGGGTGAAGCGCCCTGGGTCGGGGTCTGTCGACACGACGGGTGTGCCGGCTGCGCGACCCGCCGCGTCGTGCGTGCGCTGCCAGTCAGGAGCGCACACACGACAGACGATCAAATCACCGCGGGTCCGGAACAAAACTGCCGGGAAACGCGCGCGGCACCGACGCAATCGGCCGCGGCACGGGAATGACGCCAGCGGCGATCAACCGTTCGCGGCTGTCGTAGTGCAGCTCGGATACCTGGGCCGGCCTGCGGCTGGCGCGTTGGAATGCGGTGTGCCGGGTCGGCGCCCACTCGCGCTGGCCGTGACCGGTGCCCAGCGAGCGGCCCACGCTTTCGGCCTCGTCGCGCAGCGCGGCAGATGCTTCTGCCGACGCCTTGGAACGCTCGCGCAGCGGCGCCGAGGCGAGCGGCGGCGATGCCGGTCGCGGTTTTTCGCGAAACACGGCAATGCCGACCACACCGACATTGGCGGGCCGACCGGTGCGCGCGGCGTAGCTGTCGTCGAGATCGGTGAACACGAACTGCGCCACGTCCGACAGACTCTTGCGCCAGCCGTTGATGTCGGCGGTCTGGCCGGGCTCCAGCACGTACCCCGACTGCTGCGGATCGGCGTCTTCGCCGGTGACCGCGTTCACGCCGTCGACCGAGAGCACCACCAGCACGCGTTCCGGGCTGTGATTGCGCAGCCGCACGGCGTAGCGATGGCCGGGCGTACCGGGCACGTGCGATCGACCGCGATGCTCGTGGATCGGCAACGGCTGGCCGCTGTCGCGATCGTAAAGTTCCAGCGCGACCAGTGGGCTGCGGTGACCGGCGTGGGCGGAACCGGCCGTCAGCAGGGCGGCGGCCAGCGCGGCGGCGGCCAGCAGGGTGCGGGGCAGGAAAGTCATGGGATTGTCCTCGGCGATGAGTGGGCGATTCGAACGCTGCGTCACCTTCAACGCGCCAATGCGGGCTGCGGGGTTGGCTGCGCGCTAAACTTGCCCATTCTTCGCCACGCCTTTGCAATCATGTCCGAGCGTCGCCGCGTACTGACCGGCATCACCACCACCGGCACTCCCCACCTGGGCAACTATGTCGGCGCCATCCGGCCGGCCATCCTGGCCAGCCGCGATCCGGCTGCCGACAGCTTTCTGTTTCTGGCCGACTACCACGCCCTGATCAAGTGCGACGACCCGGCGCGCATCGCCCGCTCGCGACTGGAAATCGCCGCGACCTGGCTGGCCGCCGGCCTGGACCCGGAGCGCGTGGTGTTCTACCGCCAGTCCGACGTGCCGGAAATCACCGAACTGACCTGGCTGCTGACCTGTGTGGCCGGCAAGGGCCTGCTCAATCGCGCGCACGCCTACAAGGCCGCCACCGATGCCAACGCGGCCAGCGGCAGCGACCCGGACGCCGGCATCACCATGGGCCTGTACTGCTACCCGGTACTGATGGCCGCCGACATCCTCATCTTCAACGCCCACAGCGTGCCGGTCGGGCGCGACCAGGTGCAGCACATCGAAATGGCCCGCGACATCGGCCAGCGCTTCAATCATCTGTTCGGCGAGGCGTTCTTCACCCTGCCGGAGGCCGCCGTGGACGAGTCGGTGGCCACCCTGCCCGGCCTCGACGGACGCAAGATGTCCAAGAGCTACGACAACACCATTCCGCTGTTCGAGGGCGGCAGCGCGGCGCTGCGCGAGGCGATCATGAAGATCGTCACCGACTCGCGCGCGCCCGGCGAGCCCAAGGACCCGCACAGCAATGCCCTGCATACGCTGTTTGCCGCCTTCGCCAGCGCCGACCAGGCCGACGCCTTCGCCGCAGACCTGCGCGCCGGCCTGGCCTGGGGCGAGGCCAAGCAGCGGTTGTTCGAAACCGTCGACGATGCGCTGGCGCCGATGCGCGCGCGCTATGCGTCGCTGATCGCCGACCCGGATGCCATCGAAGCCGTGTTGATCGCCGGCGCGGCCAAGGCCCGGGCCATCGCCACGCCCTTTCTCGCCCGGCTGCGCGCTGCGGTCGGCCTGCGCCCGGTGCCGGCCGAGCGCAGCGAAGCCCGCGTCAAGGCGCAGAGCAAGGCTGCAAAGCCCGTGTTCAAGCAATACCGCGAATCGGACGGCCGGTTTTACTTCAAGCTGACCGACGCCGACGGCCAGACCCTGCTGCAAAGCGACGGCCATGCGTCGCCCCGGGAAGCCGGGCAGTTGATCGCCCGCCTGAAATCCGAGGCCGCCAGCCTTCTCCAAACCGAGGCCGGCACGCTGGTGCTCGGCGAAAGCCCGGTTGGCCAGCTGAGCAGCGAAGCCACGCTGGACACGGTGCGCCAGTCGCTGGCGACGCTGGCCGGGCAGGACTGACCGGACACTGCCGACCGGCCGGCGTCGCAGCGAGCGGTGGGCGTCTGAGTCTCGTTCATCGCGATCGCCATGGCAGTAATGATCGACCCGGTGTGCCGGCCCACGCCCGCTCCAGGCTCGTACCTCGTTGCAATCAGGCTGGCGGGTTCAGGCTCATTACTCGTTGGACTGGACTGGCCTGCGAGCCGGCCGCCGAAACGGCTACACTCCGGTTTCCACTGATCGGAGTCGAGGGAATGACCAGATATGTTGCCTTCCTGCTTGTATGGGTGTTTATCGGCATCGCGCCCGCCAAGGCCGACGAACTGATTGCCGCGACCGAGTCCTGCTTCAGCGACAGCACTTCAGGCAAGGATCGCAAGCTGCTGGCGCGCTGGGTGTATCTGGCGATTGCCGCGCACCCGGAGATGGAGCGCCTGTCGGCGGCCACGCCGAGCGATGTCGAGGATGTCTCGCGAGACTTTGCGGACTTCTACATGCGTCTGGTCACCGAGGATTGCGCCCCGCAGATGCGCGCGCTGGTGGCCGGCCACGGCGTCAGGGGCGTGACCGCCGTGTTCGAGTATCTGGGCAAGGTGGCGATGCTCGAAGTCATGACCAACCAGCGGGTCAGCACCACCATCTCCGGCTTCGAGGCGTTTCTCGATCAGGAAAAACTCGGTGCCGCGCTGGCTGCCGATGCTGACGCTGATCAGTAGCCGTCGATGACCCATCTTTCGCGCATCCTGGAGCATCTTGAGGACATCGCGCCGGATGAGGTGTGCGACGACTGCCTGTCGGAAGCGCTTGGAATCAAGCCACGACAATCAGTGAATCAGGTCTGCCGGCAGCTCGGGCATGCCGGAAAGATTGTTCGCTGGCAAGCACGCTGTTCGGTCTGCCGAAGCACCAAGCTGGTCAATCGCCACTCGACGCAGGCGAGCTCCGCGCGGCCAACCGCCGTCGCCACGCCCCGGCCGCCCGACGTTCCGGCATCACCCGCCCAGCCACCAGACGTGGACATCGAACAGGCCCGCACCGCCGTGGTCCGCCTGGTGCTGAGCATTTGGCGCAGGCATTTCGCCGAGGATCCGCCGCGAGGCCCGGCGGCATTGATCGTGCAGCTTCGCAACGAGGCCATCTTGCCAACCCACATCGCCAACATGATGCACACCGTCTGCGGGCTGCGAAATGTTCACGTCTACGAAGAAATGCCGCTCGACGCGAATGCCATGACCATCGCAGCCGCTGCGCTCGCCATCATCAGCGAATGGGCCGAAGAGCAGGGTCTGCCAGCCGGTTTTCGCTCGTGAGTGCGCCTGCGTCCGATGCGCAGTGCGGTCCGACCGGATGACGCCGGACGTCGGGTCGCCTTTGATCGACCCGGCACGAACGATCCATCGCGAGAACCGTTTCAACCGGCGGTCCCGGCGTGCGGCCTGTGGCCCAAGCCGGGCTACCCGAACATCGCTGCATCCGCCAGGATCTGCCCGGCGGTTCGAGATCACTTGGCAATCAGCAGCAACAGGCTGCGGCCGTGTACGCCGTAGACGGTGTTTTCGCCGCCGATGAAGGCTTCGCTGCCGGGTGGTACGAAGCTGTTGGGGCCTTCGTTCCAGGGCGCGGTGTCGGTGACCCGGTACCAGCTCTTGCCCGCGCCGGGCCACGGCAGGGTGAAGTTCACCAGACTCGACCAGCCGTTGTAGGCCACGTAGATCGCGCTGGCCGGGTCGCCGAACTCGCTGCCGTCGATGCGCCAGGCCAGGGCGTGGTTGCTGGTACTGTTGAAGTAGGTGGCATCGGCCTGCTGGCCGTTGGGCTTGAACCAGCGCAGTTGTTCCATCACGTTGCCGTTGGTGTCCACGGCCGAGTAGAAGTTGGCCGGGCGCAGCGCCGGGTGCGCCTTGCGAAATGCCAGCAGGCGGCGGGTGAAGGTCTCGTGGTTGGCCTCGATGCTGCTGCGGGTCCAGAACAGCCAGTTGGCCGGCGAATCGAGATTGAACGGGTTGTTGTTGCCGAACTGGGTGCGTAGCACCTCGTCGCCACCGGTCATCATCGGCACGCCGGCGCTGAGCATCAGCAGGGCCATGCCGGTGCGCGCGGCCTTGCGCTGGTCGGCGACGATGCCGCCCTGATCCCAGCTGATGTTGTTGTCGGTACCGCCGTCGGATGGCCCGTATGGCCAGGGTTGATTGTTCTGCTTGCTGTTGTAGGCGTACAGGTCGTTGAGCGTGAAGCCATCGTGGGCGACCAGAAAGTTGATCGAGTGCCAGGGCTTTCGACCATCGTTGCCGTACAGGTCGGACGAACCGGACAGGCGGGTGGCGAGCTGGCCCATGGTGAGCGTTTCAACGCCCATCTTGTTCTGCTTCTTGCGCACCGAATCGCGGTAGATGTCGTTCCACTCGGCCCAGCGCCAGGGAAAACCGCCCACCTGATAGCTGTTGCCGCCGATCGCCCAGGGTTCGGCGATCAGGTCCACGCCACTGCCGCCGGCATCGGGACGGGGCGTGATTTCGTTGACGATGCGGTTGATGGCGTTGCCGCTGTCCATCTTGTCGAAGTTGAAACAGCCATGCTGGCAGGTGTTGCCGAGCACCGAGGCCAGGTCGAAGCGGTAGCCGTCGATGCCCATGGTGTCGCGCCAGTAGGCCAGCGAGTCGATGATCAGGTTCTGGGCCATGGTATTGCGGGTATTGAAATTGCCGCCCACGCCGGTGTTGTCCCAGGGGCGCTGAAGGTCGGCGGTGAGCGAGTAGTAACCGGGATTGTCCAGCCCGCGCCAGGAGAACACGTTGTAGACCGTCAGCCCGTCGGTGCCGCTCCACGGGCCGCCCTCGCCGCTGTGGTTGTAGACGACATCGACATAGACCTTCAGGCCGACATCGTGGAACGCCTTGACCATGTCGCGCCATTCGCGGGTCGGGCCACCGGCCGTCTTGTCGGCCGCGTAGCGCCGGTCGGGGGCGAAGAAGTTGAGGGTCATGTAGCCCCAGTAGTTGTCGCCTGCGGTGGAATCCGGATCGATATCGTTGGTGTCGTTCTGGGTCTCGTGAATCGGCAGAAACTCCACTGCCGTGACGCCCAGACTGGCCAGATAGCCAGCCTTGAGCGCGGCGCCGGCATAGGTGCCGCGCAGGTTGGCGGGTACGCTGGTGTCGTTCATGGTCAGGCCACGAACGTGGACCTCATAGATGATGTCGTCCTTCAGCGCGCGGGTCGGCTTGCTGCCGATCGGGTTGGTTGGCGCGGCCAGGACGATGCCCTTGGACGCGCAGGCGCCGCTGTCGCGGTTTCGGTACTGGGCGCCCGAGGCATACACGGTCGGATCGTTGCAGGTCGGCGTGTTGGGATCGTGGCTGATCTCCCGGGCGTAGGGGTCGATCAGCAGCTTGTTCGGATTGAACCGGTTGCCGCTGGCGTCGACATCGGCGATGAAGCCGACGCCGCTGCCTTTGGTCCAGCCGCTGCTGTAGGGCCAGTTCGGCCCCCACGCCCGGTAGCCGTAATACACCGGGCCGGTGATGCCGTGGGTGTCTTTCAGCGTGCCCACCGAAACGGTCTTCGACCAGACCTGGGTGGTGCTGTTCTTGGTCATCACATAGCGCGCCACTTCCTGGGCGCCGAGCGGGGTCTTGTACAGCCACACCTCGATGCGGGTGGCCCGCGACGACTGGACCCGAAAGTCGATGTTGGACTGGGTGGCGTCGTAACGCCCTCCGAGCTTGTGGATGTCGACGGCGGCCCAGGCCGCTGGGTAGGTGCCGGCCAGCAGCGCTCCGACCAGCAGCAGGCGGAAAAGCGGAAGCGCGACGCCGAAGCGCGCGGTCGATTGCTGGATGATGTTCATTATCGTTCCCTCCTGAGTCCCTGGATGACGGCACTCGGCGGTCGCACCGCCGGTCCGTACGCTCGGGCGCGATGGCACCGGTCGTTCGAACGACACCCCCCGATCCCTGTTGCGTCCCCTGTGGCATGGTCGCGCCGTTGGCGCTGCGAATGCCGGCGATGCATACGTATTCAGCGACGCACAATGCGACGCAATCGAAACTCCGGAACACGCAGGCCCGGCACTCGACCTGCCCGCCTGCCCCGGAAGGCGCGTGCCAGTCCGGCGGATTGACGCCCGTCAACCGTCAGCCGAGGGGCAAGACCATATGAGCCTGCCCCCCGCAACGCACCGAGCCGGCGCCGAAGAGCCAGCGATCCGCTCAACCTGTGCCGGCACCCGCCGCCGACGGCGAGGCCAATCCTTTGATCGACTCGAACGGGGGCCGTGCCATGAGACTGTTGAAACGCGAATCCCCCCGGATGTTCCCGCTGTTGAGCGATGAGATGGCCAGCATGATGGGCATGCGCCCGTGGCGCTGGCTGAGCGAGCTGGACGAGGACGCTTCGGCCCTGGGCCGGAGCCCGCAAATCGATATCAAGGAGGAGCCGGGCCGTTATTTGGTCCGCGCCGACGTTCCGGGCGTCGACCCGAAGGCCATCGACATCATGCTGGAAAGCGGCATGTTGACCATCTGCGGCGAGCGCAAGGAAGAGGTGAAGGACGAGCGGGAAGGCTATCGGCGCGTAGAGCGCTTCAGCGGTGCGTTCTACCGGCGCTTCGCACTCCCGGACACCGCCGATTCGGACAAGGTGACCGCCCATGCCGACAAGGGCGTGCTGGACATCGTCATTCCGAAAGCCAAATCGAGCAAGACCAA
Organism: Lysobacteraceae bacterium; assembly: GCA_034376725.1. Classification (GTDB taxonomy): domain Bacteria; phylum Pseudomonadota; class Gammaproteobacteria; order Xanthomonadales; family Xanthomonadaceae; genus UBA11164. The sequence continues at coordinate 22,967 of JAXMJH010000112.1, read as the reverse complement.
GAAGGTCAAGGTCGACTGAACGGGGGTCGACCGAACGGGTTCGACTGAACCGGCTCTGGCGGGCGCGGCGGCTTTCGGCCGCTCGCCCCCCGGCGTCTTCGCAACAGGAGAACGACCATGAGCGTCGCGAAAATAATCGAAATTTCCTCCGAGTCCAGCCAGAGCTTCGAAGATGCCATCGCCAAGGGCATCGCCAAGGCCAGCGAGTCGCTCGACGGGATTCGAAAGCGCGTGGATTGCCGAGCAGAAGGTGATGGCCGATGACGGGGCGATCAGCAGTTATCGCGTGGTGATGCGGGTGAGCTTTGTGCTCAGCTGATTCAATGCCGGCCGATGGCTCGACCGGCGTTGGCTGTGGCGCTGGCGCGGTCGCTCGGCCGCGACACGGATCGCGCCGGTAACGTCCGACACGCTCCCCCGTCATCGACCCGGCACGAATTCTCCATCACGGGGACTTCTGCAACCGGCGGCCCCGGCTTACGGCCTGCGGCCTGGGCCGGGCTACTCGCCCGACGCACTCGTCGCCATTGTCTGCCGGATCGATAGTCCGATCGCCCGGAGGGCCGACCGCTGGATAGGCCGTCGGTGCCTTCGCTTGCGGCCACCCGTGCAGGGTGACCGAGGCTGCTGGTGCGGACGACTGGACGGCGCAATTCGCTGCGTTTCATGGCAGGCTATGAAGCCCTGTCCTCGAGCCAACCCATGTATTTCGAGTTTTACGGCCTGAAGGAGGCGCCGTTCTCGATCACCCCGGATCCGCGCTTCGTCTACCTGAGCGAGCGCCACCGGGATGCCTTGGCGCATCTGCTGTTCGGCATCGGCCAGGGCGGCAGCGGCGGGTTCGTCCAGCTTACCGGCGAAGTGGGCACCGGCAAGACCACGCTGAGCCGCCTGCTGCTCGAACAATTGCCCGAGGACACCCAGGCGGCGCTGGTGCTCAACCCGCATCTGTCGCCGGAAGAATTGCTGCAGACGATCTGCGAGGAGCTGGGCGTCATCGAGCGCGGCAAGGGCGGCAAGCCCGCGCTCAAGCCGCTGGTCGATCTGCTCAACGAGCATCTGCTTCGCGCCTACGCGCAGGGCAAGCGCGTGGTGCTGTTGATCGATGAGGCGCAGGAACTGTCGCGCGCATCGCTGGAACAGGTACGACTGCTGACCAATCTGGAAACCTCGACCCAGAAGCTGCTTCAGATCATCCTCCTGGGCCAGCCCGAGCTGCGCGAACGTCTGGCCGACCCGGACCTGCGCCAGCTGGCCCAGCGGATCACCGCGCGCTACCACCTCACGCCGCTCGACGAGGCCGAATCGGAAGCGTATCTGCGCCATCGCCTGTCGGTGGCCGGATGTACGCGGTTTCCATTCACCCGTCTGGCGGTCAAGCAGCTGCACAAACACTCGGGCGGCGTGCCGCGCCTGCTCAACGTGGTCGCCGAGCGCGCCCTGCTGGCCGGCTACGCTCGCGACCAGAATCCGGTCGGCGAGCGACTGGTCGATCAGGCGGCGGCGGAGACCCTGGCGCCCGTGCTCACGTTGCGTTCCGCACCTCGCCTGGCCTGGCTGGTCGCGGCCGGACTCTTCGCGCTGCTGGCGACGCTGTGGCTTTGGCCCGAACCGCAGCCGGAAGCAGTCGCCACGGCACCCAGCGCTGGGGAAACCCAAACGGCGCAGTCCAACGGCGCCGACCGGGCTTCTGCCGCGGTGCCCTATCTGGACAGCGCGGCGCTGGCCGCGCGGCTGAGCGAAAGCGAGGGCGCCGACCTGCCGGCCTGGAATCGTCTGTTGGCGCTGTGGCGGCTGCGTGCCGAACAGGCCGACGTCAACATCGCCCGCCGCTGCCCCCCGGAAGTAGCGCCCGGCGTGTTCTGTCTGCGCGGCAGCGGCAGCCTGAGCAAAGTTGCCGCGTTGGGCCGGCCGGTGATCCTGCCGCTGCGCATCGATGGCCGCAGTGTGCACGTGATCGTGACCGGGCTCGATGCAGTGCGGGCGCGGCTGATCCTGGGCGGCGAAGTGTTCGATATCGATCGCACCCAGCTGGAGCGCTACTGGCGGGGCGAGTTTTTTGCGGTCTGGCGGGCGCCCGGATTCATCGCGCTGCCGGTGCGGCGGGGCGATACCGGGCCGACGGTGGACTGGCTGTTCGCGCAGCTGTTGCCCGATGGCCCGGGATCCGATGGAGCCCCCGCCGAAGACGCCGCCGGCGTCGGACCACGACAGTTCGATGAGATGCTGGAGGCGAGCGTGCAGCGCCTGCAGCTGTCCTACGGATTGGTCGCCGACGGCGTGGTCGGGCCGGAGACCCTGTTCGCGGTGACCAGCACCCTGGACGGCGGCCCCACCCTGCGGCGCCAGCTGTGAGTCCGGAGGCCGCCAGGCGATGTCGCTGATTCTGGAAGCGCTGCGCAAGTCCGAGGCCCAGCGTCGCCTGGGCCAGGCGCCCGACCTGATGGCTCAGATGCCTGCGCATGGGCATCCGGCGCGGCGCGCGTTCCCGGCCTGGCCGTGGTTTGCCGCCGGTCTGGTGCTGGTTGCCATGACCGCCTGGTGGCTGGGGCGGCAGCATGGGCCGGACGCGAGTGCGCCCACGGCAGCCAATGACCGCTCGGCACAGGTCGACGCCGCTGTCCAAGGCCCGGTGCCGCCGACAGCAGTGAGGCCGTCGCCGACGGACACGTCGCGTGCGCCTTCGACTGCCGCTTCGGCGCCCTCGGAATTACTCCCTGATGCGCCGGTGGCGAGCCCGTCGGTGGTGCAGCCGACACCTCGGCCTGCGCCCGTGGCGGAATCCGCGCCAGCGGTCCAGCCCGGTCCACCACCGGCTGCTCCGGTCGTCGAAGGACCAGCGAGCGCAGAGGAACTGGAACGGCTGCGCGCCCGGCTCGAAGCCATTTCTCAGCGCGATGCGCCTGGGCCGGCTGTCGGGGAGCGCGCGACGGATGGCGTGGCGAGGGCCGAGCCAGCGCAGCCGGAGTCACCCGCCGTGGTGCCAGCCCCAGCCGAACCGGCGGTGCCGGTGCAAGCCCCGACCACCGAACTGCCGCGATTCGCCGAATTGTCGGTCGCCGAGCGAGCCGACACACCGGACCTCAGCTTCAGCCTGCACGTGTTCGGCGAAGATCCACAGAGTCGGTTCGTGGTCTTCAGGGGCCAGCGCTTGGGCGAAGGCGCGCAGATCAGTCCGCGGCTGAAGCTGGTCGAAATCCTGCGCGATGGCGCGGTGGTGGAGATCGACGGCCGTCCAGTACTGGTGTCCCGACCCTGATGCGCCACCGACCGGGACGCGCCAACCGATGATGTTCGTCCACGTGCCGTCGCGCAAGTCGCCTGGCGCCCGCTGGGCCACGCCGTTGTTGGTGCTGGTATCGATGGCGGCGTTCGTCTGGTTGGCCAGCCTTGGCGACCCGGTTGCCCGGGCGGACGCGCTGCTGCGTTGGGGCACGCTGTCGCAAACCGACCTCACTGCGATCTCGCAGTGGCAGAGCGCGCTGTCCAGCCGACACCTCTTGAGCCTGTTCAGCGCGATCTTCATTCACGCCGATTGGCTGCACCTGATGGGCAACATGCTGTTTCTGGTCATCTTCGGACTGCCGGCCGAACGCGCCTTGGGTGCCGGACGGTTTCTGGTGTTGTTCGTGTTCAGCGGTGCGCTGTCCAACTTGTTTGCGGCGATTCTGATGGCCGGCGACGATCGGTTGCTGATCGTCGGCGCCAGCGGCGCAATTTCAGCCCTGATTGCGGCCTTTCTGGTGCTGTTTCCAGCGGCCCGATTGGGCTTTGTGCTGCCGCTGGGCCTGTATCTTGAATTCATCCGGGTCCGGGCCTGGCTGATGATCGGCATCTGGGCGTTCATCCAGGGCCTGTTCGCCTACGTCGGGCCGGCGTTCGGCATGGCGGCCTGGTGGGCGCACGTATTCGGCTTTATCGTCGGCATCGGCATGGCGCTGCTGTTCAGGCCGGCGGTGGCGCGCCGGATGCGCAGCCGGTAACCACGCGCCGGTCCTTCGCCGATCCCGGCCCGGCGCACCGGCGCGGTCGGCGACGGTGCGCGGATTGCGATCGTTCAGCGGGTCAGTCGCTGCACCAGCGCCGGATAGTCGGCGGCCAGCGGCTCGGAGCGGTCCGGTCGGTCGAGCCAGTCCTTCATCGCCTGCGGCGGTTCCGGCTCGAAGCCCACCGCCTCCCGCAGCACCGCCTCGAATTTGGCGGCATGCGCGGTCGCCACCGCCGCCCAGGGGCGGGTATCGCCTGCGCTGCGCAGATCGGCCAGCACCTCAAGCGCGATCGCGGTGTGCGGACACACCACCGTGCCCTGCGCGGCAGCCATCGCCAGCCGGCGGCGAATGGCGTCGTCGTCGATCGACCGCGCGGTGAGCGCGGCGCGCAGTTCGGCGTTGTCGGGCAACAGCCAGCGCAGTCGCTCGAAGTTGCTCGGGTCGCCGACATCCATGGCGTTGGCGAGTGTGGCCACGCTCGGCCGTCCGGCGTAATCGGCACCGGAAAAGAAATCCGGCAGGGTGCGGTTGGCATTGCAGGCCAGCACGATTTCACCGATCGGCAGGCCGAGGGTGCGCGCCAGCACCGCAGCCAGGGCATTGCCCAGATTGCCGGTCGGGATGACGAAGTTGAGCGGCTGGCCGTGTCCGCGCCAGAAACCAAGCGCGGCCCAGGCGTAGTAGGCCATCTGCGGCAGCAGCCGACCCAGACTGATGCTGTTGGCAGAGGACAGCGCCAGTCGCTGGCGCAGCGCGCTGTCGTTCAAGGCCTGCTTGGCCAGGCGCTGACAGTCGTCGAAGGTTCCGGCCACCCGCAGACTGGTCACGTTGTCGCCCAGCGCGCCCAGCATGTGCGCCTGGCGGGGCGAGACCCGGCCATCGGGATACAGGATGACCACGCGAAAGCCGGGCCGTCGATGAAACGCTGCCGCGACCGCCGCACCGGTATCCCCGGAGGTGGCGACCAGAATGGTCAGCTCCGGCGCATCGGCCGGCCGGACACGTGCCAGGCATTCGGCGAGGAAGCGCGCGGCGAAATCCTTGAACGCCGCGCTCGGCCCATGGCACAGCTCCAGCAGGTAATCGTTTTCGCCGGGCAGTCGGTTGAGCGCAATCGGCAAATCGAGCGCGTTGCGGCACAGCTCCGGCAGCGCGTCGGCCAGCGGGTCGCCGGCGCAGAATGGTGCCAGCAGCCACTCGGCCACTTCCGGCAGGCGTTCGCAGCCGTCGAAATCCTCGACCGTGAACATCGGCAGATGGGCCGGCACGTACAGGCCGCCATCGGGCGCCAGGCCCTGGGCCAGAGCCTTGCCCAGCGACAGCCCGGGCGCCTGTCCTCGGGTGCTCAGATAGTGCATTGGATGACCTCCGCGCCGGGTCCGGCGACCGGCGAGATCCAGCGGTCGCACTCGATGTGGTGATCGGAGAACGCCTGGGCCATGGCGTCTGCTATGGTTTCGGCGCTGGCCCGGTCGACGGCCCAGGCAAACAGACTGGGACCGGCCCCGGACAGGCTGGCGCCCAGCGCGCCGGCCGACAGCGCGGCCTGCTTCACGTCGGCGAAGCCGGGCACCAGCGGCGCGCGGCGCGGTTCGATCAGAATGTCGCGCAGGCCGCGCTGGATCAGCTCGATGTCGCCGCGCTCGCAGCCCAGCAGCAGCTGCGCCAGCAGGGCGGACTGACCGGTTACCTCCTCAAGCGGATACGGCGCGGTCAGCGCAAGCCGTGCGGCGCGGGTTTCCAGCACCTGATGGGGATGGACCAGGGCGCAATGGATCGATGCCGGCACCGGCACCCGGATCATCCGATCCGGCAGCGCAAGCACCAGGCCGCCGATCAGACTCGGCGCTGCGTTGTCGCCGTGACGGCCACCACTGGCCACGGTCTCGCCATCAAGGGCAAACGGATACAACGCCTCGACCGGCAGGGGTTCGTCCAGCAGCGCGTTGGCGGCGACCAGCGCGGCCGCAGCCGAGGCCGCCGAGCCGCCCATGCCGGACCCCAGCGGAATGCCCTTGTCGATCTCGAGCGCAAAACCATGGCGCAGTCCGCGAAAGGCGCGCAGGGCGATCAGCGCTGCGCCTGCGGTGTTGCGGGCCGCGTCCAGCGGGATCGAATCCGGACCGCCGCGCACGGCAGTGATCCGCACCGTCGGCTCGTCGATGATCTCGACCCGGGCGCGGTCGCCGGCACCCAGCAGACTGTGACCGAGCAGATCGAAGCCGGCGGCGACATTGCCGACGCTGGCCGGCGCGAAGGCCTGCGCCCAGGCACCGGTCACAGCGGCGATCCCAGATGCGAGGCGACCCGCAGCAGGTCGGCGAAAACGCCACCGGCAGTCACCTCCGGGCCAGCGCCCGGCCCCTGCACCACCAGCGGGTTCTCGGCGTAGCGCTCGGTGGTGAACTGAACGATGTTGTCGGTCAGCCGGGTGTGCGAAAAGGCGTGCTCGGGTCCGAGCGCGGCCAGGCCGACGGTCGCCTTGCCGGATTGATCGAGACTGGCGACGTAGCGCAACGCCTTGCCGTCGGCGCGTGCCGCCGTGAGCCGGGCCGCCATGTCGGCATCCATCGCCTCCAGGCCCGCCAGCGCGGTGGCGCTATCGACCTCGCGCAGCGCCGAAGGCACCAGGCTTTCGACCTTGACATCATCGAGCGACAGCGGCCAGCCGGCCTCGCGGGCCAGGATCACCAGTTTGCGCGCCACGTCCAGGCCGGACAGATCCTCGCGCGGGTCGGGCTCGGTATAGCCGAGTTTCTGCGCTTCGCGGACCAGAGCCGAAAACGGCTCGCTGCCGTCGTAGCGATTGAACAGCCAGGCCAGCGTGCCGGAGAACATGCCCTCGATCGAGTACAGCACATCGCCGCTGTCGAGCAGATCGCGCAGCGTACCGATCACCGGCAGGCCAGCGCCGACCGTCGCCTCGTAGCGGAACCGGGCGCCGCTGGCTCGGCTGGCGGCGCGGATCGCCTCATAGCGCGCCAGCGGCCCGCTGCCGGCATGCTTGTTGGGCGTGATCACGTGAATGCCGCGCGCCAGCCAGCCCGGATAGTGCTGGGCGACCCGGTCGCTGGCCGAGCAGTCGATGATCAACGAGTGCGGCAGATGCGCCCCGAGCAAGTGCTCGGCCAGCGCATCGCCATCGCTGGCCACCGTATCGCCGGCCAGCGCGGCCTGCCAGCGCGATGGCTCCAGCGGCCGCTGGGCCAGATGCATCTGCCGGCTGTTGGCGACCGCCAGCAGGCGCAGATCGAGATTGAAATCGCCGCGCAGCCGCTCGCGGGCCGCCTCCAGCTGAGCCAGCAGGGTCTGGCCGACCCGGCCCGGCCCGACCAGGGCGATGGCCACGGTCTGCGGCGAAAGCCAGAAGGCGGCGTGCGCGGCGCGCAACGCGCGTGTGGAATCGGCGCTGGCGATGGCGGCGGAGATGTTGCGTTCGGACGCACCCTGGGCGATGGCGCGGACATTGACCCGCGCGCCCGACAGCGCGCCGAACAGCTGCGCGGCGATGCCCGGCGCACCGGCCATGCCCTCGCCCACCGCCGCCAGCACGCTGATATCGGAGGTCAGGCTCACGCCCTGGACGTGGCCGGCCGTCAGCTCGATGGCGAATGCCTCGCTCAGCGCCCGCGCCCCGCGCTCGGCGTCGCCACGTCGCACCACGCAACAGATGGAGTGCTCGGAGGAGCCTTGGGAAATCATCACCACCGAAACTGCGGCGGCATGCAGCGCCGCAAACACCCGCTGGGCGGTGCCGGGCACGCCGATCAGCCCGCTGCCGGCCAGCTCCAGAATCGCCATACCGGAGACCAGGGTGAGGCCGCTGACCGGGCGATCGAAGGTCGCCGTGCCCCCATCGATGCGGGTGCCGGGATGATCCGGCAGGAAGGTGTTGCGGATGCGCAGCGGCAGGCCATGGGCGATCGCCGGCGCCATGGTTTGCGGGTGAATCACCTTGGCGCCGAAATAGGCCAGCTCGCAGGCCTCGGCATAGGTCAGGCTGGGCAGCGAAACCGCCTCGGGCACCAGTCGCGGATCGGCCGAGAAGACGCCCTCGACGTCGGTCCAGATGGTCAGCTCGGCGGCGCCGAACAGCACGGCGAAGATCGCGCCAGAAAGGTCGCTGCCGTTGCGGCCGAGCGTGGTCGGCTTGCCGGCCGGATCGCGGGCGATGAAGCCGGTGACCACCACTCGGGGCGCCGGATTGGCCTGGCGCCAGCCAGCCACCGCTTCGGCGCTGCCGGTCCAGTCCACGCGCGGGCCGAGTTCGCCGGCCGCGACGGTCAGCACTTCGCGGGCATCGAGCACCGGCACCGACTGCGCTTGGTTCGACAGGAGGGCCGCCAGCAGCCGGGCCGACCACAGCTCGCCGAGCCCGACGATGCGCTCGCGCACCTCGTGGCTGGCATCGCCAAGCAACTGGATGGCGTGCAGCTGATCGGCCAGCAGCGCGATGTCGTGTTCGATCGACGGAAAAACGCCGATGCCCGATCGCGCCTCGATCGCTTCGGCCGCGTCGCGGTGACGGCGACGCAGGGTGTCCAGGCCGGTCTGCCAGTCGCCGTCGGCAAGCGCCGTGTCGATCAGCTCGATCAGATCGTCGGTGGTGCCACGCATGGCGGAGACCACGATCACCTGGACCGGCTCGCCGGCCTGATCGAGAATTCGCGCAACCTGCTGCATGCAGGCCGCATCGGCCATGCTGGAGCCGCCGAACTTATGGGCCTTGACCGGTACTTGAACGGGCGACTGGTCGACTCCGGCGTGTGCTGGGATGTTGGGATTCATGTCGATGGTTTCTGGTTGGAAGATGAATTCGAAATGCAGCAGTGTCGGGCGGCTACCCGGCCCGGCACCGCCGAGTGGCGAGGCCGCCAGGCGCACCGGATGCGGCTGCACGACGACAGCCCGGCGACAACCCGCGTCAGGCTTCGGACGGCATCCTCGACCCGCCATGTTGCATAGCAACATACCATGCGCAGGGCGGACTCCGCGCGCTGTCGGCTTAAGCTGACGCGACGAACGGCCGATAGGGCTGCATGAACGCCTTGGACTTCAGCGAACCCGGCGGGTATGATTCGCGGATGCCGCAAAACTGCCGCGCGACCGCGACATGCCATGCCCTCAGTGAACCCACCGAACCCCCATCCGGGCGGGCGTCGCTGCGTGCCTGCGTGTTGAGAGCAGCCAGGCGCAGCTTGGTCGCATCGACACTGATCTGGTTCGCGCTGACTGGAATTCTCGGCGCCCTGGCGGCCGATGGCCAGACTCAGGATGGCTGGCAAGGGTCGCCCCTGTCCATGCGCTTCGGCCCGGGCGATTTGCACGCGCTCCCGCATGTGCTGTCGGTGATCGGCGACGCCCACGGCTGGATCTACGCGGCCAACGTCGAAGGCGTGCTGCGCTTCGACGGACACGATTGGCAGCGAATCCGGCTGCCCGGTGACGCCTCGGCGCGCACACTGACGATCGATGGCTCCGGTCGGCTCCTGATCGGCGGCGTGGACAATTTCGGCGTGCTGGAGCCGGATGCAAGTGGAACGCTGGTGTATCGCGAGCTGCGCGGCGAGCTGCCAATGCCGGCTTGGGCAACCGACATCGGCACAGTCTGGCTGACCCTCGCCCTGCCGGAGGGCGTTTACTTGCACACCGATGCCGGCCTGTTCCTGTTCGCCGACGATGGCGCCCATCGTCACTGGCCATTGCCTGAGGGCCTGCGCAGCTTCTATTCCGACGGCCGCTCGCTGCTGGCGCGCATCGCGGGCCGTGGGCTGGTGTATATCCGCGACGGCATGCCGGTCGACATCCGCGGTGCGGAGCGCTTTGCCGACCAGATTGTCGCCGGGCTGGCGTTGCACGGGCAGCGGACGGTGGTGGTCGCGCACGACGGCATCCACGTCCTGGAAAACGATGCTATCCGTCGCCTCGGCCCCGCGCCATGGCGCGACGAAGCCGGGGAATCGCCCTACGAAGTGGCGGCGCTCGGCGACGGCGGCTTCGTGGTGGGCACTTTGCTGGGCAGCCTGTATCGGTTCACCGCCGATGGCGTTGCGGTCAGCCAGACACGGCTGGCCGGTGGCGCGGCGATGTCGATGCATCGCGATCGCGATGGCGGGGTATGGATCGGCAGCGAACAGGGCATCGAACGGCTCTCGGTAGAGCTGCCGTGGAGCTATTTCGGCCCGGAGAATGGCGTATCCGGCTGGATCTACGGTGCCGAATGGCATCAGGAGGCGCTTTGGCTGGCCGGCTCTCGAGGACTCTCGAAGATGCAGCTCGCTGGCGGCACCCCGACGGCGACGCGGATGCCGCACATCGCCATGGAGGCCTTCGACCTGCTCGCCGACGGCCAGCGCCTGCTGGTCGCTCACCGCAACGGCCTGCTCGAACTTTCTGGCGCCGACCAATGGCGTGAGCTGCTTACCGAAGAAGAGTCGATTTCCGGAATCCACCCCGCGCCGGGCCGGGACGATCGGGCCTGGGCGATCGGCGAGGAGGCGCTGCATCTGCTGGGCCGAGGCCCGACCGGCTGGCATCTGGTCGGCTCGCACGATCTCCAGCCGCTCGTCCCCTGGGGCGCGGAATCGGTCGAACCCGGCGAGCTCTGGATGGGCGACAGCCGTGGCGCGCCGCAACGCTGGCGAGTAGACCTGAGCACCGGCGAGGTGTTCGAACGCAGCACACTGGGCGAGTCGTTCGGCTTCCGGCTGGCCAACGGCCACGGCAGCATCATCAATCAGATCGACGGCGTGGTGCATGCGGTAACCGGACGCGACGTCTACGCGTGGCGCGGTAGCGGCTGGACCAAGACGGACGGGCTGCCGTTCTCGCTGTTCGAGCGGCCGATGGACGTGCTTCTTACGCCTGCCGACGACGGGCTCTACGCCTACGACACCGAGACTATCTGGCGGCGCGCAAAAGGCGAAACCGAATGGCGGCCGGTCCGCTTCGACACACCACAGGGTCGTGGCGTGAGCATCGTGCAACAGGGGCGAGACGGCAAACTGAGGGTAGCCAGTTGGCTGGGCCTGCTGCAACGCGAGTACGTTTCGCAGACCCCAATGCTTCCGTCTGCCCAGGTCACTCTGCTCTCGGCGCTTCAGATGCCGATCGATACCGGGCAGCTCTCGCGATCGCTGCGTCTTTCCGGCACCCGCGAAGACCCTATACGGGTACTGCTGGATGGCGAGGTTCGTCTGAACTTTGGCCTGTTGTCCATCGACCAGGGTCAGCAGTTCCGATTTCGCATCACCGCTGAAAAGCGCGAAGGCGCCTGGACCGAATGGGCGGACGATCGCAGTCTCACGCTGCGTACCGGCGCCCCCGGAAACTATATCGTCGACATCGAAGGTCGCACCCGTAGCGCTCGGGAGGTTTTGCCGGTGCGCGTGTATCTGCTGGCGCCCACGCCTTGGTATCAGGCCGGATGGGTCCGGGCGAGCACTCTCCTGGTGGCGCTCAGTCTGGCGACACTCATCGTCAATCTGCTTATCTCGTGGCGAACCCGCCGGCTGGCGACCGCCAATGCGCTCCTTGAGCAGCATATTGCCGAGCGCACCGCACAGCTGGAAAACGCCAACCGCAAGCTCGAAGAACTTGCCACCGAGGATGCATTGACCGGCGTGCTGAACCGTCGCGCGCTGGATACCGGGCTGCAGCGCGAATGGCTGCGCGCCAAGGATCGCAGGCTTCCGCTTGCGGTTTGCATGATCGATGTCGATCACTTCAAGGCGTTCAACGACACCCACGGACACCTTGAGGGCGACCGGATGCTGCGCGTGATCGCGCAGTTTCTCGCCGAGAACCACGACAGCGACCGCGAACTGCTGGCCCGCTTCGGCGGCGAGGAATTTGCGCTGATCCTGCCCGGACACGATCCCGCAGCGGCGACCAGTCGGGCGCGGGCGTTGCACGCCACGGCTCGCGGCCAGGGCTGGCCAGTGACCCTGAGTATTGGCGTGGCGTCGCACATGCCGGGAGCCGGGATGAGCCCGGAAAGTCTGATCGGCGAAGCCGACGCCGCCCTCTATCGCGCCAAGCGCGAGGGCCGCGACCGCATTGTCGTCGCCGGCGACTGACTTCGCCGCCCGGGCCGTCGGCAACATCGGCATCAGCCCTGCCGCATGCCCAGAAACTGGCGCAGTGCCGGGTTCCCGGTTTCTTCCTGGTACCAATAACCCAGCTTCGCCAGATCGGCGGCGAACGCGGCATCGGCGCTTTGCGGCACTTCGAACCCGGCCAGCACCCGCCCATAGGCGGCGCCGTGGCTGCGATAGTGGAACAGGCTGATGTTGTAGCGCCCGCCCAGCGTCTCCAGAAAATGCAGCAGCGCGCCCGGCCGCTCGGGAAACTCGAAACGCAGCAGGCGCTCGCGTTCCGGACAGTCGCCACCGATCAGGTGACGGACATGCTGCCGGGCGGTTTCGTTTTCGGTGTAGTCGGTGGCTGCAAAACCCGCTTGAGCCAGCGTGGCGAGCAGTGCCGCGCGCTCGGCGGCCTGCTTGAGGCGGATGCCGACATAGACCTGCGCTTTCTGGTCGTCGCGGTAGCGGTAGTTGAATTCGGTGATCGCCCGCCGGCCGAGCAGTCGGGCAAAAGCCAAAAAACTGCCCGGCCGCTCGGGAATGGTCACGCCGAACAGCGCCTCGTGGCGATCGCCGATCTCGGCGCGCTCGGCGACGTAGCTCAGTCGCTCGAATCCGATATTGGCGCCGCTGAGGATCGCCACCAGTGTGGCGCCGCTGGCGTCGTTCTGCTCTGCCCAGCGCTTCATGCCGGCGATCGCCAGTGCGCCGGCCGGCTCGGCCAACGCGCGGGTGTCCTCGAACACGTCGCGGATCGCGGCACAGACCTGATCGGCATTGACGGTGACCACTTCGTCGACGCGGTCCTTCAGAACCCGGAAATTGGCCTCGCCGATCTGCCGCACCGCGCAGCCATCGACGAACAGCCCCACCTCGTCGAGCGGCACCGGTCGGCCGGCATGCAGCGCAGCCGCCAGACACGCCGCATCGTCAGGCTCGACCGCAACCACCCTGATCTGCGGGCGAAGCGCCTTGATATATGCCGCCATGCCGGCGCACAGTCCGCCGCCGCCGACCGGAATGAACACCGCGTCCAGCCGACCACCGTGCTGGGCCAGCAGCTCCATCGCCACGGTACCCTGCCCGGCAATCACCGCCCGGTCATCGAACGGGTGGATGATCCGCCGGCCTTCACGACGGGCGATCTCGAAGCCGTGCTGGGCGGCGTCATCGTAGCTGTCGCCGTGCAGCAGGATGCGCGCGCCAAGCGCCTCGACCGCGCGGCTCTTGATCGCCGGCGTGGTGGCCGGCATGACGATCAAAGCATCGATACCCAGCCTCCGCGCGGCCATCGCCACGCCCTGTGCGTGGTTGCCCGCCGATACCGCCAGTATTCCGCGCTCGCGCTCGGCCTGAGTCAGCTGCAGCAGGCGGTTGTAGGCGCCGCGCAGCTTGAACGAATGCACCGGCTGAAGGTCTTCGCGCTTGAGCAGCACCTCGGCGCCCAGCCGGGCCGACAGTCCGCGCGCGGCGGTCAGCGGCGTCTGCTCGACCAAATCGTAGACCGGCGCGGTCAGGATGGCGCGCAGCCACGCGCTGTCGCTGTCATCGACCGGATCCGATTCGACCTGGGCGAGTGCTGCGGTCATGCCGCGCTGCTTGCCGGCACGCGCGGCAACCGCCGGATGACCGCTTCGCCCGCTTCGCGGGTCGACAGCGCGCCGTCGGCGACCAGGTCGCGGGTCAGCGCGCCCTCGTCCAGCGCCTGCCAGACCGCCTGCTCCACCTCGGCCGCTTCCGTGTCCAGGCCAAGCGAATGGCGCAGCAGCAGGGCCACCGACAGCAGCATCGCGTAGGGGTTGGCGATGCCTCGACCGGCAATGTCCGGCGCCGAGCCGTGAATCGGCTCAAAAAGCCCTTTCGCGCCATCGCCCAGCGAGGCCGACGCCAGCAAGCCCATCGAACCGGCCAGCACCGAGGCCTCGTCGGTCAGAATGTCGCCGAACAGGTTCTCGGTCAGGATCACGTCGTAATGCGACGGCCGGGTCAAAAGGTGCATGGCCATGGCATCGACCAGCACATGCTCGACTTCGATTTCGCCGAATTCTTCGGCCATCACCCGGTTCACCGTTGCCCGCCACAGGCGCGAGGTCTCCAGCACGTTGGCCTTGTCGACGTGGGTCAGGCGACCGCTGCGCTGGCGGGCCAGCCTTCCGGCGTGCCGGGTCACCCGCTCGATCTCGGCCACGGTGTACAGGCAGCCATCGAAGGCCGAGTCGGCATCGCGCCGCTTCTCGCCGAAATAGCTGCCGCCGGTCAGCTCGCGCACGAACATCAGATCCACGCCATCCAGCACTTCGGCCTTGATCGGCGAGTGGCGCGCGGCCACCGGATGCGGTTTGACCGGGCGAAGGTTGGCGTAGACGCCCAGCGCCTTGCGCAGCGCCAGCAGGCCCTGCTCGGGGCGCACCGGCGCGTTGGGATCGGACCACTTCGGCCCGCCCACCGCACCCAGAAGCACCGCATCCGCCGCCTGGCACAGCGCCAGCGTTTCATCCGGCAACGGCGAGCCGGTGGCGTCGATGGCCGCGCCGCCAATCAGGCCGGTATTGAGAGTGAACGTGTGGCCGTGACGCTCGGCGATGCGCTGCAGCAGGCGCTCGGCCTCGGCAGCGACTTCGGTACCGATTCCGTCGCCGGGAAGAACAGCAATGGTGGCTTTCATGGATTCCTTATCTTTCAGTCGGCAGGTGGTTACAGGATCGGTCGCGGCGGCCGGCGGGATGCAACGGCACAGCCGCGCCCTGTCGAAACAGGCGCATCAGGCCGCCCGGCTCGCCTCGAACGCTGCGATCTCGGGCTCCTGGGCCAGCAGATAGCCCAGCTGATCGACGCCATCGAGCAGGCAGCGGCGAGCGAACGCTTCCACCTCGAACGGGATCGGCTCGCCCACGCCCGGATCGATGCGCAGCGATTGCAGATCGACGCTGATCCCGGCGCCGTCGCGATCCGCCAGACGCTGCCAATCGGCCTCGGAGACCACGATCGGCAGCAGGCCGTTCTTCAGCGCATTGCCCTTGAAGATGTCGGCAATGCCGGTGCTGATCACCACCCGGATGCCGTAATCGAGCAGCGCCCAGGGCGCATGTTCGCGCGAACTGCCGCAACCGAAATTATGGCCGGCCAGCAGTACACCGGCGCCGCGACGGGCGGGCGCGTTGAGCGGGAAGTCGGGGCGCTCGTTGCCATCGGCGTCGAACCGCCAGTCGGCGAAACAGTGCCTGCCCAGCCCCGAACGTTCGGTCGTGGTCAGAAAGCGGGCCGGGATGATCTGATCGGTGTCGATGTCGGCCTGGGGGAAAACCGCCAGTCTGGCGTGCAGCGTCTTCAGCGGTTCCATCAGGCGGCCTCCTCGATGCCGATCGGCGGATAGCGGCGCGGATCGGCAATGCAGCCAGCCACCGCGCTGGCTGCGGCAGTGGCCGGGCTGGCCAGCACGGTGCGCGCGCCGGGGCCTTGCCGGCCCTCGAAGTTGCGGTTGGACGTGCTCACCGAGCGCTCGCCGGGTGCCACGCCGTCGCCATTCATGGCGATGCACATCGAGCAGCCGGGCTCGCGCCATTGCGCGCCGGCGTCGAGGAATATCCGATCCAGGCCCTCGGCTTCGGCCTGGCGTTTGACCTGATCCGAGCCGGGCACCACCAGCATGCGCACGTGCTCGGCGACCCGCCGGCCGCGCAGGATGGCAGCGGCGGCACGCAGGTCGGAAATGCGGCCGTTGGTGCAGGAGCCGACGAACACCGCGTCGATGCGCTCGCCCAAAGCCGGCTTTCCGCCGGCGAAACCCATGTAGTCGAGCGCCCGGCGCTCGGCGTCGCGCTGGCCGCTGGGCAGCGGCTGGTCGACCGCGACCACCTGACCGGGATGCGTGCCCCAGGTGATGGTCGGCGCCACCTCGCCGGCATCGATGAGCACTTCGCGGTCGAACACCGCGCCCTTGTCGGTGGTCAATGCGAGCCAGTCCGCGGCGGCGCGCTCGAAGGCCTCGCCCTGCGGCACTCGCGGCCGGCCGCGCAGCCATTCGACGGTCACGCCGTCGGGCGCGACCAGACCGGCGCGGGCGCCGGCTTCGATCGACATGTTGCACAGGGTCATGCGCGCGTCCATGTCCAGCGCCCGGATTGCCGGACCGCGGTATTCGATGACGTGCCCGGTGCCGCCATCGACCCCGATGCGACCGATGATGTGCAGGATCAGGTCCTTCGCGGTGGCGTACTCGGGCAGCCGGCCTTCGACGGTGATCGCCATGGTTTTCGGCCGGCGCTGCAACAGGCACTGGCTGGCCAGCACATGGCCGACCTCGGTGCTGCCGATACCGAACGCCAGCGCGCCGAAGGCGCCGTGGGTGGCGGTATGCGAATCGCCGCAGACGATGGTCATGCCCGGCTGGGTGGCGCCCTGCTCCGGCCCGATGACGTGCACGATGCCGCGCTTGCCGCTGCCGAAGCCCAGCAGCTCAACGCCGAACTCGGCGCAGTTGGCTTCCAGTTGAGCCACTTGCGCGGCGGTGGCGGCATTGGCGTACGGCAATTTGCCATCGGCGCCGGCCGGCAGGGTCGGCGTGCTGTGGTCGAGCGTGGCCAGGGTGCGGTCCGGGCGACGCACGGCGAGGCCGCGCGCGCGCAGCTCGGTGAACGCCTGCGGCGAAGTGACCTCGTGCACCAGATGCAGGTCGACGTACAGCGTCGCCGGCAGCTCCTCGGTTTGCGCAATGACGCAGTGCGCGTCCCAGATCTTGTCGAACAGGGTGCGGGGGGTGTTGGCTGTACTCATCGGCTCAGGCCACCACGGCCAGGGCTTCGCTGCTGCGGGCGGCCGGCTCGACGATATCCAGCCAACCCCAGCGGTCTTCGGTGCGACCATCGAACAGGCCGAAGAAACGCTCCTGCAGCGAGGCCGTGATCGGACCGCAGGCGCCCTTGCCGATGGTCATGCCATCGACCGAACGCACCGGGGTGATCTCGGCCGCTGTCCCGGTCATGAACACCTCGTCGGCGACGTACAGGAACTCGCGCGGCATTGCCTGTTCGATGACTTTCAGATGCATGTCCTGGGCCAGGGTCAGCACGGTGTCGCGGGTGATGCCGACCAGGATCGACGCGGCTGCAGGCGGGGTGTAGAGCACCCCCTTGCGCACGATGAACAGATTCTCGCCGCTGCCCTCGCTCAGCAGGCCGTCGCGCGACAGCGCGATGCCCTCCTTGCAGCCCTGGCGCTGGGCCTCCATGGTGATCAGCTGGCTGTTCAGATAATTTCCGCCGGCCTTGGCCATGGTCGGCATGGTATTGGGCGCAGCGCGGTTCCAGCTCGACACGCAGGCGTCGATGCCCTCGCGCAGGCCGGCCTCGCCCAGGTAGGCGCCGAACGGCACCGCACCGACCGCGACGTGAACCGGCGCGTTGTCCGGCGCGGCCAGGCCGATACCACTGAAGCCGCGCAATGCGATCGGTCGGATATAGGCCGATTCAAGGCCGTTGTCGCGCACTGCCTGACGGCAGGCCTCGACGATCTCGTCGTGGCTGAAAGGGATGCGCATCCGGTAGACCCGGGCCGAATCGAACAGCCGCTCGATATGGTCGTCCAGGCGGAAGATCGCCGGCCCGCGATGGCTGCGGTAGCAGCGAATGCCCTCGAACACCGACGAGCCGTAATGCAGGGCGTGGGCCATGACGTGGACGGTGGCATCGGCCCAGCGGACCATTTTTCCGTCCATCCAGAGGTAATCGGGCAAGTTCATGATTTTTCGGCTCCACGTTTCACGAAAGTTGGGCTGCCCGAAGGGGAATGGACAGCCTGAAAGGGTGCTTCACGGATTGAACAAACTGCCTCGCCGCAGCCGCTTCGCCACTCCAGACCTCGACCGGAGGGCGCCAGCGAAAAGCGGCTGCGCCGGCAGCGCGATGACGGGGGATGGCGATTCACGCGGCCACCTCTTCGACCGGTTCGAGTGCCCGTCGGCGTTCGATTCGGTTGATCACATCGATCAGGGCCAGCGCGCTGGCTTCCAGCGTGTCGGTGGAGACCGCGCGGCCGTGCAGTCGGCGGCCGCCCTCCTCGACCTCGACATGCGCCTCGGCCTGGGCGTCCTCACCGGTGCTCAGCGAGCGGACCTGATACTGGCGCAGGTCCAGGCTGCTGCCGGTGGCGCGCTCGATGGCGGAGAAGATCGCGTGCACCGGGCCATCGCCGACGGCGGCTTCCTGCACGATGCGGCCATCGACGTGAGTCAGCCGAACGCTGGCGCTGGGGATGGCATCCGAGCCCAGTGCCGCCTGGGCCTGCAGGGCGGTCAGTCGCCACGGCCCGGGCTCATCGCCGGTCTGGCCCAGGGCGATGGCCTCCAGGTCGGCGTCGAAGACTTCTTTCTTGCGATCGGCCAGGGTCTTGAAATCGGCGAAGGCGCGGTTCAATCCGGCCTCATCCAGGGTGAAGCCCAGGGCCTTGAGACGCTCCGACAGCGCCGCCCGGCCGCTGTGCTTGCCCAATACCAGCTGCGAGCGCGGCACGCCGACATCCTCGGGCGCCATGATTTCGTAGGTCTGGCGATTGCGCAGCATGCCGTGCTGATGGATGCCGCTTTCGTGAGCGAATGCATTGGCGCCGACGATGGCCTTGTTGCGCGCCACCGCGCTGCCGGTCAGGGCGGCCAGCTGGCGCGAGGCCGGAAACAGCTTGCGGGTCTCGATGCCGGTGCGCAGCCGGTAGTGCGGCGCGCGGGTGCGCAGCGCCATCACGATTTCTTCCAGCGCGGCGTTTCCGGCCCGCTCGCCGATACCGTTGATGGTGCACTCGACCTGACGGGCACCGTTCTCCACGGCGGCCAGCGAGTTGGCCACCGCCAGGCCCAGATCGTCGTGGCAGTGGCACGACAGCACGGCCTTTTCGATGTCCCGGACATGGCCGCGCAGGTAGGCGAAGAGCGCGCCGTATTCGGCCGGCACCGCGTAACCGACGGTGTCAGGCACGTTCAGCGTGGTCGCGCCGGCCTCGATGGCCACCGAGAACAGTTCGGCCAGAAACGCCGGCTCGGATCGCGACGCATCCTCGGCGGAAAACTCGATGTCGTCGCACAGGCTGCGCGCCAGGCGGATCGACTCGCCGGCCGCAGCCAGCGCCTGTTCGCGGCTCATGCGCAGCTTGTGTTCCAGATGCAGGTCGCTGCTGGCGATGAACACATGGATGCGTGGGCGATGCGCCGGCTCCAGCGCGGCGGCGGCACGCTGGATATCGCCCGCCTGGCAACGCGCCAGCGCCGCGACGGCGCAGCCGTTCGCCTCCTTGGCCACCGCGCGCACGGCGGCAAAATCGTCCGGGCTGGCGGCGGCGAAGCCGGCCTCGATCACGTCCACGCCGAGCTCGACCAGGGTCCGGGCCATGGCCAGCTTCTGGGCCATGGTCATCGAACAACCGGGCGATTGCTCGCCGTCGCGCAGCGTGGTGTCGAAGATGCGTACCTGATCCGGCGCGGTCATCTCGGCACCCGCTCGGTCGATACGTGATCGGGTATACCCAGAAAGCTCATGCTGCGCCGGGACACGGCGCTGGCCGGAATCTGCACGATCGGCCGGCGCTGCTCCGGCAGTTTGGTCACCGGGCGCTGGGCCACCAGCTCGGCGCCGCGGACATCGTGCAGCCGGCCGATCTGGCGGATCAACACCTCGGCCGCGCGCCGCTGGCCGTCCAGCTTGACGCGCACCACCAGGGTGTCCGAGCGCTCGCGGCAGCCCAGTTCGACGGTGCGAAATCCGCGCCGCTCGATAAGCCCGAGCAACCTCACGAGTGCGCCTTCCTGTCGGTCCAGGGTCAGGATCATTTCGTGCAGGGACTCAGACATCGTCTTTCTCCATCGTGGGGCCGGCCGAGGCCGGGGCATTGCCTTCGATCAGTTCATGGTTGGGGGTGTTGGGTGGCACCAAGGGCCAGACGTTGGCGCGCGGGTCGATCCGCACATGCAGCAGGTAAGGTCCATCGAAGTCGAGCATTTCGCGCAGCGCATCCTCGACCTGATCGCGTCGATCGATGCTGCGCCCGGCAATGCCGCAGGCGGCGGCCAGGGCGACGAAATCCGGGTTGTCCGACAGGTCGACCTCGGAATACCGCTCGGCGAAGAACAGCTCCTGCCACTGGCGCACCATGCCCAGCGCCTGATTGTCGAGCAGCACGATCTTCACCGCGCAGGCGTAGCGCCGCAGGGTGGCCAGCTCCTGGATGTTCATCATGATCGAGCCGTCGCCGGACACGCATACCACCTGGGTTTCGGGCCGGGCGATCTTCACGCCCATCGCCGCCGGCAGGCCGAAGCCCATCGTGCCCAACCCACCGCTGGTCAGGTGCTGGTTGATCCGGCGGTGGATGCAGTGCTGTGCCACCCACATCTGGTGCTGGCCGACATCGCAGGCCACCACCGCATCCGGCCCGGTCAGCTCGCTGACCCGCCGCAGCAGGGCCGGCGCGAAGATCCACTCGCCGGGCGCGTCGTAACGCGGCAGCGAGGCCTCGCGCATCGCTTTGCAATGCGCCCGCCACGGCTCGATCGACGGCCGCACGGTGATCTGCGGCAGCACCTGCGGCAAATGGCCGACCAGATGCACCTGGGCATAGCGCAGCTTGGAAATCTCCGCCGCATCGGCATCCAGATGCAGCACCTTGGCCTTGGGCGCGAACTCGACCAGCTTGCCGGTCACCCGGTCGTCGAACCGGGCGCCGACGCAGATCAGCAGATCGCATTCCTGCACGGCCAGATTGGCCGCGCGCGTGCCGTGCATGCCCAGCATGCCGAGAAAAGCCGGGTGATCGGTCGGAATGCCGCCCAGCCCCTTGAGCGTGCTGACCACCGGAATATCGGTCGCCTCGACCATCGCCCGCAAGGCATCTTCGGCGCCGCTCAGGCCGACGCCGTAGCCGGTGTAGAGGATCGGCCGCTCGCTGGCCTCGATCAGCCGACGGGCGCGGGCGATGGCATCGCGCTCACGCACCGAGGGCCAGGGCACGCTGGCAGCTTCCTCGCGCTTCAGCGGCCGGAAGCTCGACTCGGCGTTGGCGATGTCCTTGGGCAGATCGATCAGCACCGGGCCCGGCCGACCGCTGGCCGCGATGGTGAACGCCTCGCGCACGATCGCCGGCAATTCATCGGCGTTTCGCACGATGAAGCTGTGCTTCACGATCGGCAGGGTCATGCCGAAGATGTCGACCTCCTGGAAGGCATCGGTGCCCATCACCGTGGTCGGCACCTGGCCGGTGATCGCCACCATCGGCACCGAATCCATATAGGCATCGGCAATGCCGGTGACCAGGTTGGTGGCGCCCGGGCCGCTGGTCGCCATGCACACGCCGACCCGGCCGGTGTGACGTGCGTAGCCGTTGGCGGCGATTGCCGCCGCCTGCTCATGGCGCACCAGGATGTGCCGGATCGGCGAATCGACCAGGGCATCGTAGACCGGCATGATGGCGCCGCCGGGATAGCCGAAAATCTGCTCCACGCCTTCCGCCTCGAGGGCACGCAGCAACAATTCGGCACCCCGCAGCGGGCGCACGTCGGTGATGGGTGGGTTCGAAGCGGCGATGTTCATGACGGCAGTTCCTGGCAGCGATCTACGGGACAACGACTATTCGGCGGTGACGGCTTTCTTTGCTGCCGCCTTGCCAGCCGGCTCGGCCAGCCACGGCATGCGGGCGCGAAGACGGGCACCGACCTGCTCGATCGGATGCTCCAGGTCGCGCTTCTTCAGATCCTGATAGCGATCGCGGCCGGCGCGGTGCTCGGCGACCCACTCGCGGGCGAACGTGCCGTCCTGAATTTCCCGCAGCACCGCGCGCATCCGCTCACGAGTGTGCTCGTCGATCACCCGCGGACCGCGGGTCAGATCGCCGTACTGGGCGGTCTCGGAAATGAACTGGTGCATCTTGGCCAGCCCGCCCTCGTGCAGCAGATCGACGATCAGCTTGAGCTCGTGCAGGCACTCGAAATACGCCACCTCCGGCTGATAGCCGGCCTCGACCAGGGTCTCGAAGCCCATCAGCACCAGCTCGGTGGCGCCGCCGCACAGCACGGCCTGCTCGCCGAACAGGTCGGTCTCGCATTCCTCGCGGAAATTGGTCTCGATGATGCCCGACCGGCCGCCGCCGACGCCGCTGGCATAGGCCAGGCCGATGTCGTGCGCGTTGCCGCTCTTGTCCTGGTGGATCGCGATCAGGCAGGGTACGCCGCCGCCGCGCAGATATTCGCTGCGCACGGTGTGGCCGGGGCCCTTGGGCGCGATCATGATCACGTCGATGTCTGCCGGCGGCTCGATCAGGCCGAAATGGACGTTGAGGCCATGGGCAAAGGCGAGCGCAGCGCCCGGCTTCATGTTGCCGGCAATGTCATCGGCCCAGATCGCGGCCTGATGCTCGTCGGGGGCGAGGATCATCAGAATGTCGGCCCATGCGGCTGCTTCCTTGGTCGACATGACCTTGAAGCCAGCGCCTTCGGCCTTCTTGGCGGTCGCCGAACCGGCGCGCAGGGCGACGGCGACTTCGGTCACGCCGCTGTCGCGCAGATTCTGCGCATGGGCATGGCCTTGCGAGCCATAGCCGACGATGGCGATCTTCTTGCCGGTGATCAGGTTCAGGTCGGCGTCACGATCGTAATAGACACGCATTTATGTAACCCTTTTCGTTCTAATTCGAAGAATTTCAGACTATTTCGGCGGCCAAACACCGTCTGACACGAATGAAAGTTCGTACCTGCCGCTCGCAGTATCTGCCGAGCATTCGACGCGAATCGGACCCTTGTGCGGGTTGCTATAGGTACATTTTCCGCTCGCCCTGATTTCGACAGGCGGCGATGTAAGGTCCTTTCCAGTAAGCAGTACGGTCGTGACCGATATAGCGGCAAGGTCACCCACAGCTGCGC